>NZ_JARLJK010000144.1:0-495472 GCF_031291215.1 Silvimonas sp.
CGGGGTGCCGGCCAGCACCTGGTTTACTGCATCACGTTTGAAGGATTCGGGGTAAGTACGTCTGGTCTTGGTCATGAACACAACTCCTGGGTGGGCATTATCCACCTTAAGTCAGTGTCCATCGAGGCCGGGCCAGACCAGATTGCTTTGCTGTTACTTAGGCGTGGCCAGTTGGTCGGCAAGGAGCCTGAATGAAACGGCGCGATAATCCGGGAGCCATATCGCAAAACACCTTCACTGGTCCGAGTGATATATTGCGCCCCCGGATTTCCGCTAACGTTTATGCCGAGAATCGGCCTTCATCCGCGCTACGAACCACGAGCTAGCTTAGAAAGACGCAAAGTTCGACCGGTTCAGAAAAAACGCCCGGCTCGCTCGGGACTTTTCTTGGCGAACCAAAGCCACCACTCCTGTGCGTCTGTGCCAACACCTGCTATCTTACTTTTGTGTCAGTTGGTGAACGGGCAGACAATTGGCCAGCGACAGCCAGCAGTCGGCCAAAAACGAAAGCTTGAAAACACCTGATGATCAAGGACGTTGGTATGGATAATCATGTTTTGGAAATTGGCAGCAGGCATCTGAATTTGCATGATATAAAAAAATACTGGGTTGATTGTGAGTCCGCAGAGGAACAGAAAATCCGGACTAGCCAGCAAGAAAATAACTATCTTGGAGGCATGTTTTCGTTGCTGATTGCCGGTGTGGTCAGTGCTTATCTCGCACGAAAACAAAGACGATCCGCCACAAAAAAATACCTGCATATTGAAACGAGCCAGAATGGCAGTTATTGCTTTTCGGAAGATGAAATCAACATCAACGATGTTCTGAGCAAGCTCAAGTAAACAGGTTCATGACTGGCGCAGCGAGTTCTGCCTGACCAATTCCGGGACGAACAAATACAGGCCCCGCCCGCTGTGGTTGCCGCGAAACTCACACTCTTTCAGTGGCTTTGCCGCTGCACTCAACAAAAGCCGCATCTGGTGGCTCTTCGGTTTTTCCTTCCCTTTTTTCACAACCTCCGGCGTGATGTTCCTCCCCTCGAAGAGGTGTGTTTTAACTCCACCCGATGCGGCCATCTGCGAAAACCAGAAGGTGGCGGGTTATCCGCGCCACATCTTGTCGCCTCTCAGAAAAACCCAGCCGTTTCAAGCAGTAACCGTAATATCAAACCCTTACCTGGTTCACCCTAGAGTCGTCACGCGCGGGTCACATTTCGTCTTTTTCTGGCTACCTTTACGCAATTTTGCGCAACCGGGTGCCAAATGCCGCAACGGCGTGCAAAGAGCGTTTTGGATGACCCGACTACCATGTTTGCTCCGATAACAAATCCCGCGACCGAGTAATAAATCGGCCGACAGGGAGTATGGAGTAGAGATAAACATGACGACTCGCACAACATTGGCCTTGCTGTTTGCAGCGGCCGGTCTGCTGTCTGCCTGCGGCGGCAGCGACGATAACAAACCCGCGACAGTAACCACGGTGACCGATCCAGATACGGTTGCGGATCAGCGCGCATCGGCGTTGGTAGCGCAAATGACGCTGGATGAAAAAATCCAGCTGGTTCATGGCGTCGGTACCCAAACGGGGCCGTTGGGTGGCGCCGGATATATCCCCGGTATTCCGCGCCTGGGCATTCCTGATTACTACACTGCGGATTCGGCCACTGGTGTTTACCAGGCCAAAAACGGCGTAACGGTGGATAACGGCGCTACCGCAATGCCATCAAATATCGCGCTGGCCGCCAGTTGGGACACGCAACTGGCCTACAACTACGGCTCGCAGATTGGCAAAGAATTGAGAACCATCGGATATACCGAAGGTTTGGGTGGCGGCGTAGATCTGGCGCGCGAATTGCGCAATGGCCGCATTTTTGAATACATGGGCGAAGACCCGGTACTGGCGGGTTATCTGATTGCCTCCCGCACTACCGGTACGCAAGATCAAAAGGTGGTCGCGACCATCAAGCATTTTGCCGCCAACGATCAGGAAACCAATCGCTTTACTTCTAATTCAATTATTGACGAGCGCACGCTGCGCGAGCTGCAATTGTTGCCGTTTGAAATTGGCATCAAACAGGGCAAGCCGGGCAACGTGATGTGCGCGTACAACCTGCTCAACGGGATCAAGTCTTGCGAAAACACCTACCTGCTGACCGATGTGCTCAAGACCGAGTGGGGCTACCAGGGCAAGGTGCAATCTGACTGGTTCATGGCGCTGACCGACACGGTACGCGGTGCCAACGCCGGGCTGGATGAAGAAGAAGGCGGTTCGACCGACGATAGCGCCGGGTTCTACGGCGTGCCGACCTTCTTTAACCAGAAACTGAAAGCTGCCATCGCCGCGGGCACCGTGCCCCTTTCACGTCTTAACGACATGGTGCAACGCAAGCTGCGCACGATGATCCGGCTGGGCATCATGGATTCTCCCGCACCCTTGGGCGGCACCATTGATCAAGCTGCTGGCGATGTCGCAGCCAAGGCGGCGGCAGAGCAATCCATGGTCTTGCTGAAAAACGCCACACCAGCCGGGGCAACCACCCCCGCGCTGCCGCTGAACGCCGCAACTATCCAGCGGATTGTGGTTATTGGCGGTCATGCCGACGTCGGCGTAATGGCCGGCGGCGGTTCAGCGCTGACTCCTCCCCGTGGCGGCAATGCAGTAACGTGCCTGAACCCGGCAGCCATGATCGGCGGGCAAGTGACCGGCTGCGCCACCTGGTATAAATCGTCGCCGCTGGATGCAATCAAGGCCAAGGCACCGAACGCCACCGTTACTTATCTGGATGGCTCCGACGCTGCGGCCGCCGCAACTGCTGCTGCCAACGCAGATGTCGCAATCGTCTTTGGTACACAGTGGGAAACCGAAGGGGGTGATCTGGCCTCGCTCAGCCTGCCTGACGCTGTAGCCGATCCGGCCAACCAGTCTTACGACCAGAATGCCCTGATTGCTGCCGTAGCGGCCAGCGCCAAGCGCAGTGTGGTTGTGCTGGAAAGCGGCACAGCCGTGACCATGCCGTGGGTGAACAATGTCCACTCCGTGCTTGAGGCCTGGTATCCTGGTACTCAGGGTGGCGCAGCGATTGCCGATGTGTTGTTTGGCACGGTTAATCCGTCGGGCAAGTTGCCGATCACCTTCCCGGTTAACGACACGGATCAACCGCAAAAGGCGATTTCCTCGACTGATCTGAATGTGGTTTACAGCGAAGGGTTGAACATGGGCTACCGCTGGTACGACTCGCAAAACATTACGCCACTGTTCCCCTTTGGGCACGGCTTGTCGTACACCAGCTTTGCGTATTCCGGTCTGACCACCGCAGTGGATGCCAATGGCAATCTCACAGCCAGCTTTACGCTCAAGAACACCGGCTTGGTAGCCGGGGCTGAGGTCGCGCAGATTTACGCCGCGCTGCCTGCCGCTGCGGGTGAACCACCGCAACGCTTGATTGGCTGGCAAAAGGTGCAACTGGCGCCAGGCGCCAGCACCAAGGTCACTGTGAGCGCAACGGCTGAACGCCTTGCCATCTGGGATATCACGCTGCATCAGTGGCGCATTCCGGCGGGGACGTTCTCGTTTACCGTGGGCGGCTCCTCGCGTGACCCGCTGGCATTGGCAAGCAAACAAGCCTTTGCCGGAAAAGTGCTTGCGCTGACGCACTAACGTCGGTTCAACCGGGATAAACCGCTGCGTTTGTTGCAAGACGCGGTTTATCCCGGTTTTCGCTGCGTGCATTTATAAAAAGGCTTGATAGAAACAACTGACCAAACACCGTGTTAGCGGTCAGGCCAGAGCAGGATGAAGGTGGGGTAAACCCTGCCAGGACGATGTAACAAGCTGTGTTAGATTAAACACCGTCATGCGCAACGAGTGGAAATCGTTGCCGCATGATCTCCCGGCCAGACAGTGCCGGGCTTCAGGTACGTGCTGCCATCACGTTCCCGATGTACCAGATGCTTTGTATGTCTGTGTAACGCCTGCGTATGGGCATTGCCAGCGCATCAATCATTCCATAACTGCTGGAATACAACTTCGCGTTTGCCTCTTTGGGGAATGAGCGCGACGTTGCGCCGCTCCGCAAGCGCGGCCAGCATGCGTTGTGAGGTTAAAAATGGCAGTTTGGCCTAAAACAGTCACCAGCCGATTGGCACTTCTTGGTCTGGAATCCGCAAAAGCCAGAGGCATCAGCCCGGCCGAGTTTCGCCGTATCACCGGCATCACAGAACTCGAAACCAAAGATCCGCAAGGCCGGATTGCCGCAGCCAAACATATCGCGATGCTGAATCTGATGGAGCGTTCGCTGCCATCGACCTCAGAAAATCAAAGCCTGCTGGCTATTCCCCTGGCCGCGCCATTCAGCACAGTGATTGGCATCGTTGCCAACTCGCCCACGCTCAAAGATGCCTATCTGAATTACCTCCGCTTCAGGGCATTGATTGGCGATGTTGACGATCTGCGCATCAAGGAAGAAAACGGCCGCTTCGAATTTGAATACGTGCTGGACGGCGATCATAACCGCACTTCCCTGAGTGCTTTTGGCAATCTCATAACGATGGCCAAGCTGGCCCGCCAATACACTGAAGACGACGATCTGCCCGTCATGCTTGAACTGACTGGCAAGCCCTTTGCCTCTGAACAAAAGCTGCAGGATGTTGAAAAATGCAAAGTGCGCTTCGGGCAAAGCCACAATCGGCTGGTTCTGAATCTGCCGACGGCCAATGCCCGCTATCACCTGCACAATCGCACCGCGTTTGATGCCATTCACGGCCAGGCCGTTCACGATCTCAAGGCACTTTATAAACGGCACTCGTTTGCTGCCCGAGTTGAAGGACTGGTCGAAGAACAGGCCCGCAATATGTCGTTCCTGGCCGAGGAACACACCACGCTGGAAATGGTATGCGGCGGCTTGAATATGTCGCGCTTCAGCCTGCATCGGCGGCTGCAAAAAGAAGGAACCAACCTTCGGCGGATCATGAATCAGGTCCGGCTCGAAAAGGCCAAAGAATTGCTCCTGCAAAACGAGATGTCAGTCTCGAACATCAGCGACATGCTGGGGTTTTCGTCGGTATCCGTGTTCTCAAGGTTCTTCTCCGAGCAAAGCGGCACTTCGCCATCCCGCTACAAGTCACTGCACACCTGTGACTGAGCGCAATGCCGATCGCGTTTTTGCTGCCCAAACCCGGTCATTGTCGCTTTCAACATACAGCTAGATATCCGTTCAGAGCTTCCTGACCACGGCAATGCCGGGCCGTGGTTAGAATATCAGTCTTTTATCAATTACTTATGGGTTGGCTGGACCATGGCAGAAGGACATTTTGATGCGCCGGTGTTTATCAAGGAGTTGTATGAAACAACGGTCAACATCACAGATACCCCCTTCTTCTATAACGATGGCGGACAGCCGGTTTATCTGAATGCGCTGCCAGCCGGGGTCACACCGCTGGAACCGGCGACAACCAACCCGGCCGTAGCTATTGGCAATGAATATATCGTCGCCGAGGTTATGGCCATTAAACCGACGCCGCCCTATGGCGTGGAAACCCAGTTGGGATTTATCGCCAAAGAAGTGGTGTATGAACCGATGTGGGCCACGCGCGATATTGCCGCCGCATTTGGCATCACGCTGGTCGAACCCGGTCAGGGCGTTCCGCTAAGTAGCCCGGTACACACGCTCTCCCAAGTCGAATATGAATACGGCGTCTTTGCCGGACATTGGTCGCCTTATCAGAACACCGGCAACAATCTACTCACCGTGGTGTGCACAGACCTGGAACATCACGACTTTCCGCATGTTTTTGCCTCTACCGATCCCGAATTTCCGTTGGTGATTTCGGTAGCCAGATACTGGCCAAAGCTCTCAAAAATCTGCGTGGCAGACTTGTGGGTACGGCGTGGTTGTGCGCTTTATATCCCGCCCAAACCGGCCCACAACAACCCCGAATGCATTGATCTGCATAACAACCGTAACTCGGCCCGGGCATGCTGGGGCGATATCAAACACGGTTCGGTGGTGACCAAAACACTGCTGCAAACCGAGAACGGCTTCTTTTACTGGTACTGGAACGCCGCGCCTACGGTGCATACCAATCTGGCCGCGGTGCGTTAATCAAAACAACCGCCATTCGGTCCAACAAACAATTCAGGAAAACCCGGCATGTCTGATATCCACGATCTTGATAGTGATAGCGCGGTTTACAAAACACTGCTGGAGTCGACCCAGGCTATTCCCTGGAAAATTGACTGGGCCAGCATGCAATTTGCCTATATCGGGCCGCAGATTGAGCCATTGCTGGGCTGGAGCCAGGACAGCTGGGTTTCCGCCGAAGACTGGGCGATGCGCATTCACCCGGATGACCGCGATTACGTGGTGAACTTCTGCATTTCGCAATCCAAAGCCGGGATAGACCATGAAGCAGACTACCGCGCGCTGACCAAAGACAACGGCTACGTGTGGATACGCGATGTCGTGCACGTGGTGCGAGACGAGAATGGCGAGGCGCAATCGCTGGTCGGCTTCATGTTTGATATCAGCGAGCGCAAAAAGACTGAAGAAAAACTGATCAGCCTGCAAAAAGAACTGGAAGCGTTGTCATTCAAAGACGGCCTGACCGGCATCGCCAACCGCCGCCGGTTCGACTCCAGCCTGGACGTGGAATGGACCAACGCCCAGCGTACCGGGCAACCGCTCTCGCTCATCTTGCTGGATATCGATTTCTTCAAACAATACAACGACCGTTACGGGCATATCCTGGGCGACAAATGTCTGACCCGCGTGGCGCAGACATTGAGCCTGGCCATTGCTGGCCCCAGAGACATTGCGGCGCGGTTTGGCGGTGAGGAGTTCGTGATTTTGCTGCCGGAAACCGACGAAAACGGGGCACGCGAGGTGGCGGAGCGGTGTCAGCGGCTAATTGAAAAACTGCAGATCCTGCATGAGAAAGCGGACGACGGTCAGGTGCTCACGGTCAGCATGGGCGTCGGAACTATCGTCCCGAGCGCAGGCATGGAAGCCACGGACTTCATTCAGGCCGTAGACAAATGCCTTTATAGCGCCAAACAAAATGGCCGGAACCGGATCGAATCGGCACGCATTTAGCCTTGGGCCCAGCTGCGCCGATTGCCATCATGTAACCCGGATGACCCGTGCCCCTCCGGGTACCCCACAAGGCTCCTGGATATCACATATAACGGTTGCCGCAGGGTGGCGAGTATCCGGGGGATTGCAATGCATTAACCAATAACTGGCATTCGCCTTTGCCAATATTTGGCCCCGGATTCTCGCTTCGCTTCATCCGGGCTACATCTGAGTCTGAGCTGAAAGATCAACCAGCGGCCCGCTTGGGCCGCCGTACCGCCCGCAACTTGCCACTGCCGCCGCCACCGCAGAAAAACTGGTCCGCGCCATCTGATTCCAGACCAGACACGCCCATGCCTTCGGGCATCTCCAGCCGTTCCAGCACTTCGCCGCTTTGCGGGTCGATGTGGCGCAGTTCGCTGGCGTCGTTTTCCCAGGTGCCGTGCCACAGTTCGGAATCCACCCAGGTTACGCCCGTCACAAAACGGTTGGATTCAATGCTGCGCAAGATCGCACCGGTTTCGGGGTCGATCTGGTGGATTTTGCGTTCGCGATACTCGCCTACCCACAGCGTGCCCTCGGCCCAGGCCATGCCCGAGTCACCACCGCCGCCCGGCGCAGGAATGGTGGCCAGGGTGTCGCCCGTTTGCGGGTCAAGCTTGAGGATGCGGTCGCCGGAAATCTGGAACAAATGCTGGCCATCGAACGCCGTGCCCGCGTGGGCGGAGATGTTCAGCGCACGTTTGGGCTCGCCACTGGCCGGGTCCAGCGCGGTGAGGGTTTCACCGGTCGCAATCCAGACTTGTTGGCCGTCGTACGTCACCCCACCAATCTGGCTCACACCAGGAAAAGGGCCGTACTCGCGGATGATTTCTGCTGGTAGTCGCTTCATGTTTGTGTCCTGATTACTGGGTGCGGATGAGTACCATGTTAGCCACCTGGCAACGGCGCGGAGAGTAACAACGTTGTCGTGAATCCCGGTGCGGGCGGCGTCAACCAGCGTCTGGCACGACCGTGGCCCAAGGCCTGCACCTTGCCCGCCTCTGACAGCACGTCGAGCGAGCGCTGGATTGTGCGCTGACTCGCCCCAAGTGCTAGCGCCAGCGCAGAACTGGACCACGCTTCGCCATCGGCCAGGCAGGCCAGCACCGCCGCATGCCTCTCTTCTACCGGCCGCGCCAACACGACCACCTCCGACGAGTGCGGCACCAGCGTGAATCCGCGCGGTGTGGCGCTAACCTCTGCCAGTGTGCCCAGCACTGCTCGCAAGCGGCCGATTTCAACCCGCAACCGCGCCCGATGTGATTCGTCGGCATGCCTGGCCCGAAACGCCCGCGCGACCAGCGTGTCTCTGGGCACATCGCCTGGCCACGCTTCAGCCAACGCGCGCGCCAGCACGAACAACACCGGACGCCTTGCCAGCGCGATTACTGTGTTGGTATCGCACACCACGTGGCGGCAGGCATCCACGATCAGCGCCTTTGAAGCCAATAATACTTCGACCTCATCGAGCAGGATGGGCCGTTCTTCACCTCGCACGATCAAGCGGGCGGCAGGTGTGTTCAGCATAAACATTGCACTGCCCACTTCTGCCGACAGAGCGGGAATACGGGCGCGGCGGGCGGCGCTTTCAGCCCGGGCCAACGCAGCGCGGGCAGCGGTCGCCTGCAGCCGCCGCATGGCGATGCCCGCCACCATCAGTTCATGTGCAGTGCTTAAAACCGGCGGCAATCCGGTTGGATCAAGGCTGGCTAGCAGCATCTCGGCGGCGTCCAGTTGCCCGATCAACAATTGGTGTCGCACTTCCAGATACTGCGCATGCGCGGCGTTGATCTGGTCACCGTGTGCGGCCAGCGTTGCCCGCGCGGTGGCGAGCGCCTTGGCGGGCCAGCCCAGATCACGCGAGGCGAGTGCGATTTCTGCCTCAGCCACCACGCAACGCGCCCGTGCCACTGCCTCTTTCGCGCCAAATGCACGCGCTGCACTACGCACCAGCGCCTTCGCCCGCACGAAATCGCCCAATTGCGCGAGAGCAATTCCGCGCAGCGCCAACGCCGGTGGGTCGTTGCGCAAGGCCACAAAATTCAGAGCACCCAGCGGGTCTCCCGCCGCCAGCGCGCCCGCCGCCGCCGTGATCAGTGAGTCCATGCAAATCCCGCCAAACTTGTCACTCCCTCGCGTTTCAGGCCCGGTACTAATCTAGCACACGTCACTCAACCACCTTGTCGCAGGCAGTTCTGACCGAACGGCGAGGCTTCTCAACGGAGATCATCATGATGACGACGCACGTAACTGGAACTCACGAAGAATGGCTGGCCGCGCGACTGAAATTGCTGGCGGCTGAAAAACAGCTCACGCATCACAGCGATCTGCTGGCGCAACAACGCCAGGCACTGCCGTGGGTTCGCGTGGACAAGACCTACCGCTTTGAAACCGACAAGGGCAGCGCAACACTGAAAGACCTGTTTCAGGGTCGCTCGCAATTGCTGGTGTATCACTTCATGTTCGGGCCGGACTACACCGCCGGTTGCCCGTCTTGCTCGGCCATTGCCGATAGCTTCGATGGCTTCGTGTCGCATCTGGCCAATCACGACGTGACGCTGGCGGCGGTTTCCCGCGCACCGATTGCCAAACTGAGCGCCTACAAAGAGCGCATGGGTTGGTCGTTTCCGTGGGCCTCTTCGCAGGGCGGCGATTTCAACTTTGACTTCAACGTGTCATTCACTGAGGAGGAACAACGCAAGGGCGATATTGAATACAACTATATGCGCGGTGCGCATGCCATGGACGCCGTTCCGGCACCAGAACCGGTGGTGCAGTTTGCCAACAGTTGCGGTACCGACGCGGTTACGTATGCGCGCGATCGCCCGGGATTGAGCGCCTTCGTCATGGAAGATGGGGTGATCTATCACACCTATTCCACCTACGCCCGCGGACTGGACGGCATCTGGGGCATGTACCAATGGCTCGATCGCGCGCCGCTGGGCCGCAACGAGACGGGCATCTGGTGGCGCCGTCATGACGAGTACGAAAAGTGCTAAGGCATGGCAGCAGCGTTGTGGCCGTACGCGGGAAGCGGGCGGCTGCAACCCGCCCACCTCCCGTTCCCGCTTCCCGTGGTGTCTTCTTCGGCAGCCTGGCACTGCTGTTTGTGGTGAGCGCGGCTATGACCATCATCTGGTGCCGTTCGATGGCGGATATGGATGGCATGACTATGCCAGGCGACTGGACGATGTCCATGACCTGGATGCGCATGCCGGGCCAGACCTGGTTGCGCGCCGGGGCGGTGTTCCTTGGCATGTGGGTGATGATGATGGTGGCCATGATGCTGCCAGCGCTCGCCCCCGTGCTGTGGCGCTACCAGCAATGGGCAAGCCGTTCAGCCCATGCCCGGCCAGCCCGGCTCACCATCCTGGTGGGTCTGGCTTACTTTAGCGTGTGGACGATGGTTGGTCTGGCTGCCTTCCTGGTCGGGATCACGCTGGCAACCCTGGCGATGCAGCAACCCGTGTTGGCGCGCGCCGTGCCAAGTCTGGCAGGAACCGTGGTGCTGATGGCTGGCGCGCTGCAATTCACCCGCTGGAAAGCGCATTTGCTGGCCTGCTGCCGAGGCAGCTCCGGCCATGGCGGCGAGTTCGGGCCGGCCAATGCCAGCAATGCGTGGCGCTATGGCCTGCAACTGGGTAGCCACTGCTGCCAGTGCTGCGCCGGACTCACCGCAATCTTGCTGGTCGGCGGTGTAATGGACATGCGCATGATGGCCATCGTCACTGCCGCCATTAGCGCCGAACGCCTGGCCGCACGTGGCAAAACGGTGGCATACGCAATTGGCATCGTCGCTGTCGTGGGGGGGCTATTGCTGATTGTGCGAAATATCTAGCTTGGGAGCGTCGTCGTATATGGTCAGACCGGAGCCAGACCGTCTCTTGGCAATAAGTTGAACCACCCACGACGCTTTTTTTTGCGCGTTCATCAAGGTCACGCTGCCTTCTCGTAATTGTCATCCGCCAATTTCTTGTAAAGTCAAAAAATACCTATCAATACCCTGACTTCATATTGTTGGTTATTTGTCAGCGATGCGGTTATATATGTAGAGCTTTATCAATAACGCTTTCACTGGAAGTAACCATGCGTGACATCCTGCTTGTCTCCGGCACCCGTCCCGAAATCATCAAGATTGCCCCGCTTTATCATGCATTGCGCTCACAGCAATGGGCACGTGTGTATTGGTTGCATACCGGGCAGCATGGTGAAATGGCGCAGCAGATTCTGGCGTGTTTTGACATCACGCCCGATATCACGCTGGAGCGCCGTGGCAGCAGTCTGGCCGACTTCAGCATCGGTTGTCGGGAGCAACTGGAGGCGGTGATGCTTAGCCGCGCCTGGTCGTTGGTAGTCGTGCAAGGTGATACCGAAAGTGCTTTTCTGGGAGCGCTGGCCGGGTTTTACCACCGGGTGCCGGTGGCTCACGTTGAAGCAGGCTTGCGCACTTACAATCCGGACCGGCCGTTCCCGGAAGAAGGCTTGCGGCAGATGATCGGCCGGGTGGCGCGCTTTCACTTTGCGCCCACCGAACGGGCACGCGATGCCTTGTTGAAAGAGAACATCGCCAACAGTCACATCACGCTTAGTGGCAATACCGTGGTGGATGCCCAGCAGTGGGTCATTGCCCATCGCGGCATTTCACGCCAGGCCAGCGGTCGCGGGCATATGCTGGTCACCGTGCACCGGCGCGAAAACTGGGGTCACGATGTTGAGGAAATCTGCCACGCCATTGCCGACATCGCCACTGCGCATCCGGATCTACCGGTACTGTTTCCGGTGCATTTGAATCCGGTGGTGCAAAAACCGGTGCATGACATCCTTGGCCATATTGCCAACGTGCAACTGGTGCCGCCGCTGGATTACCTGCAGATGCAGCAAGCGCTGGTCGATGCCTGGCTGGTACTGACTGACTCCGGTGGTTTGCAGGAAGAAGCTCCCACATTTGGCGTACCGCTGCTGGTATTGCGTGAAGAAACCGAGCGTCCCGAAGCCATTGATGCAGGCTGCGCCCGGCTCGTGGGTACTAAACGGGCGACCATCGTCGAGCAGGTTGAAGCACTGTGGCAGAACAAAGCGGCGTATCAAGCCATGCGGCAGGCGGGCAATCCGTTTGGCGATGGCAAGTCGTGCGAATACATTGTGGCGACACTCAAGAAAGGCCTCGCGCATAAAGCCGATCCGGCTCCGGACTTTGCCTAAGCCGGGAGTGCATTGATGTCTTTGCTGGATATTTTTTCAACCTATCTTTACGGCCTGAAGCTGCTTGCCATTGCGGTGGCGGTGATGATGCTGGTCAGCGGCATCGATGATTTGTTTATCGATGTGGTTTACTGGGGCCGCCGTATCTGGCGCCTGCTGACCATTTATCGCAACCACCCGTATCTGGATTACACCGCGCTGTACGAGCCGGACGAAAAGCCGTTGGCCATCATGGTGCCCGCGTGGCAAGAAACCGGAGTGATCGGCAAGATGGCCGAACTGGCCGCCACCACGCTGGATTACGAGAATTACCACATCTTTGTCGGCACTTATCCCAATGATCCGGATACCCAGCGCGACGTGGATGAAGTCTGTGCGCGCTTTCCCAATGTACATAAAGTGGTCTGCGCCCGCCCCGGGCCAACCAGCAAGGCCGATTGCCTGAACAACGTACTCGACGCCATTTTGCAATTCGAGCGCCGAGCCAATTTCGAATTTGCCGGATTCATCCTGCACGACGCCGAAGATGTGATCTCGGATATGGAATTGCGGCTGTTCAATTTTCTGGTGGCGCGTAAAGATCTGATCCAGATTCCGGTTTATCCGTTTGAACGGCCGTGGACCAACTTCACCAGCCTGTCTTATCTGGATGAGTTTGCCGAACTGCATGGTAAAGACGTGCCGGTGCGCGAAGCGGTGGCCGGTCAGGTGCCCAGCGCTGGCGTTGGCACGTGTTTCAGCCGCCGTGCAGTACTAGCCTTGCTGGCCGATGGCGACGGCATTGCCTTTGACGTGCAAAGTTTGACCGAAGACTACGACATTGGCTTTCGGCTGAAAGCCAAGGGCATGACCGAGGTGTTTGTGCGCTTCCCGGTGATCCGCGATACGCCTACGCATTCGCTGGGCAAACGCCTGCTGGGGCAAAGCCGGCGCTCGTCCACGGTGATCTGCGTACGCGAGTATTTTCCGGATACCTTGCACACGGCGGTAAGGCAAAAATCGCGCTGGATTATCGGCATTGTTTATCAGGGCTTCAAAACCCACGGCTGGACCGGCAACTGGACGCTCAATTATTTTCTCTGGCGTGACCGCAAAGGCGCCATCAGTAACTTTGTGAGCTTTATCGCTTCGCTGATCCTGATCCAGTTGTCGGCGTTATGGCTGTACCAGCATTACTGGCCAAATGCCTACCGCTTCTTGTCGATTTTTGAAGGCGACCATGGACTGGTGCTGCTGCTGTGGGTCAACTTCTTCCTGATGGCCAACCGCATGCTGCAGCGGATCATTTTTGTCTCTGGTTATTACGGCATTGGCCAAGGTTTGATGGCGATTCCACGCTTGTTCTGGGGCAACATCATCAACTTCCTGGCGAACTGGCGTGCACTCAGCCAGATCATTGCCCAAGGTGATCCGCGCCGCGTGGCGTGGGACAAAACCACGCATGACTTCCCCAGTGTGGGTGGCGAAAATCGCGCCCGCCGACCGCTGGGCAGCATCCTGATCGAGCAAGGCGCCATTACCGAAGCCCAACTGGCCAGCGCTCTGGCGCAACACCGCAGCCAGGGTCTGCGCCTGGGAAGCTGGCTGGTACAAACAGGGGTCGTTAGCGCGCAAGCGTTGGCAGAAGCGGTTGCCGAGCAAAGCCATGTCACCACCGAAGCGGTCGATGCCTACAGTCTGTCGCCCCAGCTAATTGGCCGCGTTCCCGCCGCAATGGCCATGCACTATGCCATCTTGCCGCTGCGCGAAGAGGGCAAAACCCTGGTGGTGGCCAGTGAATCCGATATTGACCCGGTATCGCTGGCGGCGCTGGAACGCAAGCTGGAACGCCCGGTACGTTATGTGATCGCCCGCCGTGGTGAGGTCACGGTAGGATTGCGCCGCTGGTATCTGCCCAAACTGCAAGCCGACCCGCGCGAACTGCTGGACGCGGCCATCGACCAAGGTTTGATCACACCCGCGCAAGGCCAGGCCATCTGGCAGGAATACGTACCGCAACAAGTATTATTTGCCGAGATATTGATGTCACTGGGTCATCTGGATACCGCTGCTCTTAAAGCCCTGCTGCTGCGCCATGAGCGCTCCAGCCAAAGTCTGCGTGAATTTCTGGTGGATGAGGGCGTGATCAGCCAGCACACCCTGCAGGAGGCATTGCAGCTGCAAGATCAGCTGCAGCCCTCAATGCCGCAACTGCTGCAACGCGCTGGCGTGACCATGGAACAGCTGGACCACCTGCGCCCGGCGGCGGCCGTATGAATACGTCTTTGAGAGTACTCCCTGCCTTGTTGGCACTGGCCCTTGCGGCACCGGCGTTGAGTGCAACGGACAGCAGGCTGGACCTTGGCGACGAAGTGAGCGGGTACCGGCGATTCATTATTTATCCGCATTTGCAGAAGGCCTTCGCGCTGCAGCAGCGCGGCGAAAACCAGCAAGCCATCAGCGAATTCCTGGCCGCGCAAAAGCTGGTACCTAAAAATGCCACCGTTGCGCTTTATCTGGCCGATGCCTATCAGCGCAATGGCCAGCCTGATCGGGCCGAAGCGGTGCTCAAGCAAGCGGCCCAGCACACGCCCAAAGACATGCGCATTGCCGAAGCACTGGCGACGCTGCAAGGTGCACAGACAACGCAGGCGTCCGAAGAGGTCAGCGAAGCCGGGGGCGCCGCGCAAGCCCCAGCCGCTACAGACACCACTTGCCAGCCCAAAGAAACGCCAGTGTGCAAGGCCATAGCCGGCAATGCCGCATTACGCGCGGGTCAGTTGGCCAAGGCGCAAGCCGAACTGGATGCTGACGATGGTTTTGCGGCCAGTCCGCAAGGCCTGGAGCTGCGCCACTCACTGGCACAACGGGCGATCTTTTTACGCGACTGGCCGCGAGCCGAAAGCCAGTTTGCCGCACTCAATGCCGCAGGCCAACTCACGGCCAACGAGCGCAGCCAGTGGCTCAACCTGTTGCTGACGCAGGGCCGGCTGAACGATGCCGAGCGTCTGCTGAACCAGAGTCCTGCCGTACGTGGACGTGATCAGCTGGCCTATGCGCAGGCATTGGCCCGGCGTGGTGAGCGCGCAGCGCTCGTCCGTTACATGGTCGGCAAACAGCCTGACTTCCAGAACGCTGCAGACGAACAACAATGGCTGAGCTTGCTGGAACAAATGCCGGGCATAGAACGCGACACGCTCTACGCGGAATACACACCCACCTTTAGCGTCAACCGCCGCGCCCAGGCGCAGGCGCTGGTACCGCGCCTGATCGCCAGCGGCAGCGACAACGCCGCCCAGCGCATGCTGGAACGTTTGCCCGCCGACGAAATGCTCCGCGAGCGTTTTACCCTGAGTGTGAAAGCCAATCAGCTTGATCTGGCCGAAAAGCAGGCAGCAGCCCTGCTACGGCAACACGATGACGATCCGGCGTTACTGGATTCACTGACCTGGCAACTGATTGCCCATGATGGCCAGGCACAAGCCGCCCGCTTGTTGCTGGATAACTATCCCTTCACCGCCGCGCAGCCCGCACGCCGTGGGATTTTGTTGCAACGCCTCACCGGCTTGATCGGCGAAACCCCGGCATTGCTGACCGCTGAAGACAAGGCCCGGCTGGCAAATCCTCTGGCTACACCGGGTCAGCGCGGGCATCAGGCAGCGCTGTTTGCCGGCCTCAAGGACTGCAAACAAGTCCATGATTTGCTGGGTGATCTTTCCAGCGGCTACAGCCATGACGACTGGATGCGGCTGGGCGACTGCTATAGCAGTGAAAACCTGCCGGGTCTGGCGCAATACAGCTATCAGCAAGCCCGGCAGCGGCAACCCGACGATGGCTATGCGACGCGCGCCGTAGCCTACCAGGCATTCGCCACCAAAGACTACGCCAGCGCGGCACAAGCGTGGCGCTCGCTGCGCAAGGCAGATTTGCTGCCCGGCGAGTTGATCTCCGCCGCCAACACCGACCTGGCCGCTGGCGACAAACCCGGTGCGGCGCAATGGCTAGATGAATACGAAGACCGCGGCGCCGTGCGTGACGATGAATACTGGTGGTTGCGCGCACAAACCGCCCCCGATGCCACCGCCGAACGTGCAGCGCTGGAACGTGCTCTGGCCCAGCGCGAAGACGCCCGCTATTACCAGCGACTGGCCACGCTGCAGAGCGCCGACAAGCAATATCAAGAGGCTGTGGTCTCGTTGCAGCGGGCCCAGGCGCTTGCTCCAGACGATGCCGAGTTACAGGCAACACTGGGCTACGCTTGGTGGTTTGCCGGAGACGCGGCCAAATCGCGAACAGCATTGCAGGCCGCGCATCAACAAGCGCCAGGCGACATTGCCATCACCCGGCAACTGGTTTATTCCAGCCAGCGCATGAGCGATAACACGGCCGCTCGCGCCTATGCCCGCGAGGTGATCGATTACGACCTGACTATTGATCCTGCCGATAAAACCGACGCCGATCTGGAGCAGCAATTTGGCTTCAGACGCCTGCATGAAGATCTGGGCCGTCGCTGGAGCTTTTCCGCTGGTGCGTTTATGGGGACCAACGCCGGTTCAATTGCCAACTCGCCGGAGCCTGGCACGGCTTACCGCAGTTATTCGCAGGTGGAAGCAGACTACCGCCTGGGTGACCCGGCGATTCGCGACGGCAAAACGCTGGAAGCCTATGCCCGCATTTTTGCCGGTAGTGGTACCGAGGGCGACCAATATGCCGCCTTACCCATTTACGCGCCGATGTTGGGCACTGGCCTGCGCTGGAAACCCTTGCGTGACTGGACCTTCTACCTGGCCGCCGAATATCAGACGCCACTGGATCGCAGCCAGGATACGGTTTCGGACGTCATGTTCCGGGCCAGCGCATCGCTATTCAACGATGGCAAGTTCAGTGATGAATGGCACGAATCCGGCACGGGCTGGATGGCGCAGAACCTGTATCTGGACGCCGCTTATTACCTGCATCAGGAGCGCGCTGCCGCCACTGCGGACTATCGCCTGAGTTATCACAAGAAACTGGTGCGGGGCCAGACGCTCGAGCCGTACGCCCATATGCAATACAACCTGTTGGACCAGCAAGGGTATAGCCGCGATGTACGGGCGGGCTTGGGTATGCGCTGGAATCACTGGTATGGCGAAACCCGTTACGATGCCTATCCGAGCAAGATCAGCGTCGGACTGGAGTTTCAGCACGCTTTCGAAACTTATCTCGGTGACACCAACACCGTGTTCCTGACTTTTGGAGGACTCTGGTGATGCGTCTGATAAAACTTCTGCTGCTCGGGCTGCTGTGCTTGCCGGGGCTGGCCCAAGCCATGAACGCCATTTTTTATCAGCCGCAGTTACGCGATCTGAGCATCGCCGCCGCCAACTGGCCGCGCATCTTTGCTACGGCACGGCAGAGCGGATTTGATACGCTGGTCATGCAGTGGACCCGCCAGGGCGATGCCTTTACGGCGCCGGAACAGCAAGCCTGGCTCACCGCTCGCCTGAACGAGGCGCACGCCGCCGGTTTGAAACTGGTTATCGGCTTGAGTTCTGATCCTGATTTTTTCATCAAGCAGCAACAACCCGCACGCTTGCTGGATAGCTACTTCAACGGCATGGCCAGAACCGATGCAAAACTCGCGCAATACTGGATCAAACAGCTGGGGACTGATGCCATTAGCGGCTGGTATTTAGGGTCGGAAATTGACGACGTGCGCTGGCGCGAACCGGACAGCCGCAGCCAGTTGCAAAACTGGCTCAATCGCAGTCAGAAACTGCTGCACGCGCAGGGTGACAAGCCGGTGTATGTCAGCAGTTTTTTTGCCGGCAATATGGCACCCACGCAATACGCCGCCATGCTGGAGCAACTCGGTCACGGCAGTGGCGTGCATATCTGGGTTCAAGATGGTGCTGGCACCGCCAAACTGAACGAGGCTGAACGCGGCTTGTACGTTGGCGCGGTCATGCAATGCGACAGCCCGGCGGCCCAAGGCATCGTATTTGAATTGTTCCGCCAGACCGGCACCGACGACAACTTTACCGCCGAGCGCCGGACAGAGGAGGAAGCGGGGCACCTACTCAGGCAACGCGCGGCATGCGGCGGTGACAGCGTGTTTTTCTCGCTGCGCTATTTGCCCGGGCTGGAAGGGCTGTTGCCCATTTGATGCGCCCCAGTTGCCAGCGACCGAATCCTGGCACGAGCAGTTAAGCAGCGAAAGCAGACCGCCGTCTGTCCGGGAAAAACTTGCTAACAACGCAAGACTCCTCTTTGCTAAAGGGCAAGATAATCCGGTATCAGTGCTTTGGCTCAGCCGCCAAGCGAGGAAACCCGGACATCTAAAAATGAAGTCATAACCAGCAGATCAGTGATCTGCATGATTCCGCCCGGGGACCTCTGCAATGGTGGCAGTGCTCAAGACTCTGCGTCAGTACGCATTGATGCTGGCGTTACCCCTATGGTTGCTCTGTGCCGCCTGGCCAGCGCTGGCCGCAGATGATCCACCGTTGTCCAATGCCCAGCTTGATCAGCTGGTGGCGCCCATCGCTTTATATCCGGACTCGCTGCTTTCCCAGTTGCTGATGGCAACGACATATCCTGACGAGTTTGAAAAAGCCTATCAGTGGTCCAAAGCCCACCCCGACTCCAAGGGCGATTCCGCCGTAAAAATGGTTGAAGCCCAAAACTGGGACCCAGCCGTTGCCTCCATGGTGGCTTTCCCGGAGGTGTTGATCACGCTTGGCGGTCAGCCCAAATGGGTAAAGGACATGGGCGATGCCTTTCTGACCCAGACTGCCGACGTGATGGACGCGGTCCAGCGCTTGCGGAATCAGGCGCAAAAAGCGGGCAATCTCCAATCCAACGAGCAGGTTACCGTGACCACGCAACCTGGCCCCAAACAGCAAGTCATTGTGATCGAGCCGGCCCAACCCTCGGTGGTGTATGTGCCGACTTATAACCCCGCCGTGGTGTACGGTCCCTGGGCTTACCCAACCTATCCTCCCTATTACTACCCACCACCTGCCGGTTACTGGTTTTCCACTGCGGTCATGACTGGCCTGGCGTGGGGTGTCGGCATTGCCGTGGGCAACGCGCTGTGGGGCGGCTGCAACTGGGGTTCAAGTAACGTCAACATCAACGTAAACAAGTACAACAACATCAACTCCAATCGCAAATTTGAAGGTGGCGGTGATCGCGCATCCTGGAAACACGACCCCGGCCATCGCACATCGGATTACCGCGGCGGTGCTGCCGAACGTGATCGCCTGAACAACGATTTCAAAACCAACCAGCGCGAACAGTTCCGTGGTCGTGATGACGCAGGTCGGGACAATGGGCGTGAGAACGGTCGAGATAATGGCCGGGACAATGGACGCGATAACGGACGCGATAACGGACGCGACAACGGTCGTGATAATGGCAGAGACAATGGACGCGATAACGGTCGGGCAAATACCCGTGACGCTAACCGCGAGCGAGCTGCGAACACCATGGAAAGCCGCGGCATCAGCAACTCGTCGCGTGGCGGCAGAACCGGCGGGGCACAGGCCGGGCAAATGGATCACAATCGCGGTGGCGCCAACAGCGGCCTGGGCAATAACAATGGGGCCCGTGGCGACAACCGCAGCCAAGCGGGATCACGTAACAATGCCCTCACCGGCGTCAACGATATGCAATCACGAACAGAGTCCTCGCGCGGTCGGGAAAGCCGCGCCTCGCCCAGCATGCAAGGCACCAGCCGAGCTGGCGCTTCAAACCGCTCTGCTCCGGCAGCCCGCTCCTCCACCAGTCGCCCGGCGCGCAGTGGTGGCGGTGGCCGTGGTCGTTGAATAACGAGGGTTAATCATGCATGCAACGCGTCTATTCAAGGCTGTGCTGGTCCAGATCATGCTCTGCGCGTCGATCGGGGCCATGGCAGCAACAGCACCACGTATTTTTCCAACGCCAGAGGCCGCTGCAGACGCCTTGGTTGACAGCATCGCCACCCATGACGATGACGCACTCAGCATCATTCTTGGCAGCAACTACCGGACGTTTGTGCCCACTGGCGGCATAGCGCCTGAAGACATCACCCGCTTCTTGGCGGCCTGGGCGCAAGCGCATGAGATCGTGCAGGTGGATGAACACAAGGCGCTGCTGTCTGCGGGCACGGCGGGCTGGACTTTGCCAGTGCCGATCGTCCACGGCAAAGCTGGCTGGTATTTCGATACCAAAGCGGGTGCCGACGAAATGCGCACGCGGGCCATAGGCCGCAACGAGCTGGCCGCCATCCAGGCAACGCTGGCGTACGCCGATGCCCAGCATGACTACTGGAACTGGTCGCAAGCCCAAGGCCAGGCCGCCTACGCCCAAAAGCTGTTGTCCACTCCTGGCAAAAAAGATGGCCTGTATTGGCCCACCCAGCCCGGCGAAGATCCCTGCCCGCTGGGTCCGCGCTTTGCTGATGCCAAAGCAGGTGAGCCGTACCATGGTTACCGGTTCCGCATTCTGACGGCGCAAGGTGATGCCGCTGCCGGTGGCGCGAGGAACTACATCAAGGATGGCAGGATGGTGGACGGGTTCGCCCTGATCGCCTGGCCTGCCAGCTATGGCAAAACCAGCATCATGAGCTTTATGGTCAATCAGGACGGAGTGGTTTACGAGGCCAATCTTGGCTCGGCCACAGACCGGCTTGCCCGTGGCATTCGTACTTTCAATCCAGGCGAAGGCTGGAGCGAACTCAAGAACAGCCCATAGCCCCATAAAGCCGATAACGAATAACTCAAGGGATGAAAACCGGAGCTGGTCCCGGCCGCCACCCAGCCCATTTCCCACACGCTCTTGCTACCTGCATCAGGAGAACATCATGAAAGCCTGTCTCGCGCTGATACCTGCTGGATTATTGCTGTTTGGCTTCTTGTCAGCACCACTTCATGCCGAAGACACCGCGGCAGCGGCGAGCGCCCCGTCCAAGTTCATGGCCGCCAGCGCTCACGCCACCGGCACTATCACCGCCATTGATGCAGCTACCCGCACAGTCACCATCAAAGGCGACCGCGGACGTGTCTTCGATATCGTGGCAGACGACAGGGTGCGCAATTTTGATCAGCTGCATGTCGGTGACCTGGTGGGCGTGGTTTACCAACGCTCCATCGCGCTCACCCTGCAAAAAGGCGGCGGCAAAGCCCGCACCGTTATGTCGACCATGGCCTCCAGCACAGCTGAAGTGGGTGAAAAACCGGGTGGTAGTGAGGTCCGGCAACATACCGTGGTGTGCGACGTGCTGGCGGTAAACAAGAAAGCACATACGATCACCCTCAAGGGGCCGCAAGGACACGTCATTGACGCCGCGGTAGAAGACCCGGAAGTCATGAAGGTAGTGAAAAAAGGCGATCAGATCGTCGCCGTGGTCACCGAAGCGATCGCGATATCGGTCACTCCCGCCGCCACCAAGGGCCAGTAGGCTGACCGTAGTAATGGCTTCGGACAGCATCTCTCTGATCCGGAGCCCTGTTACCACACCAGCGATAACGGACCCAGATATGCAAAAAGCCCAACCATCACTGGTTGGGCTTTCGCTTTGAAACTGGTTGCGGGAACAGGACTCGAACCTGTGACCTTCGGGTTATGAGCCCGAAAAAACCAATATTCCGTTATATTCCCTGAAAGTACACAAACCATATAAACGGCTGTTATTTATACATTTTTACGAGAATTATCCAAACTTTATGTTCCCCTACATTCCATAGAGTTGATATTATTTGCCTACACAGTGCCTACATGAGACAACGGCGTGGCAAAACACGGAAACTTTACTGCAAGCCGCATAGATGGCTTTGAGTGCGCACCGGGTAAGCAACAAAGCCTGTTCTGGGATGGCAAGACGCCCGGTCTTGGGCTTAGGGTCACCGCCGCTAACGCAAAGTCGTATTTCTTTGAAACGCGGTTGCACGGCAAAACCATCCGCAAAACCATAGGCGATGTCAGAACCTGGACGCTTATCAAAGCGCAAGCAGAAGCAACCCGTCTTAAAACCATGACGGACCAGGGGAAAGACCCCAGGCAAGCTGAGGCTGAGCAGGCTGTCATACAAGAAAACCAACGCCAACAGGCCAAATTGAAGTCAATGCTTGTCGGTGAAGCATGGTCGCATTACCTCGAACATCACTCCAGCCGCTGGGGTGCGCGCCATATGGCTGACCACATCAATTTATCGCAACCTGGTGGCCAGTTGAAAAAGAGAGGCGCGGGATTGACAGTGCAGGGTGTCATCTATCCGCTACTGGAAATGCGCATGGGCAACATCCACGCCGATAAGCTCAGCGAATGGCAATCAGGAGAGGTAGGAACAAGGGCCAATAATGCGCGGCAGGGTTATGAGCTTTTCCGGGCATTTTGGCGTTGGTGTGGCAGCCGCTCTGAATATCGTGAGTTCATCGATACAGCCGCACTGGATAGCCGCGACTTACGGGCTGAAGTTCCAACCCGCAAGAACAAACGGTTTGATGTGCTTGAACGAGCCAAGCTTGCTGGTTGGTTTAGCGCGGTTCGCGGCCTTTCCAACCCGGTTCATAGCGCATACCTACAAGGGCTTTTATTGACTGGTGCCCGGAGAGACGAACTTGCTGAACTGCGCTGGGTGGATGTTGATTTCAGATGGAACGCTATCTGGATAAAAGATAAGGTAGCCAATGAAGGGCGAAAGGTACCGCTCACTCCCTATTTTGCAAGTCTGCTGCAATCACTACCGCACCAGAACGAGTGGGTATTTTCCAGCCCAACCTCGGCTAGTGGCCGGATAGTGGAACCTCGCGGCCCTCACAATCGCGCTCTATCCATAGCTGGTCTTGACCATGTAACCGTGCACGGTTTACGCCGTACCTTCGCTAGCCTTGCCGAATGGGTGGAAATGCCACGTGGGGTCGTGGCTCAAATTATGGGGCATAGCCCCCGAGCAACGGCGGAGAAACACTATATTAACCGCCCGTTAGAACTACTAGCTATCTGGCACTGCAAATATGAAGCCTGGATATTGGAGCAAGCGGGGGTTGAATATCTCAGTGGAAGAGCAGAACAGAAGCTAAAAGTTGTACATTCCAGATAGTCATCGTTATAAAGCCAGCGGCACCTGTGCGCGAACACATGGTGCCGCCTAACCAGTCAACAAGCTATCTGGAGCTTGCATCATGGCTACGAGCAATTCTACGCCCGCCTGCTTACCAGGGTACGTGATAGCGGGTATCGATTTTTCGTTACCACGCATATTCGCCGACGCATTTTGCCAAGCTTGGGCGGATGCAGTTTGCAGCTCAAAGCCTGTTGATAGCGCAGAAATTGACCTTCTTCATCAGCTTTTGTGGATAAGCGCACGCGAACAGTTGCTGGAATACGTGAAAACGGGAAAAGTGGTGGCCCGGGATATCAACGGCGTCAGACTTGCACACGGCCAGACATTGCGCGCCAGCGCAAACGGCGTGCTGACTTTTTACTGCAAAGGCTCTGAGCTACTTGCATTTGCTCAGGCAGAGTTATCTTCAATTTCTGCCAAAGACATCCCCGAAAAGGCATCACCTGTTTCAGCCACGAAAGCTCAAGAAACCGCTGTGCTTGGGTGCCTGGAAAACATGGGCTACGACCCGGCAGCCCTCCCGCAAAGAACGTCAGGCAAAAAGGGCGTGAAAGCCAAAGTGCGCGAAGCGTTGGGAACGCGTGGGATGTGGGCTAAAACCTCTGTATTTGACAAAACGTGGCAGCGTTTACGCGACCGTAACGTAATTAAAGACGTAGGCTAAAACCGTCATCCACCACTTTGGTAGAGAGTAGATACTTGTGGTGGATGATAGTTGGCAGATTGAAATGCATTCCATACCGCATCGGCGGGTTGATTCGGAGTGCTTAAAATGCCTTTAACACCTCTACCCCACTTCCTGGCGGAAATTGCCAAAGGCCGGGGCCACATCAACACGGCTGAATATGGCTGCGTCACCTCCCACGCTAGCCAAACCATCCGCAAAACCTACCATTTGACGGGGGAGTGCTTTGGCATCCGCCCGGTAAAGGTTGGTCGCCGTCTGCTTTGGCCAGTAAGTGAAATTGCGAAGTTGTTTAATGGCGAGGTGCTGAAATGAAAAGCGCCCGCCTTCAAACAGCACAGACGAGCGCGGGTGACAACTGTGACTCTACACCAGCCTTTCCGGTACCGCCGCACAAGATTGCCAAGCCACATAACGGGGCGCTGAATGGGGCGTTCATTCTCGACGTCGAACCGGCACCCACTGCACAACCACCAAGTCCACAGGTGCGGGCAGGCAACCCAGCAGAAAAAGTGCCGTGCTATCGCTTACTGTCGGCTTCGGACCTGGCAGACTTGCCGCCGCTCACCTGGCTGATACGTAACGTTTTGCCCACGACCGGGTTTGGTGCCATCTTCGGCGCGTCCGGTTGCGGCAAGACGTTCATGCTGCTGGACTTGTGCCATGCGATAGCAGCAGGCCGTGACTGGTTTGGCCGAAGAACCAAAGCAGTACCCGTTGTCTATCTGGGGCTGGAAGGCGAGGCAGGTCTGAAGCAGCGGGTACAAGCTTGGCAGATACAAAACGACGGGGTCGCACCTGAAAAAAGGCTGCTATTCATCACACAACCCTTTGACCTGCTGTCCCCCATTTACGTTAACGCCCTCGCAGAATGCCTCCTGTCTGCCGGTTTGAATAACGGCCTACTAGTTATCGATACGCTCAACCGGGCGGCACCGGGTGCTGATGAAAATACCAGTACCGACATGGGCCGCATCATTCAGGCCTGCAAGGAATTGCAGCAGCGTATTGGCGGGCTGGTCTTGCTGGTGCATCACACGGGCAAAGACAGCAGCAAGGGCTTGCGGGGCCACAGCAGCCTGTATGCTTCGCTTGATGTGGTCGTTGAAATTGCGGTGTCGGGTACGCTGCACACCTGGACGCTGATGAAAAACAAGGATGGCAAAGACGGTATCTCCGGCGCATTTTCGCTGGCGGAAATTGAAGTGGGTCTTGATGAAGATGGCGAACCGCTGACAAGTTGTGCCGTCGTGGAAGAGCAGACCGTGGAAGGCAAGCCCAGCGTGAAACCGCCAGGGGGCAAAAACCAGAAACTGATTCTCGATGCTATAGGCCAGGCGCTTGCAGCATTACCACTAGACCAAGCCAATGAGCCAGGCTCAAAAAACCGCATGGCGCTAGAGGATGTCCACGCCCTTGCCGCCAAGGTTATTGGCGGTGACCCCTCACGCGCCCATGCCCAAGCCAAAAGCATCATCAAGAACCTGAAAGCGCAGCGACACCTAATTATTGATGCTGACTATGTTAGCCTGCCGTGAGTCACCCAAAAAACCAAAAAAGCGTCTTTTTGGTTTTTTGGGTGATGTTGCAGGTTTAACCAAAAAAATACTTCTTATAGGGAAAATGGTTTTTTGGTTTGAATTGAAGCTCGCCCGACTGGCCAATCACGTCGTTGGTTAGCCTTCAATATGTAATGTGCTGGCGCTGCTCAACACCACACCACGGGCAAGGTGGGCAGTGACACGCCACCCCTCGCCACCTTCCAGCGTGACCTGCGTGCTGTTCGCCCTGCACTCACACCCACTTCCCGTACCTAACATCTGCATTGCGCCATCAAAACAGAACTCTGAGCAAAGGCGCGCTAATCCGGGAGGACGTCGGCCTCTAACGATAACTGGCTGTGGCTTTGCCGGATTACCGAAAACGCTCGAAACGGTTAATTTCGGTGCGTTTCGGCGTAATCACCGAAAACCGAAATAATTCCCGCCCCTGAAGGGGGGGCGGGAATTTCGGGGACTAAGATTGGCCGTTCCGCTTTTCGCTCTGCTTATAAAGCCCGAACAGGCAGGGCAGATAAGCCCCCGGTTTCGACGCATGCCAAAGAGGCAGATAGTAGCTTTAATGCGACTGGCCCAGAAAACCTACAGAACGAAGTGCCAGAAAGCCCACAAGATTAGAAATGGCAGACAGATGGCTGATAGCGGTATGGCAAAGACCAGTAGCACGGGGAATACGCGCACCATAAAAATATACATGAATGCCAAAAACAGCGCCGCCGCCACTACCAGCCCTAGCACCACCCAAACCCAGGGATAAGGCGTATTGGCTTTATGCTGGGCGGCTATCGCCGCGACGGCGGCGGCATTGTCGGCATATTTTTTTTGTGCTTCCGGGCCCGTCTGTTCTTCAATCTCTTTCTTGATGATTTTATCTATCGCGTCTTTAGCGGCCTGGGCATTTTCCTCGTATTTTTGCGCTTCAAGAGCCCGCGAAGCCATTCGGGCAGGGTAGCCATCTTCATTCATGAACTTGTCTGTCGCTTCGGCAAATGGGTCGGGGTCTGATTCGCTGCCGGACGCAGTGCGCGCCATGCGCGGGCCGTTTTCGTCGTTGACCAACACGTAGCGCGACTCCGCAGCGTAACGTTCACGCTCGGCGGCTGTGACACGCTGGCTCAACTCTGATTCGCTCGGGGGTGTGAAACCAAATTCAGTGTCAGGGGCCGCGTATGCAGCTGATACCATTGCCAGCAGCAGGCCCAGAACAGCTGCCATGGTCAAGTATGTAAATCGTTGCATTGTTAACGTCTTTGAAATTCGTGTGGTTTTACCACCTAAACAGCGACGATACAGTGATATCGCTGCACTATCGCAGCGCTGTAAATATTTGCCTCAACAGGGTGGTGATGAGCGGCAGTGCAGCTCCGCGTCTAATCCGTCATGTTCTAAGTCTGAAGGCACCGTCGAAATATGAGGCTATTGCGGCAATCTAGTGTTGATGCCGGTTCGGGAGCCCTCAGAGCAGCCGCAGCATTTAGAATGGCGCTCATAAACCGGCAACACTCGTCGCACCCCAAGCATCATAGAAATTGCATTTTTTACAATCAGGGCAAAGTAGCTTCCTGCCCTGTGCAATGAGGGGCAATCGCATGTCTGCAGATAGCAAACCCGGCGTATCGCGCGATGTTCCCGCGCAGACTTCCGGAACGACCATTAGCGGATGCAGCAGTGGACCCGCAGCTCGCAAAAACGGCTTGGAGATGGTGCGTCAGCCCGGCGAAACGGATATCGCTGCGCTGGCACGAACCGCCTCCAGTGCGATAGTCCGGGGTTCAATGACTGGCCGCGAGTTCAGTCTACCCATGTTTGGCAGCGATACAGACCTGACCGCTTATATGGGGGCGCTGCAGCAGCAGGCCGATGCGGTGAAAGCGGGCGATACGGCGGGCATTGAAACTATGCTGGTTACCCAGGCCAATACGCTGGACATGGTTTTCAACCGGCTGGCGCTGCAGGCCGTGCAAAACCCGCTGATGCAGCAGATGGACACGCTGATGCGGTTGGCACTTAAGGCACAGTCACAATGCCGCTCCACCCTGGAAGCACTGGCCGACATCAAGAACCCGCGCCCGGTAGCGTTCGTGAAACAGGCTAACATCGCCCACGGCCCGCAACAGGTAAACAACGCCCCACCCCACGACACCGCTGCGACTGAACCCGCCCATGCTGGCGCTGATGGTGGCGAAGGGTTCGCGCACGGAAAAACAGAAAAAGTATCAAACGAACTATCAGGAGGTGGGCGTGAGCTACAAGCGAACCCCGGAACACCGGGCCTTGCGGGCTGCGTTGATACGGCAGTGGAAGCCATGGCAACACGCCACAGGGCCACAGACAGTGACCGGCAAACAGGTCAGTGCCTGCAATGCCTGGAAACACGGCATGCGCTCACGGGCGATACAGGATGAACTACGCACACTACGGGCGCTGGTTCGGTCATGTACTGACCGTTTAATCTGACCCCTGCTATCTCACCCCAGCCACCAAACTAACGTGGCACTTTTTGTTGGTGCCCGGGTCGGGCTACGCTTTGTGGGGTCCGTGAAAAGCCTACACAGTGCCTACATGAACGCCAGAAAGCAAAAAGCCCAACCTTGAGGGCTGGGCTAAGTGCTTGATAATACTGGTTGCGGGAACAGGACTCGAACCTGTGACCTTCGGGTTATGAGCCCGACGAGCTGCCAACTGCTCCATCCCGCGACAGAGAAGAAGAGTATGTCATGGATATTGCAATGCGTCAACACCTACATGACTTTTAGTTTTATAGCTCTTGTTCAACGCCTCCACCCTTATGTGTTTGGACTAGCCGTTCCCGCAGAAATTTCTTCTACCCGATGACAGGCAATCTGCCGACCGGCAAACGGGCGCAGCAGCGGCACTTCTGCTTTACAACGCGCCTGGGCATAGGGGCAGCGGGTATGAAAGCTGCAGCCACCAGGAGGGTTGATTGGCGAGGGCAACTCGCCGGTCAGCTTCACCCGCGTCTGCCGATCTTCATGGCGGATGGCCGGGGTGGCCTGCATTAGCGCGCGGGTGTACGGGTGCAGCGGGTTGTCAAAGACCGCCGCGTTGGCACCGTATTCCACGGTAGAACCGAAGTACATCACCATCACATCGTCAGCTACGTGCTCCACCACAGCCAGGTTGTGGCTGACAAACACGTACGCGGTGCCGAACTCTTCTTGCAGATCCATAAACAGATTGAGAATCTGCGCCTGAATGGAGACATCCAGCGCCGAGGTCGGCTCATCGGCCACCAACACTGCCGGGTTGAGGATCATCGCGCGGGCGACGGCGATACGCTGGCGTTGGCCGCCAGAGAACATATGCGGATAGCGGTGATAGTGTTCCGGGCGCAAACCAACCCGTCGCATCATGTCGCGCACTTTGGCTTCACGCGCTTTGGCATCCAGACTGGTATTGAGCAGCAACGGTTCTTCCAGTTGCGTGCCCACCTTCTTGCGCGGATTGAGCGACGCGTATGGGTTCTGGAATACCATCTGCACCCGTGGACGCAGGCCACGCAGGGTGGTTTTGTCGGCAGTTGCGACTTCCACCCCAGCAATATTGAGCGATCCGGCCGACGGCGTTTCCACCATGGTCAGCTGCCGCGCCAGCGTGGATTTGCCACAGCCCGATTCGCCAACCACCGCCAGCGTACGATGCGCTGCGAGTTCGAAGCTCACGCTATTGAGGGCTTTCACTGTCGCGTGACCGCGCAAAAAGCCGCGTGATACCTGGTAATGCCGCGAGAGTTCACGCGCGATCAGAATCGGCGCTTCGCCAGTGGGGGCGGGTGCGCCTGGATGCGATTGATGCCAGGTTTGAGTGAGTTGATTAGCCATAAATCGGTTTTCCTGCGTCATCAAGCGGGAAGAAACAGCGCGTTAACGCAGCTTGGGCGGGAATAAGCTCCGGGTGCTGGGCACGGCAACGGTCTTGCACATACGGGCAGCGCGGAGACAACAAACAGCCAGCCGGGCGATCATATTGACCGGGTACCACGCCGGGCAGCGTGTTCAGACGCGCCGCACCCTGGCTGTGTTCTGGAATGGATGACAGCAACGCCTGAGTGTATGGATGGCGCGGCAAGTCAAAGATGGTCGGAATCGGGCTCTGTTCGACCACTTCACCGGCGTACATCACCACCACACGCTGCGCCACTTCGGCCACCACGGCCAGATCGTGGGTGATCAGAATAAGACCCATGCCCTGACTCTTTTGCAGATTCACCAGCAGTTCCATGATCTGCGCCTGCACGGTCACATCGAGCGCGGTGGTTGGTTCATCCGCAATCAGAAACTTGGGATTACAGGCGATGGCCATGGCGATCATCACACGCTGGCTCATGCCGCCGGACAACTGATGCGGATACGCGGTCAGGCGCGATTTGGCGTCGGGGATTTCGACCAGTTCCAGCAACTCCAGCGCGCGTTTCTTGAGCGCTTCGCCCCGCAGTTCGGTGTGTTGCTTGAGCGTTTCGATAATCTGATAACCCACCGTGTAGGCCGGGTTCAGGCTCGACAGGGCGTCCTGGAAGATCATGCTGATATCGCGACCGACAATCTTGCGTTTGTCGCGCGGCTTCATGTTCAGCAGGTCTTTGCCATCAAACACCAGTGAATCCGCAGTAACGCGACCCGGAGCGTCGATCAGCCCCATCAGCGCCAGCATGGTCACGCTCTTGCCGGAACCGGATTCACCGACAATGCCGACGATCTCGCCCGCATCCACACTCAAGCTCACGTTGGATACGGCGCGGAACGGGTTGGCCGCACTGCCAAATTCAACAGACAGATTTTTGATTTCAAGCAGTGCCATTACGCGAGCCTCTTCAGTTTCGGGTCCAGCGCATCGCGCAGACCGTCGCCCATCAGATTGAGCGCCAGCACGGTAATCAGAATGGACAAACCAGGCATGGTCACCACCCACCAGGCGCGCTCGATATAGTCACGCGCGGCGGCCAACATGGTGCCCCACTCCGGCAGTGGCGGTTGCACGCCCAAGCCCAGAAAACCCAACGCAGCGGTATCGAGAATGGCGGAAGAGAAACCCAGCGTGGCCTGCACGATCAGCGGGGCCATGCAGTTGGGCAGCACAGTGTTGAACATCAACCGCAGCTTGCCCGCGCCCGACAACCGCGCCGCAACCACGTAATCCTTGCCCAGTTCAGTCATGGCCGACGCACGCGTCAGCCGCACATACGATGGCAAGGTCACAATCGATAGCGCCAGCATGGTGTTGACCAACCCCGGCCCGAGTACAGCCACAATGGCAATGGCCAGCAGCAAAGACGGCAGCGCCAGCATGATATCCATCAAGCGCATGATGGCCGTGCCCAGCCAGCCCGGATAAAACGCCGCCAGCAAGCCCAGCGCAATGCCCGGGATCAGCGAGACGACCACCGACACCAGACCAATCATGAGCGACAACCTGGCGCCGTGCATCAAGCGCGAGAGGATGTCGCGACCCAATTCATCGGTACCGAGGAAGAACGTGGCATGGCCATCGTGCGTCCACGACGGCGGGGTCAGCATGAAATCGCGGAATTGTTCGCTGGGGCTGTGCGGTGCAATCAGCGGCGCCAGCACAGCGGCCAGAACCAGAATCACCAGATAGATCAGCGCAATCAGCGCGCCGCGATTGGCTTTATAGGCCAGCCAGAATTCGCGGATTGGCGTGGGGTGGTGCAGTACCTCTGCCACCGGCACCGCTGCTGCGGTTTCTGCCACGGTTTGAGTTGTTGTTTCGGCCATGCCCTGTTACCTCGCGTGGCGAATGCGCGGGTTGATGACGCCGTACAGCACATCAACCAGCAGGTTTACAAAAATGATCAGTGTGGCGATCAGCAAGATGCCGCCCTGTACCACCGGGTAATCGCGGGCGCCAATGGCGTTGATCAGCCATGAACCCACACCCGGCCAGGAGAAGATGGTTTCGGTCAGTACGGCACCGGCCAGCAATGTGCCGACCTGCAAACCAATCACCGTCACCACCGGCATCAGTGCATTGCGCAGTGCGTGAACCAGCACGATGCGGGTCATCGACAAACCCTTGGCGCGCGCGGTTCGGATGTAATCCTCACGCAGCACTTCCAGCATGGATGAACGCGTCATGCGGGCGATCACCGCCATCGGGATCGTACCCAGCACAATCGACGGCAAGATCAAATGCTCCAGCGCAGATTTGAAGGCGTCCATGTCGTGCGCCAGCAAAGTGTCGACCAGCATCAGGCCGGTGACTGGCGGCACGTCATAGAGCAGATCGATGCGGCCCGAAACCGGCGTCCAGCCCAGTTGCACCGAGAACAGCATGATCAGGATCAGACCCCACCAGAAAATAGGCATGGAGTAACCGGCCAGCGCCACGCCCATCACGCCATGGTCCGCCACCGTGCCACGACGTACTGCGGCGATGATGCCCGCGGCCAGGCCCACGATCAGTGCAAAGATCATGGCGCAAATGGATAACTCCACCGTGGCGGGGAACAGCGTCAGAAACTCATGCATCACCGGCACTTGAGAGCGTACCGAAAGGCCCAGATCACCATGCACGGCATGGACCAGGTAATGCCAGTATTGAAGATAAAGCGGTTGATCCAGCCCGAGGCGCTGCATGGCCTCGCGGTAGAACACCGGGTCAACGTGACGCTCGCCCATCATCACCAGAATCGGGTCGCCCGGAATCAGGTGAATCAGCGAAAACGCCAGCAAGGTGATGCCCAGAAAAGTCGGAATCACCACGCCTATGCGACGCAGCAAAAATCGGATCATGTGTGCGTACTCGCAGATACAGAAAATACAGAAACCGGAAATCCGGCCAGCACAAAGCGTTTTTTCAACATCGCTGACTAACCAGAACGTCGGGTTATAGCCGGTTGGCCGCCCGCTGTCATATGAGTTTGTTCAATTCATTTATACAGGTTTTTCGGGCGGCCCATGGACGACAAAGCCGGCCCCGCAGAAGCACCGGGCCGGCCTGTCGCGTATTACCCAAAGCCGTTACTTCAGGCTCACACCGTAGAACGAATTCAGACCAAACGGGCTGATTTTGAAGCCATCCACTTCTTTGCGCATCGGCTCATAAACAGTCGAGTGGGCCACCGGGGTAAACGGCACTTGCTGCTTGAAAATCACCTGGGCTTGCTCGTACAGCTTGGTCCGTGCGGCCTGGCTTGGTTCGGTACGGGCTTTCACGATCAGATCGTTGAAGTCTTTTTCGCACCATTTGCCAAAGTTGTTACCATCCACCGCTTCACAACCCAGCAATGTTCCCAGCCAGTTGTCCGGATCACCATTGTCACCAGTCCAGCCGATCAGCATTGCATCGTCTTCACCAGCGTGAGCGCGCTTGATGTATTCGCCCCATTCGTAGGTCACGATCTTGGCTTTGACGCCGATCTTGGCCCAGTCATTCTGGATCATTTCGGCCATCAGCTTGGCGTTGGGGTTGTACGGGCGTTGTACCGGCATGGCCCACAGGGTGATTTCAAAACCGTTAGGCATACCCGCCTTGGCCAGCAGCGCCTTGGCCTTGGTCACATCGTTCGGCGCGTCTTTCAGGGTCTTGTTGTAAGACCACTGGGTCGGCGGCATCGGGTTGGTAGCCAGCTGGCCAGCACCTTGATAGACGGCGTCGATAATGGCTTTCTTGTTGATGGCCATATCCAGCGCCTGGCGCACTTCCAGCTTGTCCAGCGGCTTGTGGGTTACGTTGTACGACACATAACCCAGATTGAAACCAGCCTGGCTTGGCACTTTCAGCGCCGTATTGGCTTGCATGGCTTTCAGATCAGCCGGACGCGGGTAAGACATGATCTGGCACTCACCCTTTTGCAGCTTCTGATAGCGCACGGACGGGTCGGTGGTAATGGCAAAGATCAGCTTGTCCAGCTTCACTTCGCCTTTACGCCAGTATTCGGTATTGCCGCTGTAACGGATCACGCTGTCTTTTTGATAAGCGTTGAAGATGAACGGGCCGGTACCGATCGGTTGGGTGTTGATCTGGTCTGCCTTGCCTGCCTTGAGCAACTGGTCAGCGTATTCAGCCGACACCACCGAGGCAAAAGACATTGCAATGTTCTGCAGGAAAGCGGCGTCACCCTTCTTCAGCGTGATCTTGACCGTGTACGGGTCAACCTTCTCTACCTTCGTAATGTTGGTATCCATACCCATGTCAGATGCATAAGGATATGAGGCGTTAGTCGCCTTGTTGAAAGGCAGGTTTTTGTCGGTCAGCCGGGCGAAGGTAAAAATCACGTCGTCCGCGTTGAAGTCACGCGTGGGCTTGAAATAGCTGGTGGTATGGAACTTCACACCCTTGTGCAGCTGGAATGTATAAGTCAGCCCATCGCTGCTGACTTCCCATTTGTCCGCCAGGCCTGGGCGAATCTGGGTGGAACCCGGCACAAACTCAACCAGACGGTTGTAGATGGTTTCAGCCGAGGCATCAAAGTCGGTACCGGTTGTGTAGCGCGCCGGATCAAAGCCCGCCGGGCTGCCTTCCGAGCAGTAAATCAGTGTTTTGCCTGCGGCCATTACGCCACCTGCGCTCAGTGCCAGCACCGATGCAAGTGCAATACCTGCTTTGATCTGCTTCATGTTAGCTCCACCTCCGGTTTAAAAAGAAAAGCCCCAATAACAAGGACAGTGGGCGCAAATCGTAGACACGCAGCGCTACGACACCATTCGGAATAACCCCTATTGGGCAATATTTGTTGATGGTTATCAAACCAGACTAGCAGCGGCAGGAGCAAATGCAAAAAACCGTGGCTGCCAGCAGGCTTACCACGGTTTTCCATCTTCATGACACTAGTTACCGCGTGAAGTCGCGAGCCAACCGGGAAAATCCCGGTGAACCCGCCTCAAAAACGCACCAGATCAGTGCACCAGATCGCGATAAGCACACCAGGTTGCGTGCCCCAAAAGCGGGAAAATCACGACCAGACCTACCAGGTAAGTGGCGAATCCGATGGCGGTCAGCACCACAATGATCGCGGCCCAGACCAGCATGGCAGGGATGTTTTCTGCCACCACCCGTACGCTCGTCACCAGAGCGGTAATGCTGTCGACTTCACGATCAGCCAGCATCGGAATCGACACGGCTGCGATGGCGAATACCACACAGGCCAGCACCAGGCCGGTCAGCGACCAGGCAATGGTGAACCCAAGGTATTCCGAGGTCAGCGCATGGGTGAAGAACTGCATGCCAACCGCTTCACCACCATAAAACAGCGCAAACAGAATGGCCGAAATGCGCTCCCAGCACATGGCGATAAAACCCAGAATGACGCCCATGAAGGCAATCTGGCCCACGTTGCGCAGCAGATCACGAATGGATTGCGCAAAGGAGGTCTCCCGTCCTTCTTCACGTTCCTTCGTGAGTTCGTAAATGCCCGCCGCACCCAACGGTGCCAGCAGCAGAAAACCGGTAATCGCAGTTGACGACAAATAGGCGTAGTTCGCCGCAATTTTCATCACAAGAAAACCAATCAGTGCAATTACGACGCCGTAACCTAAACTGGGTAGCGGGTGCGCCTTGAAGTCGATCCAGCCTTGTTTTAACCAGTAAAAAGACCGCAACGCACCCACCTTGCCGGTTTCGGGCATGGAGAAATGATCGTCGAGTCCGTGCAAGTGCAAGTCCATGATTTTTGTCTCCTCTTTGCGGGCATTTCCCTTCACCCGTAATTCATGATTACGTCAACCCCGCACAAAAAGAGACACTTGTCCGATGAGCGGTGCAGCAAAAAGGTGCGTTTTGCATCAATGGTTTGCGGCAGATTAAAAATTTGCTACCTTTTGTAAACAAAACCCGGGAAAGCTGGCTGAAAACAAAGTCAGTACCTACAAGAGCCTGTCCGCAAGTGAACGCAAGCACGAACCATCGGTAGTAGTGCCCGTTTTAAAGTTCGGTAACAGCGCAGTGAGCTGTTGCTCTACTGAGACACTCATTACCTTCAGTTGCTTTGCCATTCATCTGCCATCAGGCGAGAAACGCACTACTGGAGGTTTTAGATGCTGCTCAGGCGACTTTGTGTCGCGCTGGCCTGTACGCCGGCGTTTGCATTTGCTGAAAGTTTGTACACGTTCCAGACTCCGCAATCCTCCATCGCCAGCCGCATCAGCGACCTTCACACGTGGATCATGTTGATCATCGTTGTGATCTTCGTGATCGTGTTCGGTCTGATGTTCTACTCGATTTTCAAACACCGGAAATCGACTGGCCACGCTGCCAAACATTTCCACGAAAACACCGCCGTCGAAATTGCCTGGACCATCATTCCGGCGCTGATCCTGGCCGTTATGGCCTGGCCTGCCGCCAAACTGGTGCTGGACCAGAAAGACACCCGCGACCCGGACGTCACCATCAAGGCCACCGGCTACCAGTGGCAATGGGGCTACGACTATCTGGACTACGGTTTCGGTTTTCGCAGCCATCTGGCTACGCCGCGGTTGCAGATCGACAACTACACCGGGGACGTCGCCAAAAACCAGCAATACCTGCTGGAAGTGGATGAACCGGTGGTGGTGCCTGTCGGCAAGCGCGTACGTGTGCTGACCACCGCCAACGATGTGATCCACAGCTGGTATGTGCCGGCGCTGGGTGTCAAACAAGATGCCATTCCCGGGTTTATCCGTGACACCTGGTTCACTGCCGACCACATTGGCACCTATCGCGGCCAATGTACCGAGCTGTGCGGGCGTGACCATGGCTATATGCCGATCGTCGTGAAAGTGGTGAGCGACGCCGACTTCAAGACGTGGGTAGGCGTACAACAGGCAAAAGCCAAAGCAGCAGCGGATGACCCGAACAAGAAGTGGACCAAAGACGAGTTGATGGCTCGCGGCAAAACGGTGTTCGAATCCAACTGCGCGGCGTGTCACAAGATTGACGGCAAGGGCGGTGGCGCGTTCCCGGCACTGGCTGGCAGCAAGATCGCCACCGGACCGAAAGACGGGCACATCCATATCGTGCTGACTGGCAAAAATGCGATGCCTTCGTGGGCGGGCTTGTCCGACACCGAGATCGCCGCCGTCATCACCTACGAACGCAACAGCTTTGGCAATACGGACGGCGACTTTGTGTTGCCGGCTGAAGTCAAAGCGGCCCGCAAGTAATCAGGGAATCAGGGACACAACACCATGACCACTGAACACGTTCTACCGCGCGATGCCGCTCCTCATGACACCGCGCATGGCCACACCGGCCATGAAGATCATCACCACGGCGCGCAAGCAGGCTGGCGTCGCTGGGTGTACGCCACCAACCATAAAGACATTGGCACCATGTACCTGTGGTTTGCCTTCAGCATGTTCTTGCTGGGCGGCACCTTTGCCTTGGGCATCCGCGCCGAGTTGTTCCAGCCAGGTTTGCAGTTCTGGCAACCGGAGTTCTTTAACCAGCTGACCACGCTGCATGGCGTGATCATGGTGTTCGGCGCCATCATGCCGGCGTTTACCGGGCTGATGAACTGGATGATTCCGCTCATGATCGGCGCGCCGGATATGGCGTTTGCCCGCATGAACAACTGGAGCTTCTGGCTGCTGCCACCGGCGGCGCTGTTGCTGATCATCTCGCTGTTTGTGCCAGGCGGCGGCCCCGGCGCGGGCTGGACCTTCTACCCGCCGCTGTCGGTGCAACTGGGTGCGGGGATGGACTTCGGTATCTTCGCCATTCACTTGATGGGGCTGTCTTCCATCATGGGCTCGATCAACATCGTCACCACCATCCTGAACATGCGCGCACCGGGCATGACGCTGCTGAAAATGCCAATGTTCGCCTGGACATCACTGGTCACTGCCTATTTGCTGATTGCCGTAGCGCCCGTGCTGGCTGGTGCGGTGACGATGCTGCTGACGGATCGACACTTTGGCACGCACTTCTTCAACGCCGCTGGCGGTGGTGATCCGATCCTGTTCCAGCACGTGTTCTGGTTCTTTGGTCACCCCGAGGTCTACATCATGGCGCTACCCGCGTTCGGCGTGGTGAGCCAGATTCTGCCGACTTTCAGCCGCAAGCCGCTGTTTGGTTATGTGTCTATGGTCTACGCCGTGTGTGCCATCGCCATTCTCAGCTTTATGGTGTGGGGCCATCACATGTTCGCGGTGGGCTTCCCGGCCACGGCGCAGTTGTTCTACATGTTCATGACCATGCTGATTGCCGTGCCGACCGGCGTGAAAGTGTTCAACTGGATCGCCACCATGTGGCAGGGCTCGATGACGCTGGAAACGCCGATGCTGTTTGCGATTGGCTTCTTGTGCCTGTTCACCATTGGCGGCATGTCCGGGCTGGTGTTGTCGCTGGCGCCGGTCGATATCCAGTTGCACGGTACCTACTACGTGGTGGCGCACTTCCACTACGTGCTGGTGGCCGGTGCGCTGTTCAGCCTGTTTGGCGCCACCTATTACTGGCTGCCCAAATGGTCTGGCTATATGTACAACGAGCGCATGGGCAAGATCCACTTCTGGTGGTCGATGATTGCTTTCAACATCACTTTCTTCCCGATGCACTTTCTGGGACTGGCCGGCATGCCACGGCGGATTCCGGATTACGCGCTGCAGTTCACCTTCTTTAATGAAGTGGCTTCGGTCGGCGCCTTCCTGTTCGGCTTTGCACAGATTTTCTTCCTCTACAACGTGATCCACACCATTCGTGGCGGCGTCGGCCCTGCTCCGGCCAAACCATGGGACGGCGGCACCACGCTGGAATGGGAAGTCGCCTCGCCCGCTCCGCACCACACCTGGGAAACCCCGCCGGATGCAGCACTGGTCCAGCGTGGTCTGGTGGCGCAAGGGTTGGAACATAACTGAGGCGTGAGGATGTGTAGTTGTAGGGTGCGCATTCATGCGCACCATGAGGGCAACAGCAACTGAACGCGTTCGCAAGCGAAGCTTGCAAACCCTACGGCGCTGAGCGGGGATGAATGAGATGGAGAACGCAATGACCCACGAACAACCTGAGCGCCGTCGCAACATCCGGACGGCATTGATCCTGGCCAGCATTGCCCTGGTGTTTTTTGCCGGGATCATGGTGCGGCATTGGTTGTTTGGTAACTGACACCATGAATACCGCCACGCTCAATCAAACCCGGCAAGGCAATCGCAAAACGGCGATCAAGCTGGGGGTGATCGTGCTGGCGATGTTCGGGTTCTGCTTTGCCATGGTGCCGATGTATGAGGTGTTCTGCCGCGCCGTGGGCATTCAGCAAGACCGCATCGTCAATGAAAACGACGTGGTGCCAGCGTGGTCGCAACGCATTGATCTGGATGCCAATGAAGCGCCTGGCGTGTTGGCGAAGCTGGTTCCGCTGGATCACACCGCCAGCGGTAAAGCCGGCCAGTTGGTGAAAGCGCATTTCCGGCTGGAAAACCCGACCGACAAGCCGTTGCAGTTACGGGCGATTCCCAGCTACGCGCCCAGCAACGCGGTACGGTTTGTGCAAAAGCTGCAATGTTTCTGTTTTGATGCCATCGATCTGGCCCCGCATGAAACACGCGATGTCACGGTGGTGATGCTGTTGAAAAAAGAACTACCCGAGTCGCTAGGGCCGATCACCTTGTCGTACACGCTGTTCAACGCCGCAGATAGCTCGGCAGACGGCAAGGTGAGTGGCTCATGATCGCCACCATCAAAACCGTGCTGGCCGCATTTTTTGGCGTCCGTGGCCGTAAAGGCGCCGAGGCCGAAAAACTCAAGCCCCGGCAGCTGATTGTGACGGCGATTGTGTTGGCGCTATTACTGGCATTGGGCGTATTTACGCTGGTGCATTTTCTGGTGACAAGCAGGACGTAGTGGACATTCAAGCCCGAGAGTTCGTAGCCCGGATGAAGCGCAGCGGGAATCCGGGAGCAATGCGTAAAAGAATCGCACCGCAATGAATGGTAAACGTCGCAGCCCCGGATTCTCGCTAACGCTTCATCCGGGCTACATGATGAGTTGAAAGCAGACAGAAATACCGGCAAACGCATTACTGGAGGAGGCTGCAACCCATGGTTGCAACCCAATAAAAGGCGGGCTAACCCGCCACTCACAAGCACCACGCAAGGCCACTTCGGTGGCAGCCCTGGAGAGAAACATGAACGTAGAAAACGGCATCCACGATCCGCACTACTTCGTGCCGCAGCCTTCCCGCTGGCCTATAACCGGCTCTATCGCGCTGTTCTGCATGACCTGCGGCACCGCGTTCTGGATCAACAACATGCAGTTCGGCAAATGGGTCCTGCTGCTGGGCTTTTTGATCCTGATTCGCATGCTGTTCGGCTGGTTTCATGATGTCATTCAAGAGTCCCAACACGGCGATTACGGCCAGCAAGTGGACCACTCGTTCCGCTGGGGCATGAGCTGGTTCATCTTCTCGGAAGTCATGTTCTTTGCCGCGTTCTTTGGCGCGCTGTTCTACACCCGGGTGATCTCGGTACCGGAACTGGGCTGGTTCTCGGACACGCACTCCTTGCTATGGCCGCAGTTCAACGCTGCGTGGCCCGCGGTAAGCGGCCCCAAGACCGGCGGCTACACACCCATGGAAGCCTTTGGCATTCCGGCGATCAACACCGGCTTGTTGTTGTCGTCTGGCGTGACCGTGACTTGGGCGCACTGGGGCTTTCTCAAGAACAACCGCACGCAAATGGCGCTGGGCCTGGCGTTCACCGTGGCCTTGGGTATCTGCTTTTTGTTCTTGCAGGGTTTTGAATACCACCACGCTTATACGCAGATGAACCTGACGCTGGCCTCTGGCGCGTATGGCATGACCTTCTTCATGCTGACCGGCTTTCACGGCATGCATGTGTTGGTGGGCGTGCTGATGCTGTCCACCATGCTGGGCCGCGTGCTCAAGGGCCACTTCACCCCCGCGCATCATTTCGGCTTTGAAGCCGCCGCCTGGTATTGGCACTTTGTAGATGTGGTGTGGCTGGGTTTGTTCGTGTTTGTTTATTGCTTGTGAGGCTTGCCCCGATTTATCGGGATAAAGGCGGCGAGGTACCTCACACAACCAGTTGTACGGCAGGCGGGTGCAGTGCAGGGGCTTATAAGAGGAGAAGGGAAAGGCAGGGATGCCTTTCCCTATCCCTCACACAGCAGGGCCGTGGGGTTGCAGATAACCGAAGTACCACGCCAGCAACAACAGGATAAACAGTGCGACCGAAACCGCGATCCGCAAAGTGAGCGATTTCGCCAGTTTTTCAGACCCTGCCGGGCCGCGTACCAGTTGCAGCAAAGCACGGCCCAGTGCAACCAGAATGATCAGCAAAAACAGCACTATGACGATTTTCATGGCATCTCCTCCTGATATTGGCAACGGTAGCACAAACGTCATAAAGCTGCCGGTCGCCCACCAGCGACGCGGTGCTTTGCTCGGTCTGGCCGGGCTGGTGTTGCTGACTGTGGCACTCGGTTGCTGGCAAGCCGCTCGCGCGGTTTACAAGCAACGGTTGGCCGATCACTACGCCGCCAGCATCGCTGCGCCCGCTTTGCCATGGGGCAGCAACGATGAACCACCGTTGTTCCGGCGCCTCACTCTCAAAGGTCACTGGCTCGCCGGCCAGACCTTGTATCTGGATCACCGGGATTACCAGGGCGAGATTGGCGTGGAAGTCATCACTCCGTTTCAGCTGGATGATGGCGGCATTGCGCTGATCAATCGCGGCTGGAAAGCACACAATACCGTCGAAAGCGCCCCCGCGCTGATTGCGCCCCAAGTGGAAGTGCTCGCCTGGCCGCGCTTCTTTGAACTGGCCAAAACCCCGCCGCAAGGCAATCTGTTCCAGAACATCACCGCCGCCCGCTTTGCCGAGTGGTCGCATCTACCCAAGCCGCTGTGGTACGGCCGTTTGCGCTCGCCCGCGCAAGATGGCCTGGCCCACGACAGCGCCACGCCTGACTTCAACCCCGCCCGCCATATCGGTTACATGCTGACCTGGTGGGGCATGAGCATTGCCGGAATCTTTCTGTGGCGACATTTTCGCCGTTCGACTCAACCGCAATCGCAGTCCAAATAAAACAAGATCAACAAGATCGCACGGAGACATACGAATATGAATAGCGGGCAAAAAACACTTCTCACGATGTTTGGCATTACGCTCGCCCCCATCCTCGCCGCGCAGGCGTTTTATTCCTGGTGGCAACCCAATCACGTCAAAAGCTATGGCGAATTGCTGGCGACCGAGTCAGTGGTCCCGGCCAACGGTTTCTGGCGGCTGGTGGCGGCCGATCCATCCGGCTGCACCGACAACCAGAAACAACTGCTGTTTGCCACCCGCCAGATGCGCCTGGCACAAGGTCAGGAAAGCCATCGTATTCAGCGTGGTTCCACCACTGTTTGCCCGGCGCTGGATAGCGACGTGGCGGTGCTGGCGCCAACCACCCATTTGCAGGAAAGCGGCCTGTATCTGATCGACCCGCACGGCAATCTGGTGATGCGGTATCGCCCCGGCCAGATCGACGACAACGAAGGCCGCAAAAAAGCGATGGCGGAGATCGGCAAGATCCTCAAAAACAACGAAGCGCTGGGCTGATCATGGCGAACTCACGTTTGCGTTATCTGGTCTGGCTAGCCGTGATCTGGACTTTCGCCCTGGTGATGCTGGGCGCGTTTGTACGCTTGTCTGATGCGGGCTTGGGCTGTCCGGATTGGCCTGGCTGTTACGGTCATCTGACCGTGCCGGAAAAACCGCACGAACTGGCGCACGCCGCCGCCACATTCGGCGCGATGGTGGAGCCGGAAAAAGGCTGGAAAGAGATGATCCACCGTTACGTAGCCGGTGGCTTGGTAGTGATCGTGCTGGCGCTCACCGTGTTGCTGGCGCGTAATCGCCGCAAATATCGCATTCCGGCCTTGCTGGTCTTTGCGCCTTTGCTGGTGATCGTGTTTCAGGCACTGCTGGGGATGTGGACGGTCACGCTCAAACTGATGCCCGCTGTGGTCACCGCGCATTTGCTCGGCGGCATGACCATGCTGGCCTTGCTGGGTGCGATTGCGGTGAAAGGCACGCTCCCGAGCATCAATATCAGAGGCGCTACTCGCACGCTGGCGTGGATTGCGCTGGCGGCCTTGCTGGCGCAACTGGCGGTGGGCGGGTTGGTGTCCAGCAATTACGCCGGGTTGGCCTGTGATGGTTTCCCGACCTGCCGCGGCAGCTTTGCGGCCCCGGATGGCCTGGCGCAAATGTTGCGACCGGATCGCCAGTTGGGGCTGACGGCCGAAGGCGCGCCGCTGACCATCGCCAACCTGGCGGCGATTCACTGGTTGCATCGTGTCGGCGCGTTGATCGTCACGCTGCTCACCGTGGTTCTGGCATTGAAACTGGCTGGATATCAGCGGCGGCTGGCGTTGCTGTTACTGGCGGCGCTAACGCTGCAAGTGTTGCTCGGTATTGCCAATGTGTTGTTCTCGCTGCCTCTGCCGCTCGCCGTCGCCCATAACGGTGGCGCTGCGCTTTTGCTGTTTTCCCTCGTCAGTGTGATCGCCCGTAGTAGCGGGCAAAGGACGCAACATGTCTACGCAAACGCTCGTCACGCCTTCGCGGGTCGTTGAATTCTGGCGACTGGGGAAACCCAAAGTCGTCAGTCTGATTGTGTTCTGTGCGGCAGCGGGTGCCTTGATGGCGACGCCGCAATGGTCGGCCTTGCCCAATGTGGTGATGTGCTTGCTAGGCATTGCGCTGGTGGCCATGGGGGCGGCGGCAGTCAATTGTCTGGTGGAGCGCGATCGGGATTCGGTCATGCGCCGCACGGAGCGTCGCCCGCTGGTTAAAGGCACCCTCACACCGCTGGAGGCCGGTTTATACGCCGCCACGCTAACGCTCTCGGGCCTGTGGCTGTTGCTGACTTTCGGTAATGTGCTGGCCATGTGGCTGACACTGGCCACCTTCTTTGGCTACGCCGTGGTGTATACCCGCTGGCTCAAACCGGCCACGCCACAAAACATCGTAATTGGTGGCGCAGCAGGTGCTATGCCGCCGGTGCTGGGCTGGGCGGCGGTCACTGGCAGCGTGCCCGCCGAAGCCGCCGTGCTGTTTTTGCTGATCTACACCTGGACGCCGCCGCATTTCTGGGCGCTGGCACTGTATCGCGAGCTGGATTATCAGAAAGCTGGCCTGCCGATGCTGCCCGTCACCCATGGCGCGGCGTTCACCCGCCAGACCATCGTGCTGTACGCAGTGATGCTGTTCGCCGTGGCCTTGCTGCCGTTTGTGATTGGCATGAGCGGCTGGGTCTATCTGGCCATTGCGGTGTGGTTCAACAGCGGTTTTCTGGCTCGCTCCATCAAGCTGTATCGCACCGCCGATGACGCCGTCGCCCGCAATCTGTTTTTGTATTCGATCAAGTATCTGGCGTGGGTGTTTGGCGCGCTGATTCTGGACCGTTTGTACACGGTGGTGGCCAGCCACTTCTGATCTTTTAGGTCGACGTTCTCGCCATTCGCCCTGACCGGGTGGATGGCTGAAAAACAAACGGGATGCCCATTGAGCATCCCGTTTGTTTTGCCAGCTACTGATCAGATTAAAGCTGGAAGCGTTGCACCATCGTGTTCAACCGCTGAGCAATCTGGGCAATTTCGTTAGCGGTTTCGCTGGAACGGTGAATCGACGCCGTGGTTTCTTCCACCATCTGCGCAATGTCTTCCACGCGCACCGCAATGCTGGTGCTGGCGTTGCTTTGCTCACGCGTGGATATGGCCATTTCGCTCAAGCTTTTGAGGGTGTTCTGCGCACCTTCATGAATGCGCCCGAGCGACTCCGCCACTGCTTTGGCCGCCGCTACGCTGTTGTTCACTTGCGGTAAGGCACCTTCCATACCAGCCACAGCGGCGTCGGTTTCGGACAATACGGACTCGAGCATGTGACCGATATCCACGGTCGCTGCGCTGGTGCGCTCGGCCAGTTTACGGACCTCATCGGCCACCACGGCAAAGCCACGACCTTGTTCGCCCGCACGCGCCGCTTCAATGGCGGCATTCAGCGCCAGCAAGTTGGTTTGCCCGGCAATGTCTTTGATCACGGCCGCAACGGACGAAATCTCGCGCGATTTGGTATCCAGGTCGCGAATACGTGCCGAGGCACTGGACACGCTTTCTGCCAGTTCCTGCATGGCAACTGACGCCGTGTTGACCTGCACCACGCCTTCGCCAGCCAGTTCGGTCGCCGTTTGCGAGGTGCGCTCGGTATCGGCAGTGTTATCCGAAATATGATTGATGCTGACCGTGAGTTCTTCCATGGCCGAGGCCATGGAGGCAGTAGCGTCGGACTGGCGACCGGCAGCGGAGGAAATCTCCTTGCTGGCATTGGCGATCAGGCCCGAATGCTGTTCCAGCTGGCGCGCATCGCGTTGGACTTCGGCCAGTACCGAGCCGAGCGATGCCCGCATTTTCTCAACCGCGCCCAGAATGCTGTCTGTAGAAGCATTGTGCGTACTGCGATCTGCGGCCAGGTTACCCTGCGCCACCCGCGTCACCAGATTCACCACTTGCTCGGGCTCGCCGCCCAGTGTTTGCAGCAAACGGCGCACAGCCAGCACCAGCATGGCGCCGACAATCCCGGCCAGCACCAGACACACCAGCACCTGCCAGCGGGCGTTACTCCAGAAGCGGGCATCGGCTTCGGCAAAGCTGATGCCGCTGCCCACTACCCAGCCCCAATGCGGCGTGCGCACTGCCACCGACAACAGGTCTACTGTTTTGCCGTTACGTGTGGAATCCCACCAGTATTCGGTAAATGCGCCACCGGATTGGTCCAGCGCTTTGGCCGCAATGGCACCCACGCTATTGCCCTTGGCATCTTTGAAATCGTTAAAGCTGGTGCCATTCAGCTGCGGGTCGAGCGGCGTGGCGACAAACACCAGTTTGTCATCGGTGACGTAAACGTATTCGGACTCGTGATATTTGTTTTCCCGCAGAATCTGCGTCGCCAGCGCTTTGGCATCGGCCTCGCTCATCTTGCCCGCGGCCGCCTGGTTTTCCAGCTGCACAATGGTGTTGTAAGTGCTTTTCACCAACTGCTGGATGCGCGCCTTGTTGTCGATATTGCTGGCACTGCGCAATACGTACAGCCCGGTGACCATGGTGCCCAGCAAGAACACCAACACTATCGCGGTTAATCCCCACGCTTTCTGGCGCAATGTCATTTCGTTTTATCCTCTAATCTTGTTTTGATCTTGTACTGTGCCGCTACTATCCAATACCTGCCGTCAGATTTCACATCTCATAATCAAACCTGACCTGAAAATCGCAAAATTATTTTGCCGAATCAATCCAATCGAAGGCTTGGGCACCGCATATGTGCAGCACATGCAATATGTCTTGTCAGACTACTGCTTTCATCATGTTAGCGAACAGTGCATTGGTTCGCTAACTTTACATATTTTTTCAACACTTCGGGTGTGCACCTGCCCAACGCGGACGTGACCCCACGTGTTGGGAATAAAGGTAAACCTGTGCGAACTCAAGGCAGGAAGATGGCCTTGGTGGTCTCGAACTCGATGGGCGACGAAGTGTGCTGGTGCACAATCTGCCAGACGCCTTGCCTGCGGCGCAGCGCCAACGTCATGCGGTTTTGCATGCCGCGCAATCGGGTGCCGTCTTGCGCGATTGCCTGGTATGAGACGAACAGATAGGCCATTGCCATGTCTGCGTCTGAGGTTGTCTGGATATTGGAGAAATCGACCAGCACCCGCTCTTCTTGCAAGGAGCCGAACCAGCCTTGAACGATCTTGCGCCAGGCAACAATGCCGCGATATTCCCACTCGGCCCACATATCAAAAATGCTGATGTCCTGGTCATAAATGGCCAGAAAGGCATCGACATCTTTGGCGTATACCGCAGCCTTGTATGCCGCCAGTATCGGCAGGACAGGTGATTCTGCTTCAGTCATTGCGGTGCTCCCAAGTCGTACATTGTCGGCGTTGCCTATGCATTCAAATGCATCAACGCCAGGGCAAAGCGCAGACAAATACAACGGTTACCGCGCCGCCGCTCGTTACGGTGTTGACCGGCGCGGGCATCGTGTACTTTATCGGCTACCTTAGTCACCAGAGACCGCAGCGCCATGCGTCCCCGCCTTAATCTCATCTCGCTGGGTGTAGCCGTTATCGCCAAAACCGTCGCTTTTTACGAAGCGCTGGGCTGGCCCAAAGCGGACAGCAGTCACGATGGCTTTGCCAAGTTCGATCTTGGAGGTGTAGTGCCGGGAATCCAGTCGCGCAAGGCATTTGCGATGGATGCCCATAGTGACACCAGTGAAAGCAGCGGTTTTTCTGCCATGGCACTGGCCTATATCGCCCGCTCCGCCGAGGATGTACCGCGCGTTCTGGCCAAAGCAGCTGCACTGGGCGCGGAATACCGCCGGCGGCTCAACGGTTTATACATGGCGACCTTTTTTGGCGCCGGCGCCGTGGGCTCCGCTGCTGGAGGCTGGGCCTTTGCCCACGGTGGCTGGGCGCTGGCCTCGGCAATCGGTTTAACCTTGCCCATTGCTGCGCTGTTGTACTTTGCGACCGAACGGGCGCAGTGCGGCGAACCAGCCAGTGTGACGCGTTGATGGCGTTGCCTTGCCGATAACGCCGCAAATGAAAATCCCGATCGAGCCCTGGCGATTATTTCACCGTAGCTTAATCGGGATGGGGTGCTGCCAATCAAACCCGGCGGCAGCTAGCGTGCTTACTCGCCAAAAGGTCCCAGGTAGTCGGTCTTGCCAATATCCAGCCCGTGCTGGCGCAAGATGTCGTGTGCCGTCGCGATATGGAAAAAGAAATTGGGCAACACAAAGGTCACCAGATACTCATCGCCGCTGAACGTGGTTTTGATGGTGCTGAAATCCAGCGTGATTTCAGTGGCTTCAGTGCCTTCCATTTGTTCGGGCGCAATGCTGTCAAAAAACGCCAAGGTCTTCTGGATGCGCGTTTGCAGTTCAGCAAAGCTGTTTTCGCAATCAATAAATCGCGGCACTTCAACGCCCGCAAGGCGGCCAATGGCGTTTTTGGAAGTGTCTGAAGCTCGCTGAATCTGCCCGGCCAATGGCAGCATGTCGGTCGCCAGCCTGGCATGTACCAGCATTTCCGGCGGCAAGCCGGTGGCTTGGGCGTGGGCCAGCGCTTTATCCAGATAGCTGGACAGCACTCGCAGGCCGCGCTGAAACACCGGAATGGAAAGGCGATACATCGAAACTGCCATGGCTTGATTGCTCCTTGAAGGTTCAGCTAACTGTGGCGGCAATGTGGGCAATTTCAAGCTGTTATCAGCGGTATCGGACAGCGAAATGCCAGGCGGACGATCAATCGTCTGGCTGCTTCAGTGATCAGTCACCGTATCCAGCTTTGGCGTGCCCAGCTTGAACCACGCCTTGGCGATTTTGCCGTCGCTCACTTCATAAATCGCAATCACGTCCACCGTACCCACACCGCCCGCAAACGTGCGCCGGACTACTTCACGATCCACCACCAGATTGCCTACCGACACCCGCGTCAGCAATTGACCAAACAATAGCGGCTCGGCAAAACGGATTTCGTGGCGCTGGCGAATCGCCGCAGCGCCCTCGGCCAGCAATGTTGCAGGGTGCTCGTAATACAAAGCATCGTCATGCCAGTACGCCATAAAGGCGTCGATATCGCGGGCGTTGTACGCCGCAAGCTGCCCGCCGACGATCTCTTCCGCTTCGTTGGTATTGCTGCTAGTCATTTGCACTACTCACAGGTGGACAACAAGCTGTCCACCATAAAGCAAATCGCCGCCCCTGCGTATCCGGCAGGGCGCGACGATCGGTCGCGACCAGGCCAGGATGCGCTAGAAAGTACGCGCCGCCGGGTAAGTGCTGGTGAAATCATTGCCCCAGCGAAAGTTGATGAACGACATCGTTACCGAGACTTCCAGCCCTTCCACAAAATGCCAGCAGCCCACCGGCAGGAACAGGATTTCACCCGGGTTCAGAATGCACTCGCGCACCTGCACATTGCGCATGGCGGGGAAGCGGTTGTAGTCGATATTGCGGGCGTCAACATAGGTGAAACAGTGTTCATGGTTGTACATGCTGGCAATTTCGTTGGCGGGCACCAGCAAAATGCGTTTGCGGCCGATCACCTGGGCCATGAAGTTGTTGGTCAGGTCATGGTGAAACGGCGTGATGGTGCCCGCCGGGCCGAACCACAGGAAACCTTGATCCGTTGAGCCCGGATTCAGATATTCCGGCAACGGCAAGATGTCGCGCCACAATTCGGCCAGGGCCTGCCGGTTGTGCGAATCGTTATAGGCCGTCATGTAAAAATCGTTGGTCGGGCTGTGGGTGCGGACCAGTTGTACGAACTCGGCAAAGCGCATGCTCTTTTCGTGCCGGCGTTTGTCCAGTTCATAGTGCTCGTTACTGTTGCGGCCAAACTGGACTTCCACCGCGCGCTCGCCACAGCGATCGGCAAAGTAATCAAGGCTCCATTTCTGCATGGCGGGCCATTGATCCATCATGCCGGTGATGATCACCGGGCGCCCGGCGGTGTAGTAATCATTGAAAAATTCGGCGCAGGATAGTCGATGGCGCCGCGGGATTTCCGGCGAGCGTAGTTGCTCCAGCCGCCGCTGGTTGTCCAGCACCCAATCGTGCTTGGCGAGGCGGTTTTTCAGTCGTTCGGCGCCCGCCAGATACGGGCTGGCCAGCGCAGCCTGAACCTCACGCAGCGCGTCTTCCGGGTCGGCCCCGGCCGCCACCATCACCTGGATCAAATCCTGCGGCGCACCGCCCAGCAGCAGGTTTTCGGCAATCCAGCGTCGCCATTCGTGATCCACCACAACCCGTAGCGTTGTCTGATTTTGCGTTTCCATCCGCCTCCCTGGTCAGTGCCAGTGGTTATTGTCTCGTTGTCCGGGTACACACCAGCGCGAGGCCCGGTATGTACCACCCTCGATACTGCGCAATAGCCTACTTTGCGAGCACCAGTCTGAGTAGCGGCAAGCGGTCAGGCGTTCGGTAAACGAGACATTCGGTGGCAGATGGAACAAACCGGCGTCACCGTGCCGTAGAACTTATTTGTGTTCCTGTAATTGCAACAGCCACGAGAACGCGGCCGGATTGCGTTGGGCAAAGGACGGGCGGCCGGGCCGGGTTGCCATGTTGACTGGCAAGGGGGCGGGTTTGGTTCGGGATTTAAGGGTGGTACCGGCGGATAAGTTGCCCATGATGCACTCCTGTTGAACGTGTGAAAGTACAAAAGGTAAGTGCATGAATTATGAGACTTATGAGAAATTTCTGCGAACGGGCTCCGATATAAGTTGATATTTATCAATATGTTGTGAACACACCACCCGCAGCATGGCTCTCCCTTGCCACCCGGCTGAGGTGGCCAGGTAGCAGCCTGCAGGCCACTTCCCGGCAAAGCGCGCGTTGCCGCCTAGAATGAGTTTTGAAGCTCGCCAGTAAATCCGGTCAAACACCGTTATCAGGGCAGATAAACCAGTTCGACCGCGCCCACGCGCCTTGGTTTAGCAGGAGACCAACATGAGCAAGGAAATCGTTCGCGGTAGCCGTGCCGTTATCGAGTTTGATAGCGAGCGTTGCATTCACTCTCGCCACTGCGTACTGGATAGGCCAGATGTCTTTGTGCCCAATGTGGCCGGAGAATGGATACACCCTGACCAGGCCAGCACGGCCGAACTACTGGAGCTGGCCCGCAACTGCCCGTCCGGCGCCATTCAGTGCCAAGGTCTGGACGGCACTTTGCTGGAGGCGGCGCCGCTGGTGAACACCGTACGGGTGCGCGAGAACGGCCCTTTGGCGATGCATGGGCCAATTTATATCAACGGTCAGACGCAAGGTTATCGCGCCACATTGTGCCGCTGCGGGGCTTCCAGCCATAAGCCATTCTGTGACGGCAACCATGCCGGGGCCGGGTTTACTGCCAGTGGTGAAGCACCCGCCGCGACCAGCGAACTGCTGGCGCAACGCAACGGTGATCTGCAAATTGAACCCACGCCCAATGGCCCGTTGCATGTCACCGGCTGTCTGGAAGTGGTGACCGGCACCGGCAAAACCATTAACCGGGTCACCGATGCCTGGTTATGCCGTTGCGGCCACTCTGGCAACAAACCGTACTGCGACGGCAGCCACGTCAAAACCGGTTTTCGCAGCGAATCCTGAGGGTTGGGCTGTATGTACTTTCAATGGGGCCGAAGTCAGGTGGCTTAGCTAACTGGCATACCCTATAACGGCAATGTATCAGTGCATGTAACACTGCATTGCCCGGACTGATGCACACGCCGGTCCGGTATAACAAGTGCAGGACAATGGGGGAGTATCTGATGGGTTTGCATATCCAGCGCGCCGCAAGGGCGCTTTTGTTGCTGGGACTGCTGTGTCTGGCACCCCAGCTCGCCGCACAAGTCATCATCACCAATCCGGCCACCGAGCCCAAAGAGCAACTGGCGCTGTCGGTGCTCAAGCTGGCTTTGTCCAAATCCATGCCGGATGCCACTTTCCAGGCGCTGCCGCAGTTCTCGGAAGAAGCGCGCTCGGTCGAATACCTCAAGGAAGGCAAGATGTCGGTGATGTGGGCCGGCACTCAACCTTCGTACGAGCAAGAACTGACGCCGATCCGCATCCCGCTGGAAAAAGGCATGCTCGGCTACCGGATTTTCATCATCCGCAAAGGCGATCAACCCAAGTTTGATCAGGTGAAAACGCTGGACGACCTGAAAAAACTCAAAGCCGGTCAGGGCCGTTTCTGGGGCGATACCGCAGTGCTCAAATCGGCCAATCTCCCAGTGGTGACGCCGGTCAAATACGCCAGCATGTTCCCGATGCTGGAAGGCGAGCGCTTTGATTACTTTCCCCGCGCCATCCACGAACCGTGGAGCGAGGTGGAAAAATACAAAGACCTGAATCTGGAAGTGGAAAAACACATCCTGCTGGTCTACCCGTTTGCCATGTATTTCTTTGTCGCCAAAGACAACAAACCGCTGGCGGATGCCATCACGCGCGGCATGGAAGCAGCCATCAAGGATGGCAGCTACGACAAGCTGTTTTACAGCAACCCGCTGGTGTCCGATGCGCTGTCACGCGGGCATCTGAAAGACCGGCTGGTGTTCCGTATTCCCAATCCGTACATGTCGCCGGAAACCCCGGTCAATCGGCCCGAACTGTGGCTGGATATCACCAAATACTAAGCAGCGTAGCGCTTGTGCAAGCAGGTGACAGTTGCAACTACCAGTGAGGGGAAGTCTATGGGCATGACAACAAGATCAATCAGTACCCGCCTGATCGGCACCGTGAGCGTCGTGGTGCTGGTCATCACCATCCTGGTGCTGGGGGTAAGCTATGCGCTGGTTTCACACCAGGCGCAGCAAGACCTGCAGGAAAAAATCGGCGAAAGCTCGGACGTGCTGGGCATCGTCTTGCGTGATCCGGTGTTCACCTACGACAACGGCCAGATCAGCGCGATTCTGGCGTCGTTCATCAAACAGAATCACGTTTACCGGCTGCACGTGGCAGATCAACGCGGCAAGGTGCTGGGTGAGATCAAGCAAGAGCAAACGGTGTCTGACAGCTTGCTGCAAAGCCAGACCATCAAACTGGTCGGCGAAGATGGCAATGCGTTGGGTCAGGTGGTGGTGGATTTCCGTACCGATTCGGTCGGTCAGCAAATCCGCGTTACCTCGCTGTACGTGGTGGGCGCCGTGTTGTGTGTGCTGGCAGGGGTGATGTTCAGCCTGGCCATCATGATGCGCACCTTTGTAACCAGCCCGGTCAAACGCATCAACCGCGCGCTGGGCGAAATTGCGGCCGGTGGTGGCGATCTGACCAAACGGCTGACGATTTCCAGTCACGATGAACTGGGCGAACTGGCGGGCAGTTTCAACCGCTTTGTGGAAAACCTGCACACCCTGCTCAGTACGGTGGTGGGTTCAGCCAAGCAGTTGTCAGTGGCTGCAGATGGCCTGGCCGCACGCACCAGCGAAGTCTCCGCCGCTAGCCGCAAACAGCTGGAAGGCGCAGAAGAAACCGCACAATCGCTGGCCGAGATGTCCAAAGTGGCGCAAGACGTGGCCAGCAGCGCCACGCGTTCGGCCACCAGCACGCATGAGGCCAAGCAACAGACCCAATCCGGCGTTAGCGTGGTCACCAACACGGTTGAACAAGTCGGCCAGCTGGGTGCCGAGATTACCGATACGCGGGATCGCATTATTGATCTGCGCAACGACTGCAATGCCGTCACGCGCGTGCTGGACGTGATCCGCAATATCGCTGAACAAACCAATCTGCTGGCCTTGAACGCCGCCATCGAAGCCGCACGTGCGGGCGAGGCGGGCCGGGGTTTTGCAGTGGTGGCCGATGAAGTGCGCAAACTGGCCCAACTGACCGGCGCTTCCACCAGCGAAATCGCCGAGATGGTCGACAAACTGCAATCGGCCGCGCGCAATGCCGGTGAAGCGATGGACCGCAGCCACGCCCGCGTGGATGACACCGTGCAACGTTCGCAAGAAGCCGGCGTTTCGCTGGAGCGCATCCGCGACAATATCGACATCATTGACGACATGAACGTGCACGTGGCCGCCGCCGCAGAACAGCAAAGCCGCACCATCTCTGGCATCAGCAGCAATGTGGAATCCATCCAGCGGCTGGCGCATCAGGTAAACGACATGTCCGCTTCGGCCCACGCCGAAAGTCGTGAAGTGCTGAATATTGGCGAGAGCCTGCGTAACGAACTGGGTAAATTCCACTTGTGATTGGCCCGTGTGGTCAGATGCGGGTGGGCTCTCCCGCTCTGACCGCTTTAGTACTGCGTAATGCTGTGTTGCCCTGCAGCCAGGGCTTCATTCCCTCCAAGGGAAAGGTATTTCATGTTGCGGTGCCCGTAGCCGGCACGCCAATCAAACACAGCTGCCGCGATTCGCAACCTCCAGCCTGGAACCAGACGGCTTAAACCCAATTACCCCAAGCCGCATTTGCGTTGCAAATATGTATCTTGATTATGTCAATTTCCATCATGAAGTTGACGCAATTCTTACCATTTGAAATGATGGCAGCCCTCATTTCAATAATAAAATCAATCATGAAAATCCGGTTGCCTGGCGTTCTAGCCCTCTTGATCCTCTCTGCCCATTGCCCGGCCGAGGTTTATAAATCAAAGGATGCAGCCGGGAATGTGACGTTTTCCAATGTTGATCCTTCTAGCGGTGGCCAGGTTTACTCAGGCAATGGCAATCAGGGTGGCACTGTAAGTTCCACACGCACGGTAACCAACTATGCCTATTCCCGTTTTGGCGCATGGGCCAGTTACCGGACCACGCAAACCTATCAAGTTAGAAGCCGATCTATCGCGTCCGGCAGCGGGTTTCGGGTTGCCAACAGCCTGATTGTGACCAGCAAACACCTGGTACACGATTGCAGTCAGGTCATGATCAATAATCAGCGCGCCGCTTTGCAGGTTGCCTTGAGTGGTGCCAGCGATCTGGCCTTGTTGCGCGACGGCTGGGGTACAGGTTCGCTGATAAAGTTCCGCTCAGACGAACCAGTCTTGGGTGAGCCGGTTTTTGTTGGGGGCTACATGCTGCCCAACCAGCCCACAGATAGCTTTTTGCTTAGTCCGGCGCAGGTTCAGGGCAAGGCGGCAGGCAATGATCCGCATATGTTTGAACTCTCAGGCAAAATCGTCCCGGGCGCCCGCGGCGGCCCCGTACTAGACCAGGCCGGGCACTTGATTGGCATGGTTGGAGTGAACACGAATACCGAAACCGCTTCGCACACCATAGATGTATCGAGTACCGACCATCAAAGTCCAGCTATCAAAAACACCGAAATCATCGCCTTTCTGAAGGCATACAACATCGATCCACTCATCGCCACCGCAACTCAGCCGGTTTCGCAAAGCGCAATTTCCGGGAATCTGGAACACGCAATGGTGACGATTTCCTGTTATCGCTAAGAGCCTGACGAAGATGCAGTATTGTGTACTTTGAGTGCAATTGTGCTCTGTTTACCGTTTATCGCGACTAAATGACTGCACGTGCGCTATGCCTTGCCGCCCCTGCCTGGTAAATGTCAGGATGCGTTCCGATCAGTATTCAACAACGATCGGGAACGGTTCTATCTCCCACCACAGCAGACAGGGTGCGGCAAAGCGCCGCAGCAGGAATAAACAGCACATATGCCTAATTTCAATTTGATTGGTGACTGCAGGCGCGCATTTGCCTTCCTGCTTGTAAGCGTTTGCCTCGGTCTTACAAGTTGTGGCGGCGGCGGTGGGTCTGCAGGTAGTACTGGCAACAATAGCTCGAATGCAGTCCCAATCACGCCCACTCCCGCACCGGCGCTCACCCCAACTCCCTCTCCCACCCCAACATCGGCGCCAGCCAGCAAAAGCGCCAAGCGCGGTATTGCTTATGATCTGGCCTCGTCGCAAGACATGGCGGCTGTCGCGACGGGTGCGAGCTGGTGGTACAACTGGGGGCAGACTCCCAACAGCGGCATTCCCACGGATTACCAAGCCCGCTATGGCATGGATTTTTATCCCATGCTGTGGAACGGCAACTTTGTCGACGCCAATGTCATTAGCTGGCTGCAAGTACACCCGTCGGTCAAATATCTGCTCGTGCTTAACGAGCCCAATCTGGTCGATCAAGCCAATATGACGCCCGCTCAGGCGGCGGCATTGTGGCCGCGGTATGAGGCGATCTCCGCCGCGACCGGCGTCAAGCTTGTTGGCCCGGCGATGAACTGGGGCACCATGGCCGGATATAGCGATCCGGTGGTGTGGCTGGATGCGTTTTACGCGGCCTACCAGGCGGCCAATGGCAATCGCAATCCGCAGATCGATTACCTGGCTTTTCACTGGTACGACTACGGCCTGGGCGCGCAGCTGGATCGGCTGACCAAATACGGCAAGCCATTCTGGGTGACCGAATTTGCCAACTGGCATAGCTCAAACGACGGCGCGCAGATTGATACGCTGGCCAAACAAGAGGCGCAAATGGCCGACATGGTTGCCACCTGCGAAACACGCAGCGATGTTTTCCGCTATGCCTGGTTCACTGGGCGCATTAATCCAGATCCGCATTTCGACAGCTTGCTGGCAGGCAGTGGCATATTGAGCGACTTGGGTAGCAAGTACCTCACCCAACCTTGGTAAACAGGCGCTGACGTGGGTGGCACGGATCAGCGGCTTCAGGATCAAATACTCGACTACTCTGCATAAAGCCACGCTTGTCGGTAATTTGCGCGCCCTGTCGTTGTTGGCAGAACGCGCCAATATGACGTTGGTCTACAACCAGATAAAGATCTGAATAAGCACAGTCAACTGCATCGGCAATATGGTGTACCGGGCATGTCCGCCTGCGCTTGATGCTGCACTGTGCCGCTGTTTTGGGGGGGTTCCGCACACATCGTGCTCGCAAAAGAGGAATCCGGTTATGCCAATCCAGAAACAACGAGACAGCTTGCGCTGCCTGGGCTCCCTGCTGGCACTGGGTGCCGCGCTGGTGCTGGGCGGCTGTGGCGATGGCCAGGACAACAGCAGTTCCGCCATGCCCAGCACTGCCTCCGCCAGCATCAAACAGACCACCACAGTGCTGCCGCAACAGCCAGTCGTCGCGGTTACGCCTGTGCCGAAAAACGCCACCAAGAGCACCAAACGCGGTATTGCCGACAATCTCGGCGGCTATTCAATGCTCGATCTGGCCGCAGTCTCGCCGGGCGTGAGCTGGTGGTACAACTGGAATCTCACCCCCACCAGTAATCTCCCTTCAGACTACCAGGCCATGTACGGCATGGAATTCGTGCCCATGATCAAGACCGGAGACTTTGTCGATGCCGACGTGATCAACTGGTTGCTGGCTCACCCTTCGGTCAAGTTCCTGCTGGTTCTCAACGAACCCAACCGCACCACACAAGCCAATATGACGCCGTGGCAAGCCGTGGCGGTGTGGCCACGGTTTGAGAACATTGCGGCCAAAACCGGTGTGAAACTGGTCGGGCCGGCCATGACTAACGGCAACACGCTGCACTATGGCGATCCGGTGTATTGGCTGGACAGTTTTTACGAAGATTTTCGGGCACTGTATCAACGCGATCCCAAGATCGATTTTCTGGCTTTTCACTGGTATGACTATGGACTGGCGGCGGCATTGGACCGGATGGACAAATACGGCAAGCAGATCTGGGTCACCGAATTCGACAACTTTCATACCGGCAACGACGGGCTGCAGATTGATAGCCTGAGCAAGGCACTGGCGCAGCAGGCCCAGATGACTAATATCCTGGAAACGCGCAGCGACGTGTATCGCTACGCCTGGTACACCAGTCGCTTGTCCGGTAATCCCTTGTTTATCAATTTGCTGAGCGGACCGGGCCAGTTGACGGCCATGGGTAGCCAGTATGTGACGCTACCGTGGTGAGGCGGCGCCACCAGCATCGCCAGCGGTGCGGTGCATGTCAGAACATGAGCACACTGCGATAAGCGCCAAGCGACCACCGCCTCTTGCGGTGGTTTTTTTTGGCCTCATGTACTTGCGGGTAGATAAACCGGTTTGCAGGCCCAATCGGCAGTTTCCGTCCCGGCAGCGACCATCTCAGGAAGCGTTCATGCGTCTCGCAATCATCAGTGGCGGCTCTAAAGGTCTGGGAGCCAGTCTGTGTAATCAATATCTTGCCGCGGGTTTTACCGTGGTGGAGTTTTCCCGCTCGGCCCCGCACGATTATTCGATCCAGGTTGATCTGGCCGACCCAGTCACCACGCAGCAAACGGTGGCGACCACACTGCGAGCGTTGGCCGGGCAAAAGTGGGATGAAATTGTGGTGATCAACAACGCGGGCGTACTCGACCCAATCGGCCCCACTTCCGTCAAAGACCCGCAGGCGGTACTGGCAAATATCAACACCAACTTTGCTTCCGCCATTGTGTTTATCAGCGAAGTTGTTGGTGCATTTCAGGGGCACGCTGCCCGCAAAATCATCGCCAGCGTTTCGTCCGGTGCCGCGCTGAAAGGTTATGCGGGCTGGTCGCTGTATTGCGCCGCCAAAGCAGGTGTGGAGAATTTCATCCGTTCAGTCGCGCTGGAACAGATTGCCCAGAGCCAGCCTTTCTTTGCCATCAATATTGACCCCGGCGTAATGGATACCGGTATGCAGGCGCTGATTCGCAGCAGCACTGTTGCCGACTTTCCGGATGTAGCGCGTTTTGTCCAACGCAAACAAGCAGGCGAATTGCGTTCCGCCGATGCGGTTGCCCGCGCGATCCGCCAAATCATCGACCAACCCGCACTGGAAAACGGCGGGCGCTATCCCGCCATGGTTTGATCCAGCAGGCTTAACCCGAACAAGGATGCACTCTTATGGCTATCCGCCACCTGGTTTTACTGAACTTTAAAGATGACCTTTCCCCGGCAACCCGGACCGAACTGGAAACCGCATTCGTGGCGTTGTCGCTGCAGATCGATGGCATCACTACCTTCGATTGGGGTATCAATCACAGCGTGGAAGGCTTGGGCAAAGGCTTTACGCATGTTTTCAACTTCACTTTTGTGGATGCCCCCGCGCGCGATGCCTATATGGTGCATCCGGCACATCTGGCCTTTGTGGCACAGCTACAACCGTGCCTGAACGATGTGATCGTGCTGGATTACGACCTCTGACCTCGCCTGCACAATGCCCTAACGCGAAAAGCCCCGTAGTGTGCGGGGCTTTTTCTATTACGCGGCAGAAGACTGGAAATCGCCCGGTTTATTTAGCGAGCAGAAGTGTCTTGCGCCCCGTAGCTGGCAAACACGCTTTTGACCACCCCACCCGCCGTTTCAATACGGCAGCCACGATAACCGTAGCCGTTTTTCATTTGCACAAAGCTGACCCCGGAGGCCGCAATCGTGCCCAGCATATTCTGGCGGGCGATATACGTTTGCAGCGCTTCGACCGTAGCAATCGATTTCAGCGGTCCGCAGGTTTCCTGCGCCTCCCGCCGCTTTTGTTGCACGCTGTAGCTTGAATACAGCATCAGTCCCGTAAACAGGCACATCAGCACCAGCGACATTACTTTCCTGGCAGTCATTCGGCTAATCCGGCCACTATTTGGTCAAGCGACAATTCTAGACCCAGCCGCACCACTGCAAACCCGGTGACACCGTGGCGTGCCGCCGGCGCGACACTTTGGCGACGAAAGCCATCCACCCAGACTCACCAGAATGGCTCGGCAATATATAGACCGATCCGGAATATACATATGCCAGCCAACACCAATTGCGCGCGATAGCAAAAGTGCGAGATATGCCCATACCTCGCTGTTTTAATACGCGATGTAAGGAAATAGCTAATGGGAATTCAAATCAAGCCAGTTTCTTTGGCCTGGATTTCATCAAACGGGCTTTTGCTTCCAGCAAATCATCCAGGTTTTCGAACATGCCTAAAGGCACGTACCCGACCTTGATTCCACTGGTAAAAGCGCGGACGTTTTTATCCAGCATTACGTACAATTTTTCAACGTGGAAATTCTGGCTTTCAACACTGTATTGAAGCACGTACAGACTTTCATTCATCGCCGTAGCAACCCCAAAATATTTGCGATGTGTAAGAAACGAAAGTGCCGGACAAAAAACGCGAGACACCTACCCCGGCAACAAACCATAAAGATAAAAATCCTGGTATGGTTTACCAAGGCAAGCGAAGGACAGGGCGGGTAACCCTGCGTGCATCGTCTTATTTAATAAGAAATTTGTCAAGAACCAAATGACAATGGCACTCATAAAAACAACCAGAGCCGCTCGTTTATTGCAAGCTCAAGTTCGCGCCGATGGTTGCACCGGTTTGGGCGTTCAATTGCACCAGCCGCGTGCAAATTGCGCTACCCATTACCAATATCGCATGACCCAGAAAGCGATATGTTTTGAAACAACCGGGATTCTTTCCGATATATCAGCATCAATTATTTCAATATGAAACCGGTTCCGTTTTCATGTTTGTTGTTAAAGGCAATTTATATGCCTTGATTAATCTGTATATTGAAACAATAAGATATTTCTAATATTTGGGAAGTATCGACATATACATCAACACAGATTTGCCTGTGCCCATTTTCGGCTCAGGGAGAAACGCTTAAACCGTCAAACACCAGCCATGCCCGGCTGTGTGCATTTGGCGCGGGCTTGGTCTGTCAAAGCACGGCAAATCTAATGAGCAGGTAAAGGAGATGCCGCTGTCTGGCGCGCCAGACAAGTAGCGGCGAGCGCCAGCCATGGTGGCAGTGCAAAGCACCAAAGGCCGATCAAATGGAACAGCACTGCGGCAGCAGCACAACCAACAGCGAAGGCCAGCACCGTGGCTGCCAGGCGCGAGATGCGGTTTTTGACCAGGGCCTGCTGCTCGGCCGGTAAACCGCCCAACAGATCCACCGCATCAATGACAATCTGGGTGGTACTGCCGGTCATCAAGGTCGTTGGCGGCGCGCTGGATAGATATATCCGGTGCACCGCGTTCTGGATTGCCATTGCCGCGACCAGCGTCATGCCCGTGAGCAACGCTGGCCAGTGATCGCCATTGGGAAACGGCCCCAAGCCGATTGCAAACACTGCGGCAACGAGTAGCAGCAGTGTTTGCAGTCCCAGCAGAAACGGTATTTCTGCAATCTGCCGTTGAGTAAGCACCGCGCCGCCAACTCGTACCAGCCCCACCACCACGCAGAACAAGGGCAACGCCGCCAGCTTGGCGATCACGCCAGAAGTGCCAAACGCCAGCGCCGCGCCCAAGGTGACGAAGTTGCCGGTGACATGAGCGGTAAACAGCCCTTGCAGCGCCAGAAAACCAGCCGTATCGACATAACCACCGGTCGCGCTGAGTACGCCGGGCAGATTGACAGTCTTCATTGGGTTCCTTATTGCCACAACAGAGCCAGGTCACGGCAGACAGGCTGCAGATTAACCGGATTCATTCATCGGTGGATATGCGTTTAGCATGTTCAGAGGCCGCATGGGTTATCGGTATCAAGCAGGACGGTGATGCCGCAGTTCGGTTGAAGGCAAGCAAAAAGCCGACCAGTCCACATTGGCATTTGCCAATTACTCCACGGACCAACCGCGATTAACTGTAGTTGCCCAGCCGCCGGACTGTACCCACGCAGCCGGTATTTTTCTGGCGGTGATCTACACTGCGGCTGACTACCTTCTGCTGTGAGAGGCGCCATGGGCTATCACCCGGTCAATCTGCTGTTCCGGTTTATCCTCGAACTGGTCGCGCTGGTAGCGATGAGCTTTTGGGGCTGGACGCAGCATGACGGACTGGCGCGCTATGCCCTGGCGCTGATGGTTCCGCTGCTGGCGGCAACCATCTGGGGCATTTTCAATGTACCCGGGGACCACAGCCGCTCCGGCGATGCCTTGGTGGCGGTGCCTGGCACGGTACGATTGGCCATCGAAGCGGTCATTTTCGGCTTTGCGGTATGGGCACTGTTTGCCGCCGGCGCGGTCACGCAAGGGCGCTGCCTGGCGGCGGCACTGGTTATTCACTACGCGTTGTCGTGGGACCGCAATCTCTGGTTGCTGCGCCGCTGAAGGGTGATTGGCTCACACCCCGCGCGAGCGCAATGCTTGTGCCAGCTTGCCCAGTGCTTGATCGATATCGGCAGCGCTAATGCCACCATAACCAAACAAAATCCCGGGCCGTTTGGGCAGCGCCGTATGAAAGCCGGATATGCCATACAAGCCCACCGCCACTTCACGCCCCGCCGCAATAATCGTTTCTTCGGCCAGTCCGGGTTTAAGCAATGCGGTTAAATGGATGCCCGCCGCGGGCACAATTGGTGCAAACCACGTTGCGAGATCACCGCGCAGATGCGCCAGCAGCATGGCGCGGCGGGTTTCGTAGTGTTTGTGCATGCGCCGCAAATGCTTGGTGAAGTCGCCATTGAGGATAAACCGGCCCACTGCCGCCTGGGTTAGCGTGCAAGAGTGGCAATCGCCAATTTGCTTGGCTTTTTGCAGCGCCGGGTTCAGCGAGAGCGGCGGCACCACATAACCCACGCGCAACTCGGGAAAGATGGTCTTGGAAAACGTCCCGACGTAGGCCACCAGTCCCGCGCGATCCAGACTTTTGAGCGACTCCATGGGACGTCCTTCAAAACGGAACTCGCCGTCGTAGTCGTCTTCCACAATCACCACTTTGTTTTGCTGTGCCCATTCCAGCAACTCCACCCGCCGCTCCAGGCTCATTGGCATGCCTAGCGGAAACTGGTGCGATGGCGTCACGTAAACCAGCCTGGCTTGCGCTGGCAGTTTGGCGGTCACCAGCCCCTGTTCATCCACCGGCACACTCACTACTCTGGCGCCCATTGCGGTAAAACAGGCGCGGGCGGGCGGATAACCGGGGTCTTCCATGGCCACGGTATCGCCAGGGCGAATCAGCACCCGGGCAAGCAAATCCAGCGCTTGCTGCGCACCTTGGGTGATGATGACGTCCTGCCAGTTGCTGACCACTGCCCGGTTAAATGCCAGATACCGCGACACCGCCAGTCGTAGTTCCTGTTCACCCGCCGGATCGTGATACTCGCCGCGGCCCCGCGCTTGCAGCCGCAAGGCATGGTTGATGCAACGCCGCCAGGATTCAAAGGGAAAGGCGCTTTTGTCGGTCATGCCACCTTTGAAATCCAGCGCCAGCGTGGTGCCCGCCTTGGGCATGGCCAGTGCGTCCGGCATGTCGTCCCAGATGGAATCCAGTTGCACCGGTTCGCTTTGCGCTTCTGTTGACGTCACTGGCACGCGGTTAAGTGAGTCGGCGACAAAGGTGCCTTCTCCAGTGCGGGTGCGTAGATAGCCTTCTGCGATCAAGCGCTCAAATGCATCCAGCGTGGTTTTGCGCGAGACGCCCAATTGCACCGCCAGATCACGCGTAGAGGGCAAGCGTTCGCCAGCGGCCAGACGGCCATCCAGGATTCCGGCGCGCAATTGCCGGTAAATCTGCCCAATCAGGTCGTGACGCCCGGCAATGCTGATATGGATGTCCATGCGGTGGCTATCTTGATGAGTCTTGATCGACTCATTCTGGCATACCACTGGCCGGAGCTGTCCGGATACCTGACGCGCCGCGTTCAGGTGTCGTAGTTACCTGGCGCAAGCACCGGCAAGCCGTGCATGCCACGCGCCTTGTTACAGTATTCGCTACCAGCCGCGAACTCACGGCAAGTGCTGGAACGCTGGGTATAGATGCTGCAACTGACCGGCTGACCGATCTCGCCAGTCAGCGCCACGCAGCGCACCGGCTTGTTCTCGGTGCCGCGCATGGCAACGTGATGTGGGCTAATGGTGGTCGTCAACTGTTGCGGCACCGAGCCGAACGGGTGGGCGTCAGTTTCGGCCCAGTAAAACGAGACCCGGAAAGACGCGCAACAGGCGCCGCATTCCAGACACGGGTGAGTCATGATTTCTGCTTGAAAACGAGGGCGTGGCGCATGATAGCGACCCGCCCCCTGCCCGGCAAACTGCCGCCGATGCCCGGGCAGATATGGCACACCACGCCACTTTCGGATGATGCTGGTCGATGAGTGCCACGCGCCATAGCTCGTCAATGCAGCGGCAAAGGTGGAATCGGGCCGGTTTCGGTCGCATCTGCGGTGGCACTCACTGCGCGCCAACGTTCCCCGGCGGCAGCACGATCTGCCTCGACCAGTCCGGCATATTGCAGCGCATCGCTCCCCAGCAAGAGATGCGCTGGCGGTGCGTCGTGATAGGCCAGACGCAACACCACTTGGGCAATGCGCGCCGGGTCGCTGTTCTCATGACCGATATGCGGCTTGAGCAAAGCCAACAGGCCGCCGACCGAGGCTTCATATTCTGGCCACAACTGAGGGATGTGCTGGCTGGCACGCGGACCCCAGTTGGTGCGCATGCCACCGGGTTCGAGCGCGCACACCTTGATACCCAGCGGCGTCAGTTCTTGCGCCAATACTTCGGTAAACCCGCCCACCGCCCATTTGGCCGCTTGATAAGCGCTCAAGCCCGGCGTGCCCATACGCCCGCCGACTGATGACACCTGGATAATGTGGCCCGAACGTTGCGCCCGCATCACCGGCACTGCGGCGCGGCTCACATTCACCACGCCGAAAAAATTGGTGTCGATCTGCGCGGTAAAGTCTGCGGCGCTGGTTTGTTCAAACGGGGCGATGTGACCATAGCCCGCGTTGTTGATCACCACATCCAGCCGCCCGAATTCATCTACAGCCAGTTGTACGGCGGCGATGGCCGCTTGTTGATCAGTAACATCCAGCGCGGCGACCCTGACCTGATCGCCGTAGCGTTCGCGCAGATCGGCCAGTTGTTGCGGATCGCGCGCGGTGGCAACCACTTGATCGCCCGCCGCCAGCGCCTCTTCGGCAATCGCCCGACCCAAGCCACTGGCGCTACCGGTTACTAACCAGACTTTGTACATGATGTGATCCTTTTGCCAAGATGAAATACATTTATGAGCGTTTAATCACTCATTAATTAAGTACTAAGAAAATTTCATATAAACAACAACCTGCCTCGATCACTTCGCAGCGATGGCGTTCCAGAATGATTGAAACCCGGCGTCGGCATACATCTGCGCCTGTGCCGGTTCGCGGCTCATGAAATCCATGGTGGTTTCCGCCAGCGAACCCATGATGGCGCCGACAAACGCCGGTGGCTGGGCGCGTAATACGCCAGCGGCAATACTGTGCTGCACCAGCGTGTTGATATCAGCAAACGACCGCATACCCTGCGCTTTGCTGTCTTCGGTGACCCGGTCGGACACCGACAATTGCGACAACGTTTTGCGGCTGGCCGGAAAAGCGACGCCCCATTCCACGTACTTGTGCCAGAAATGACTGGCGCGGGTTTTGGCGTCACTTTTGTGCGGGTATGAATCCATCATGGTGTCACGCATGGTGGATTTGATCTGCAAATACAACTGATTAAGCAGGTCATCTTTGTTGGCAAAGTAGGTGAACAGCGTGCCTTCGGCCACGCCCGCCGCTTTGGCGATTTTTGAAGTGGGCGCACTCAGGCCTTCCTGCGCGATCACTTGTTCAGCGGCGGCAAGAATGGCATTGCGTTTGTCTTCACTTCTGGGTCGGGCCATGGCGGAATTTTGGCGCTTGAATATTAACTGAGTAAGCACTCAATTATAGGGAGCGAACCTCGTCAACACAAGCACCGTGCATCGCCGCCCAGAACAGCAAGCCGTGAACCAGCACCAGCAGCGAGAATCACTACTCACTTTTTGAGTTGGCCAGCATATGGCGCGCCATTTCCAGATGGTCATTGATGGTCGGCAAGGTCATCTGGGCATAGCTGACCAGGTCTTTGTCTTTGCCATCTTTCACATACGCTGTGAACAACTTCTGGGCATCCAGATGCCCTTTCAAACCGGCGATGCCGATATAGTCATGTTCCAGCTGTGGCGCTGGAAGCTGGCTCAAGCGGTCATACAACTGCTGGTCTTGCACACTCAAACCATCGGGCAGCTTCACGCCCTTGAGTTCAGCCAGTTGGCGCAGGCTGTCCTGATTGGTGCGATGCTCATCCATCATGCGCTGGGCAAAGAATTTCACCTCCGGCACGGCGGTTTTTTTCAGCACCAGTTCACCCAGACGGATTTCGGCCAGATTGGCGCGCGCGGCGTTGTCGATAAATGTGGCCTCCAGCGGTGCCACCGGGGTACGTACCGCAGTGGCGCTGGCGGGAGAAGCCACCGGCGCATCGGCCGCCTGACTAAAATTGGCGCTCGTCCATAACAGCAGCGCGGGGAGCAGGCAGGGAACAAATCGGGGTAGTCGGATCATGATGAACTCCTTCACGATCGCCAGACAGCATCTGGCGCTATAACAAATATCGATTCCCGATTGTTGAGCGCGTCGGCCTATGTAACTGTCGGTGGGCGCGGCGAGCCACGGCTGAAAACGCCCAAAATGCTGTCCGTCTTTACCTACATGCTGGTTTGCGGGTTCCAAAATGGCCGGTTTTTGGCACGCTGGTAGATTGATTAGCCGCATTGGCTTGAGAAATGGTGATCCGGCCCGCACTGTGTTTGCTACCAACCAGGCAAGTCTCCCGCGTATTGCGCGGGCTTGTTGACTGATGTGTCATCCCCGTTACCCGGGAGCCAGCCTCGCGGGTTTTTCTGCTTTGCAAAGGACCAACCATGGCTGATCTTTCCGCGTTCCCGATTACCCACAAATGGCCGCCACAGCAGCCCGAGCTGCTGCAGTTGTACTCACTGCCGACTCCCAACGGCGTGAAAGTGTCGATCATGCTGGAAGAAACCGGCCTGGCCTACGAGCCGCATCTGGTGCGTTTTGATACCAATGACCAGATGTCGGCGGAGTTCCTTTCGCTCAATCCCAATAACAAGATCCCGGCCATCCTTGACCCCAATGGCCCGGGTGGCAAACCGCTGCCCTTGTTTGAATCGGGCGCCATTCTGGTTTACCTGGCCGACAAAACCGGACAACTGATGCCCAGCGATCCGGCAGCGCGCTACGAAACCTTGCAGTGGGTGATGTTCCAGATGGGCGGGATTGGCCCGATGTTTGGGCAGTTGGGGTTCTTCAACAAATTTGCCGGTAAAGACTATGAAGATAAACGCCCGCGTGATCGTTACGTCGCGGAGTCACGGCGTTTGCTGGGCGTGCTCAATCAACGCCTGGCCGGGCGTCAGTGGCTGATGGGCGACGACTACAGCATTGCCGACATCGCCATCTTCCCGTGGGTAAATAATCTGATCGGGTTTTATGAAGCGGGTGATCTGGTCGGTATTGAAGACTTCCAGGAAGTGAAGCGAGTGCTCGCAGCATTCCTCGCACGCCCGGCAGTGGTCCGCGGATTGGGTATTCCCAAGCGCGTGTAGCCTGGTCTTCGCCCGGAGAGATATCCAGCAACAAGGCCGCGACAGCAACAGCGTCGCGGCCTTGTTGCGTCTGGCGTACTAAGCAGGCGTCGCAGCTTCGCGGCGGGATGCATCGCTGAGTCGTTCGCGCACAAAGCTCACGTGTTCTCGCAGCACATAAAACGCATCGGCATAGGCCAGTGGCATCTTCATGCGGTTCACGCTCTCTTCGATGGCATCCAGCTCTTTCACCAGCGCCTCGCGCTCGGCGCCCTGGGTGTTGCTCATAGCGCCGCGCTCAATGGCAATCAACAAGCCATACCAGCGGTAAATCCGCGAGCGCACGCGCCAGCGATACAACGCCGGCAAAGCGCGCATCGCCGGTACCAGCAACACGGCGATAGGCACCAGTAGCACGACCAGCCGATCAAGCAAGCTGGCCACCCAGAACGGCAAACTGCGATACAAAAAGCTTTTGCCCGACTTGTAATAGCGCGCCGCATCATCGCTGATGCGGTATTCATGTGCCTCGGGGTTGGGAAATTCGCCCGCGTGTTGCAACAAGCCAGATTTGCCGTGGACTTCTTGCGCTGCCTCAATCAGCAAATCGGAGATAGCCGGATGCAAACTGGAACGCGCCACCAGTTCCACCAACGGACTGATCAAATGGACGGTATTGGGCGGCTCATTTTTGCCCAGATTCAGCACGCCCGGCGGCAGGTCGATTTCATCCAGATAAGTGAAGCGCCGGGTATAGGCAGCCGCCTGGGCGAAATCCATGGTCGAGATGCCCGGCCGATGCAGCACGCTCACCATGGTGGCGCGTGAGGCAGAGCCACCGTCAAAAAACGCGGCATCAAGATTGCCAGCAGCCAGCTCGTTGGCGGCTTGTTCACCATCCACCGGCACCAGCGTGGTCGGGCCGCCGGGCACGATGCCGTTGGCCTTGAGCAAATCCAGCGCAATTACCCGCGTACCGGTACCCTCTTCGCCAACACCAATCCGCATCCCGGTAAATTGCGACAGCTGCGTAACGTTTTCGCCGCGATACAAAACCAGAATCGGCGCGTGAAACACACTGCCCAGAGACATCAGCGAAGAGGTATCCAGACCGCCCGCGACGCCGCCTTGCACCAGCGCGATATCCACATGCTGTTTGGGATCGAGCAAGCGTTGCAGATTCTGCACCGAGCCCCCTGACGGCAGCACCTTGAGCGTGATGCCATTGCGCGCGAGGATCTTCTTGTAGGCCATTGCCGTCGGCATGAACGAACTGTCTTGCGGCCCGGCGCTCATCACAATGGTCTTGGGCGGTGCGGGCTCTACCAGCCACACCAGCAAGCCCCCGGCGATCAGGAACAAGCCCAGAATGGCGATCCACAAAATGATGAGTTCGCGTTTTGAGGTCACCGTCCGCGGGTTAAGCCGGGCGAAACGGGATAGGTGGGCAAGGGGCATGGGATAACGTCCAGAGCTGAGGTGGGCGGTAGTTTAGCTTGGGCGGTCAAGGCGGGATATGAGGTGCAACTGGCAGTGGATTGCCAAGCCACAGACTGTGGCGCCAATGCCATCACCCGACTGTGGAAGGCGATCATCAGGACGAGTAAAAGCGCAGTGCTGCAGATACCAAAAGGGCCGCAAAGACGCGGCCCTTTTTCGCTTGCTGGCACCGGCGGAACCATTTCCTATGGTTTTGCCGCATCACCGGTCGATTTGCCCGCCACAGTCTCATGCAGGCTGTTGCCCTCGTAATCCTCCGGCGGGTTGCCCATGGCGTCGAACAGGGCAGCGGTATCGGCCAGGCGCGCTGCTCGTGCCCGCACAAATTGCACGTGCGCACTTTGGTACTGTTGTCCGGCGGTCAGCGTGGCGTAGAACGGCAACGCGCCCAGTTGGTAGCGCGCTTCTGTATTGCTGGACATCTCGTGGGCGGCATTGGCGGCACGCTGGGTCTGGTTGAGCAGGTTAGCGTCTTCCTCCAGCGAAACCAGCGTATCGGCCACATTCTGGAATGCCGACAAAACGGTCTGCCGGTATTGCGCGACGGCCGCTTCGTTGGTGGACTCATATTGATGCTTGCGCGCAACCAGCGCGCCACCGTGAAACAGCGGTTGCGTCAGCGTGGCGCCCACACTCCAGATCACTCCGGCAGGCGAAGTGAAACTGGACCAGTCAAAGCCGCCGCGCCCATAAGCTGCGGATAAAGTCAGCGAGGGGAACATCGATGCCGTCGCGGCTCCGGCTTCATCGGCGGTCAGTCGCACCGCAGCTTCGGCCGCAAGGATATCCGGCCGCTGATGTAACAAGGTGGTTGGCACCGCCAGCGGAACATTGGCAGGCAGATGCAGCTCACTCAAGGCCAGCGGTTGCGGCGCCTGGTCCGGCGTGCGGCCCAGCAGCACGGCCTGAGCATGGCGCACGGCCAGCAATTGCTGGCGCAAGGTGGGCAAGGTGGCGGCGGCATTGGCGGCGTCCTGCTCCGCCGACAGCATATCGTCACGCGAAGCACTGCCTAGCTCGAAGCGCGCCGCCATTTGTTGGGCGCGCTGTTCACCCAGCGCCACCAGTTGCGTGGTGGCGTTCAGTTGTTCTTGTAGCGAAGCCGCGTTGATGGTCGCAACCACGATATTGGTCGCCAGCGCGCGGCGGGTGGCTTCCAGCTGGAACGCTTGTTGTTGCACTTGCCCGGCCAGCGCCCGGTCGGCGAGGATGGCAGCGCCGAAGAAGTCAAAGGTGTATGACGCCTGAATCTGCGCGGCGAAGACATTCTCGATAAAGGTTTGCTGGGTCAGTAGCGGAATCAAGGTGCGCTCGCGCGTTGGACTGAAGCCCACATCGACCGTCGGATATAACGAATCGCCAATTTGCGAGCGCAGCGCTTCACGAGCGGCTTGGAGTGTGTGCTGGGCGGCAGCCAGCGACTGATTGTTTTCCAGCCCTTCGGCCACCAGTGCATTCAATGCCTCGGACTGGTACGCCTGCCACCATTCAGGTACCGGTGTTGCACCAATCTCCAGGGTTTGCGCTACGCCATCGGCCATAGGCAATGCTGCGGGCTGACTTGCAGTGACTGGGGCCGCAGAATAGTGCTCGGGAGCAGGCATCACCGGCGGATTACGGTCCGGCCCAAACGCGCCGCAAGCGGCCAGGCTGAGTGCCAGCGTGGCCAGACTAAAACGCTGGATCGAAGACTTGTTCATGGTGTGGTCTCCTGCCGCGCTTCATCGCGTTTGACGCGGAACCACAAGGCGTACAGTGCGGGCAGATAAAACAGTGTGAGGATCGTGGCCACGGTAATGCCGCCCATCAAAGCGGTCGCCATCGGGCCAAAGAAATTGCTGTGCAGCAGCGGAATCAACGCCAGCACTGCCGCAGCGGCAGTGAGCGTGATCGGCCGGAAGCGCCGCACCGTGGCGCCAATGATGGCGTCAAAACGGTTGTGCCCGGCGCGGATATCCTGCTCGATCTGGTCCACCAGAATCACCGAGTTGCGCATGATGATGCCGAACATGGCTATCGTACCCAGCATGGCCACAAAGCCAAATGGCATACGGAACAACAACAGCGCCAGCACCACGCCAATCAAACCCAGCGGCGCAGTCAGCACCACCATCAACACCCGGCTGAAGCTTTGTAATTGCACCATCAGCAGCACCAGCACCACGATGACCAGAATCGGCATCTGCACATTGATGGAGGCCTGTGCCTTGGCGTTTTCTTCCACCGCGCCGCCGACCTCAATGCGATAACCAATGGGCAGTTGCGCCCGCAAACTGGCCAGTTTGGGATCAATGGCATCGGTCACATTGATGCCTTGCGCGCCGTGTTGCACGTCCGATTGCACGGTAATGGTCGGCTGGCGATCACGCTCCCACACCACGGCGTATTCCAGGCCATAGGTAAAGCGCCCGAGCGCCGCCAGCGGCACGGCGGTGCCATTGCTCGAAGGCAACGCCAGCCGTTCAATTTGCGAGGGATCGATGCGGTCATGCTCCGGCGCGCGCAGATCGACGCCTATCAACTGATCTCGTTCACGAAACTGGGTGATGGTGTATCCGGTGAGCGACATTTGCAGATAATTGGCGACATCCTGCGAAGACACATTCAGCGCCCGCGCTTTGGTCTGGTCCAGTTCAAAGCGCACAGATCGCTCGCCCGGTTCATCCCAGTCAAACTGCACATTTGTGGTATCCGAATTGGCCCGCATCAAAGCGGCGACTTGTTCGGCCAACTGGCGCACGGTGGCAATTTCCGGGCCGGTTACCCGGAATTGCACCGGAAACCCAATCGGCGGGCCGTTTTCCAGGCGACTGATACGCGAACGAATGGTGGGGAATTCGTTATGCAGGACCGGCTCCAGATCCGCCGCCAGCTTTTCCCGATCCGCAATGGTTTTGGCGGTGATCACCACTTGGGCGAAGTTGGGCTTGGCCAGTTGCTCATCCAGCGGTAGATAAAAACGCGGCGCGCCCGAGCCGACAAAATCGACAAAATGATCAATCTCCGGGCGTTTGGCCAGAGTGGCTTCAAAGCGCTGGGTTTCACGCAGGGTGGCGGCAAACGACGCGCCATCCGGCAGGCTCAGATCCACCAGCAATTCGGTACGGTCAGAACTGGGGAAAAACTGCTGCGGCACCAGCGTGAACGCAGCCATGGCGGCGACAAACAGCGCCAGCGTAATCAGCAACACCAGCCCGCGCCGATCCACACACCAGCCGATCCAGCCGCGCAGCCGTTTGTAAAAGCGCGTGTCGTAAATGTCGTGATGCGCGGCTTGATTGGCATCGTCGTGATGCCCGAAAGCGCGCCGGTTAGGGTGCTCAGACAAAATACGGTAGCCAAATAACGGGATGACCACCACCGCCGCCAGCCACGACAACAGCAGCGCAATGGCCGACACCTCAAAGATTGAACGCGTGTATTCGCCGGTGGCCGATTCGGCCAGCGCAATCGGCAAGAAGCCAGCCACAGTAACCAGCGTTCCGGTCAGCATCGGAAAAGCCGTGCTGGTATAGGCAAATGCGGCGGCGCGCATGCGGTCGTAGCCTTGCTCCAGCTTCACCGCCATCATTTCCACGGCGATGATGGCATCGTCAACCAGCAAACCCAGCGCCAGAATCAGCGTGCCCAGCGATACCTTGTGCAGGCCGATGCCAAACAAGTGCATGAACAAGACCGTGGCCGCGAGCACCAGCGGAATGGAGATCACCACCACCATGCCGGTGCGCAAACCCAGGCTGATCAGGCTGACGACCAGCACAATGCCGATGGCTTCGGCCACGGCTTCAACAAAGTCATCAATCGAGTGCGATACCGCGTGCGGCATGCTGGAGACTTCCACCAGCTTCAGACCTGCTGGCAATAACTCCTGCAAGCGTTTGGTCTTGGCATCCAGCGCTTTACCGAGGGCGATGACGTCCGCAGTCGGCGCCATGGTGATGCCCATGCCCAACGCATTCTGGTTATTGACGCGCATGTATTCGGTGGGCGGATCGGTATAACCGCGCTTGATTTTCGCGATATCGCCCAGCCGGATCACGCGGCCATTTACCCGAATCAAGGTGTCCGCCAGTTGCTCGACACTCTGGAATTGACCGCTCGGCCGCACAAAGACGCGGTCATCTGCGGTAGTGAACACGCCGGCGGCGGCGACCGTGTTCTGTGCGTTAACGGCGTCGGCAATTTGCTGCGGGGTCAGTCCCAGTTTGGCCAGTTGCGCATTGGCGATCTCGACGTAAATCCGCTGTTCCTGGTCAGCAATGAAATCGACCTTGTTTACACCGGGCACGCGCAGCAGTTCCACGCGCAAACGTTCGGCGTAATCGTGCATCTGCGCAAAGGAGAAACCATCACCCTGCAGCGCGTACAGATTGGTGTACACGTCGCCAAACTCGTCGTCGAAGTATGGCCCTTGCACCCCGGACGGCAGCGTATAGGCGATATCGCCCACTTTCTTGCGCACCTGATACCAGGTGTCCGGCACTTGCGCGGGCGGCGCGGCGTCTTTGATGGTGAAGAACAGCAGGGATTCGCCAGGCCGGGAATAACTGTTCAGGAAATCGACATCCGGCGTTTCCTGGAGTTTGCGGGCGATGCGGTCAGTCACTTGTTCCTGCACCTGGCGCGCGGTGGCGCCGGGCCACAGGGTTTTGATGACCATCACCTTGAAGGTAAACGGTGGGTCTTCGGACTGTGCCAGCTTGCTGTAGGACAGCACGCCAAACAGCGTGATCAGCACCAGCAAAAAGGTCACCAGCGCCTGATGTTTGAGCGTCCAGCTGGACAGATTGAATCCTTCCCGGCGGGCGGGAGGCTCAGCGGTCTGCCCGCCACGTGTATCTTCGACCGCCGAGGCAGGCGGCGGCGTATCTGCGGGAACATGCGCCGCCGACTCAGTGGGTGTGGGTTGGCTGGCCGCTGCATGAACATCGGGAGCAGGCTGATTGGGGTGATCCGGTTGCTGCTCGCTCATTGCGCGGCTCCGGTGCCCGCGCCTGGCGCCTTGGTGGTTGCGCCGTCAGCGTCGGCCTCGTTCTGAAACAAGGGGCCGACTGGTTTTACGTGCTGCCCGGCAAAAACAGTGTGCACGCCTGCCAGCACAATTTGCTCGCCATCTTTCAAACCGCTGGTGACCGTTGCGGTGCGCTCGCCATAACTGGCCACTGCCACGGTGCGCAATTCCAGAATGGCGCTGCCCGGCTTGACCACCCACACCGCAGGATCTTTACCTTGATGAAAGATCGCCGTCGCGGGAATCTTGAAGTTGGGGTGGTCGGCCACCGCAACGGAGCTGGCCACACTGTTATCCGCATCGCTCACGCCTGGCGGCAACAGGACCGCGTCGCCTGTCATGCCGATATGCACTTCATCACCAGGATGCAGCAAGGTCAGTTTGACGCGATAAGTACGGCTTTGCGGATCAGCAGCAGGGGAAATCTCGCGCACCCGGGCGTCGTAACGATGGCCGGGTAGCGACGGGAAGGTAACGCTGGCGTTCTGGCGGATTTCAATCCGCGCCAGATCGGTGTCGGCGGCATCCAGCGTGACATCAACATCGCCATCCCAGGCCAGCCCGTAGATAGCCTGGCCAGCGGTCACCACGGCGCCGGTATCGGCGTTCTCACTGGTAATCACGCCATCGTGATCGGCCAGCAGCGAGTTGTATTGCAGGTTGTTTTGCGCCAGCAGCAACTGGGCGGCGGCCTGATCGCGCCCGGCAACGGCGGCGGTGTAATTGTCCTGGCTTTGTTCCAGTTCGTTTTTGGCGATCAGGTTGCGTGCGCTTTGCGCGTGATCCCGATCCAGTTGCTGCTTGGCAAACACCACCTTGTGACTGGCCGCATCCAGCGCCGCCTGAGAACTGGCGACCTGCTTTTGCGCGTCGATGGGATCAAGCCGCGCCAGCACCTGCCCTTTGTGCACCGTATCGCCCAGCCGCACGGAACGTTCGATGACCTTACCGGCCACCCGGAATGACATCACTGTGGTGTAGCGCGACGCCACCTCTACCGGGTAGCGCATTGAATCGCCAGCCATCGCGCCAGCCGCTTGGGGATGCACCGTTTGTGCCACCACCACTGCCACCGGCGCCGCCGGCGCTTGTTCACGCTGACAAGCGCTCAGCCCGAACACGGCGGTGGTCATCAAAGCTAGCGAGCGCCACGGCGCGGGCCAGGCCAGTGCAAGGGATAGTCGGTTTAGCGCGTTCACGACAACTCCTGGAAATCCGGGTTAGTTTTTCATTCGTTGTCGCATCCTAATACATATTTGTATCCGAATACAACTGAGAATTTGGATATCCTGACCCATGTGATAACATCAATATATGACCCGCCAACGCCTTACTCGAGAAGAAAGTCGCGACCAGACGCGCCAGCGGTTGCTGGACGCTGCGCAGCCGCTGATCGCCGAGAAAGGTCTGGTGGCCACCAGCGTGGAAGATATCGCCGATGCGGCCGGTTATACGCGAGGCGCGTTTTATTCAAATTTCGGCAGCAAAAACGATTTATTTATCGAACTGCTGCGGCGTGATCATCAAAAAGCCAATGACGAATTCGTGGCGGTCTTCACCGACGAAACGCCGGTAGAACAAATCCGTGCCCGTACCCGCGAGATTTACGGCCGTTTGTACCGCGATAACGAATGCTTCATGAACTGGACCGAAGCCCGCATGCTGGCCGCGCGTGATGGCGAATTCGCGACCAAGCTGTCGGCCCTGATGAGCGAGAAACGCGCGCAGATTGCGCAATTCATCGGCTATTTCTATCAGCGCCTCGGCGTCACTCCACCCACCTCTACCGACGACATGGCGATGGGTCTGATGAGCCTGGTCGAAGGCGTCAAGCTGTTCATGTTGTCCAGCCCGGCCGAAACCAGCGATGCCCAGGCCGAAGCGGTGCTTGGCTTGTTTATAGACTCGATCATGGAACTGGCCTGCCTGCGCGCTCAGTCGGCCACCGCCAACAACAGCGCGCTGTAACCGCCCCGCTCAACGCATCCACCTGCGACGAACGCAAAAAGGTCCACAACCTGGGTTATGGACCTTTCTGTTATCGCTGGCAGTTAGCCCCTCTGGCCCGTGTCACCGTAAAAGGCGAAACAAGGCCGCTGCGGCAAAACTCAAACTGCCACTGCCGCCAATGAGTTAAAGCTGCCACCCAGGCCGGACTTGCGGCGACGCATGCGTGCCGCCACCAATGCCACCATCCCCAAGCCGAGCAAGGCATAGGTTTCTGGCTCCGGCACCGGAGTCAAAGTACCCAGAATGCCGTACACGCCCTGCACTGCGCCGTCCTGCAACGTGCCTTTTACTTCAAGCGCGTAGGTATGACCGGCGAGGAACATCTCGGCAGCGGTAAAAGCTGGCTCATTCAACGGCACGCTACCAAAAAATGTGTAGGTGAGTGGATTCCCGCTGGTGATGTCCCACAGCGACAAGGTAGCCGTGGCAATTTTCTGCAGGTTACCTAGCGAGAGCTGGCTGAAGAAAACATTGTCCGCGTAAGAAGTAGGGGTGACGCCAAATTTGATGAAGTCATCAAAAGTGCTCGAGGTGACCGTGTTGTCGATGATGAAATTGGTCGGCGAATGAACAACCCCCAAATCGAGGCTGTTCTGGGCTCTGACTGTCGGGATGGCCAAAGCGCCTGCGGATGCGCCGACGAAGGCAAGGCTTGTTACAAGGTGACGTATTTTCATGAGACTCACTTTTCCTGATTTTAGTGGTGCGATAAGACCGTGAGCTGAACGGGTCTCGCTATGTGCCCAGAGTGAGTTAAAAGCGGTCAGCGCTTCCGGGCAGAAAGCGAGACAAAAACCTCGGGCCAATCTCCCCGTGGCGGTGGTTCGACGAAGTCTTTAGCGCGTGAATCATCGCCCCGTGAGGGTTTTGCGACGTGCAGAGTTCTGTTTCTGGATGCTTGCCTTGAACAACGCCTAGCCTAATTATGTAAGAAATATTCTTTCATACATTTATTGTTAAGCTGAACTTAACCCAAAATTAAATGTAAGTAAATAAACAAGCGTCTCATATTTGCTGCCTTGCAACATATGATTGGTTGACGCTTTGATCGCAACCAATTCACAAATAACTGTTATTTAACAACCATTTAAACTGATTGCCACGTATGACTTTGCTTAATTTTTGTAAGAATCAAGAATTAATAGCAGGAAAACTTACAGCAATGAGTAAGTTAAATGCTTACACTTTATATGCCGTTTGTCGGATTTAATTTAAATAAATGTCACAAAACATAGGAATAACAGTTTTTCACGTAAGGTTAACAATCGGTGAATCAGTAATGAGCGCACAGCGCCAACGCCGCATCCGGGCAGGTTTTCGGCCTGAGTGCCGACAGACACGCTCGCCGGGTAAGCCCCTGTGACGCGGATATCACCCTGATCAAAAACCTGCCGTCCGTACCGTGCCATGCAGATGCATGGGCAAACCCGCCCAAAGTTCTCCTGGAGACCCGTCGTGTCCTCACCGTCCAAACTGCTTTTCCTGCCCGGCGCGTCCGGTATTGCTGCATTTTGGGAGCCACTGGGCACACGGCTGCTACATCCGGCGAGCAGAGAATTTGTGGGCTATCCAGGGTTCGGCGCCATTCCGGCCGACCCGGATATCAAGGGGCTGGATGATCTGGCCACAAGGGTGGTGCAGCGCATTGATCAACCCACTGCGCTAATTGCCCAATCCATGGGTGGGGTTATCGCGATTCTTGCGGCGCTCAAGCGCCCGCAGTTGGTAACGCATCTAGTGCTGACGGTGACTTCAGGCGGGCTGGATACACGCAGGCTGGGTGCAGTGGACTGGCGGGAAGACTTCATCAAGGCCAATCCGCACAGGCCGAACTGGTTTGTCGCTTCCAGGCACGATCTGACGGCCAGGCTGCGGCACATCAGTGCTCCGGTGTTACTGCTGTGGGGTGATGCCGACCCGATCAGCCCGGTGGCAGTGGGACAAAAGCTGGAACAACTGCTGCCCAATGCACAGCTGCATGTTGTGGCGGGCGGCATGCACGATCTGGCGCAGGTACACGCGCAAGAACTGGCACCACTGGTGGATGCCCATTTCGCCAGAGCCTGATCGCGCAGGCTTTATGCTGAGTCCCCGACCCGTTTCAATCTTCAATTGGTGCCGAACGGGCGCAACGCCGGTATTACGGCGGTGTCTGGCCGGTGCTGCGACGGCTCACAAGCCACGCAAACAGTCAGCGCCCCTTGCCGGGCGGCGCGATGCCCGGCCGGTCACCCAGCAAATAGCGCGGGCCATTGCCTTTGCTTGCTGCGATATCTCCCGGGTTGTACAGCGCGCACGACTGCAAAGAAAGGCAGCCGCAGCCGATGCAAGCGCCGAGCTGGTCGCGCAACGCGGTCAGGGTGTCGATGCGCTCTTGCAGCCGCCCTCGCCAACCTTGCGCCAGTTCATTCCAGTCGGCTGGTGTTGGCGTGCGTTGCGCTGGCAAGGTAGCCAGAGCGGCGGCGATTTCCTGCAAGCTCAGCCCCACCCCTTGCGCCACCCGGATAAACGCCACCCGGCGCAGTACATCTCGCGAAAACTGCCTTTGCTGACCGGGTAATCGGGTGCTGTGGATCAGGCCTTCTTCTTCGTAAAAGCGCAATGCACTGGCGGCTACACCAGAACGTCGGGCTACTTCGCCGATACTGATCAATCCATTTGGCTGCATGGCTAGTCTCTTGCAGGTAGCGGCGACAAAGGGCTGTCGCACCGGCCAACCGCACTGAAGTTAACTTTAACTTTCACAGCATCGGCACACAACCGGGATAAAAACTCAGGATAACTGGCACGGGTTATATCCACCGGCCTGGATGGGCGTGGCTGAACAACAACCGCGCGTTGGAAGGGCGCTTGATGTTCGGGCGAAGAACAGCGTCTGCTAAGCCGCTGCCGGTGGCGCAACGGTCTTTTTCGCCGTGTCGCGTTCTTCCTCGGCCTTTATCAACAAGGTGTAGGCGATGTAGTACTTGAAGATGTTGCTGACGTAGGTGACGGTCTCGGCCCCGACTTTTTCTGCGACCACAGTTTCAACATTGTTAAACCATTTATTCGGATCAAGCCCGCGCTGTTTTGCCAAACTGCGCATTTGCTGGATACGGCCAGCACCGGCGTTGTACGAGGCGAATGCAAACAACCCTTTGTTGAGGGTGTCCATGGGCTCATTGGCGTAATACTGGTCGATCATGAAGCGGATGTACTTGACCCCGGCGTGCACGTTCGCATCAAGCTTGCGTATGTCCCCCACATTCATCGACTTGCCCGTGGCCGGCATCAGTTGCATGACGCCAATCGCCCCGACATGGCTGCGCGCCTTTTGATCAAGTCTGGACTCCTGGTAGCCCTGCGCCATCATCAAAAGATAGTTCATGTGGTACTGCTTGCCGTACTTGATAAAGATGGGCTTGATGGCCTCAAACCGGCCAAGATCATCATCTTCAAGCGCATTTTTGACGAAGTTCTGCTCGGACAGGTAACGCTTGAAGATCGTGTTGCCAAACGATGTGCCCTGCCCGTGCGTTTTGATAAAGTCATCCAGGCTGGCTTTCAGCTGCGGGCTGTTCTTGCGCATCATCAGCGCGATCTGGCCCCCCGTATTCACCGCAAGCTCCGGGCGCAATTGCAGTTTGGGCAGCACGCGCGCCCACAGTTTGGCCTTGTAGTCGTCAACCACCGTCATTTTGAGTAGCCCGCTGCCGACCATTTCCAGCAGGTCTTCATCCTCAAGCTGCTCGGCGGCAGGGATCAATTTGATTTGCGGGCGCTTTTCCTTGGCGAAGCGCTGGTTAAGCTCCTGCAAGTGTTGCCAGTAACTGGATGATTTGCGCACGTATAAAGACTGGCCGGCGAGGTCTTCGACCTTGCCCAGTTTGGGCGCATCGGGGCCGGTAACGATGATCTCGTTGACGTTCTCGTAGGTCGGCGCAGTGAAGTCGACTTGTTTGAGCCGCTCCGGCGTAATGGTCAGGGCGGCGGCGGCAATGTCGGCCCGTCCTGCCAGCAGCGCCGGAATGATCTGGTCGCGGCGGGTTGGCACAAAGAAGACCATCACCTTGATTTTTTTGGTCTTGAGTTGCGCATTCAGGCTGTCTTCGAAGGCTTTCAGCGCTTCATACGTTGCGCCGCGTTGCTTGCCGTTTTCAACCCAGTAATTGGTCTTCGAAGGCACCACCAGCACCCGGATGATGCGCCGCTTGACCATGCCGTCGAGGTCACCGTGATAAACCGGATTTTTGTAGGGCAACTCACCAAAAATGCGCTCTTGACCGGGCGCTGAGGCAGGGGTCGCCGCAGGTGGTGGCGCAGCGAGCGAGAGGCAAGCGGAAAGCGCGCCAGCGATGGCGATCAACCACGCTTTGACCGGCTGGATTGACATGGGGGAGCTCCATTGTCAGCAGAACTGAATGTCTACCGTGACGCCTGGATTTCTTCTTCGAGCCAGCTTTCAAGATAGGTGGCTTGCCGTTGGCGAGGATGCCATATGTCGGCGAATGCCGATGACTGGCGGGTTTGTGGCAGGCGTGCGACTGGCGGCGCACCAGCCATGGGTTGCCCACTTCCGCTGCGATATTGGGTTGCGGACCGCGCGGGCCAGCTGACGTGGAGAAAGGATTCATCCGGGCTTTGTTTTGAAAAAACTGCTCCGGATGAACCACGGCTCAAGTTAGTGAATCACTCCACTCATCGCCAATCGCTAATCATCCAGTGCGCCCATGCTTAGGTTCACTGCGGTTCCGGTCATTCCGCTTGCGCCGTCAGATGCCATAAATGCTGCCGCATTTGCCACCTCCGCCAGCACCATGGTCCGGCGCGGGTGGGTCGTACTCGCGAGATAGTTCCTAAACTGCTCCCAACTCATTTCCCCTGCCTTGAATTTGGCATCAAAGACCTCCCTCATTGTTGCTGTCTCGGGAATACCGTGCGGTCGCAGGCTGAGCACCCGGATGCCGTGGCGGGCAAGTTCGCACGACAGATCGCGAGTCAACGCCTCCTTCGCCGCCTGAGCCGCGCCATAGCCGCCGTTGGTTGGCGTACCACTGCGCGCCGGGATTGCGGTCACCGTCATGATCACGCCCGATTTGTTGGGAATCATGTACCGGGCGGCGATACGGGCGGTCAGGAAATACGACTTCGTATAGCGCGTAATCGGTAGCAGGAAATGCTCGGTATCCATATCGGCCAGCGGCACGCCCAGAATCTCCTTCGGGGCAACGCCGATGGCATTGAACGAGATATCGACACGCCCCGCCTTGGCAATCACCGACTGCATATGCTGCTCCAGCGCCTTCTCATCCAGTGCATCCACCGCAGCTGCTTCGGCAAATCGGTCACTGGCAACGATCTCGCTGGCAAGCGCCTCGACGGGTGCCAGTTGATGGCCACTCAGAAACACCTTGGCACCTTCACGCGCAAACGCGCGGGCAACTGCGCCACCGATTGCACCGCCAGCGCCATAAATCACCGCAACTTTATTCTTCAGCATTGCAAACTCCTTTCCATTCAAGGGTTGTGACCGACGACCGAGCGCACCCGCATCTGGCTGCCGCTTTCACAATCCGCATGTGGATAGTTGGCGCCGTCGACCGTATAGACACCGCGACATGCCAGAACTGGGCGGTGCCGTAGCAGAAGTTTTCTCTGCAACGCGATGGGCTATAACAGGACAGGACCGCGACAAGGAACGGGCATGCAGAATGGCAAGACGCTGGCAAAAGACGACGCGACCGCCGAACTGCTCCTAAAAGCGCGAGCGGGCGATGGTGATGCGTTCGGCACATTAACCGGCCCGCATCACCGGGAACTGCGCGTGCATTGCTACCGCATGCTCGGATCATTTCAGGATTCAGAAGACGCCATGCAAGATACGTTGGTGGCTGCGTGGCAAGGCTTGGGCGGATTCGAGGGGCGTTCGTCACTGCGCACCTGGCTCTACCGGATTGCCACCAACAGGTGTCTCAATGTGCTGCGCGCCGCCAATCGACGTCCGCCCAAAGAATGGGATGTGCCCGGCGTGGCGCGGCCTGAACCCACGCGGCTGGGCGAAGTGGTCTGGCTCGAACCCATCCCGGACGCCGAGCTTGAGGAAACAACCGGCGTGATCCTTGGCCCGGAGGCCCGCTACGAGCAGAGCGAATCCATTTCGCTGGCCTTTGTGACGGCACTGCAATTGCTGCCGCCACGCCAGATTGCGGTCTTGATCTTGCGCGACGTCCTCGGATTTCAGGCAGATGAGGTCGCCCAGATGCTGGATGCCACCGTCGAATCGATCAACAGTGCGCTCAAGCGGGCCCGATCCAGCTTGCAGCGCCACTGGTCTCCACCTGCGGATAGCCAACTGCCGCCCGCCCCGAATTCATCGACCGAGAATGCGGTGGTGGCGAAATTCGTCAGTGCCTACGAGGCCGCCGATCTGGACGCGCTGGTAGCAATGCTGACCGACGATGCGTTCATTTCAATGCCGCCGATGCCTTTCGAATATCTGGGCCGCGCCGATGCAGCCCGCTTCTGCGCCGCGATATTCGGTGCGGGGCGGCGCTTCCAGCTCGTGCCTACGCGGGCCAACGGTCAACCAGCGTTCGGTCTTTATCTGCCCACGCCCACGGACATTCAGCCGGGGGTCGGCCTGTTCGTCCTGACGCTTGCGGGTGAGCAGATCCAGGCGATAACCCGCTTTGAAAGCAGCGTGCTGCCGTGGTTTGGGCTGCCGCCGTCGCGCCCGGCGCGTTAGTTAGCGCAGCCTGCCGGGAGGCATGAAACGATAGCCATGAGCGGCGATCCTGATGGCCTGCATGCGTATCTCCACAGGCCAATGACCTAAGCAAAGAATGCCTTGCATTCAAGTTAACTTGAACTTTCATACTGGCCGCATCTCAACTGGAGACGGCCATGACAACACCACAAACCGCAACGACCCAAACCTTGTTTCGCTTGCTGGATGCCAATCGCGGTTGGCTGGCGGCACGCGGCACCAGCAATCACCTACCGATGGCGCTGGCCGCGCTTTACCGATTGGGGGCCGATGCAGCGCAACTTGAATCGTTCAACGCCAGACATATCGCACGCCTGCCGTTTCTGGAAATGGAAACCGGACAGCCAGCTAATGGCTGGCGCGAACATTTAAATCAACCGGGCCGGTTTTTGTCGGTCAGCTTGTACTTTGAACAACGGCTGGCTCGCGAAGGTGCCGCGGTCGTCATGGCGGAAGTTTTTGGCAGCCTGCCCTTTGCCCCCGCCACCGTCGCTTTTCACGCCATTATCCGCATTGCACACGGACTGGACGTCGGGCATACCGGCGAAATTGCGGCGGGCCTCGCGACCTATGTCAGGGACTATCTGCCGATCAATGCGGGCACCTTGCCCGCTGCGCGTTCCGTGAACGTTAATCAGCAACTGGCCGAGATGTCTGGACCCTTGCGCGAGCTGAAACCCGAAGGCCGGATGATCACCAGCAAAGTGCAGGCGGTGGCAGCAGACCGGCGCTTTATCGACACGCTCACCGTTGCGCCCGACAGCAGCCAATTGATGCAGGAAATGGCGCATGCCGCTATCGCCATCTACGCTTGCACGCATGACTTTACCGCCTTGCATCTGGTAACCAGCACCCACGCGCTGCGCGTGATTTGCGATCATCTCCCCCCGCCGACTGCCCGCAGTTTGTTACCCGCTGCCTGGATTGCCTTCTGCGCAGCCTGGGCGACGTTTGGCGCACCCGCAGTGCCTGAAGTGGTCGCAGATGACCAGTTCGCGCTGCCCACATGGCCCGAGCTGTTTGCCCAAGTGATCGGGCAAACCGATGACCACGTGATCAAATTGACGTGGTCTGCCTGGGCTGAAGACCAGGCGCATCCATCCCCGTGGTATCAGTTAGCCGTCGCACGAACGCTCGCGCCACCCAAAGCGTCTGGCATTGACTCAACGTCTGTGCAGCGCGCGCTGGATGTTGATCCGTGCAAGTAAAGGGCTTGGGCATTAGCCCTTCACCGGGCTGATCCACACTCTTTGCTGATGTGTACGAATTACCCGGCGGTGACTGCGGACGTGGGCACCGGCTCCTGACCACGGCCATATTGTCGCGGCGAACAGCCCATTACCCGCTTGAATGCGGTGCTGAAAGCACTATCGGATTCGTAGCCCAGCGACAGCGCAATGGTGGATACCGCTTCGCGTGAATTCAACAGCCGGTCGCCCGCCAGCAACATGCGCCAACGAGTCAGGTATTCCATGGGCGCTTCGCCGACCGTCTCTTTGAAGCGCAGCGCAAAGGTTGAGCGGGACATGCCCGCATGTCCGGCCAGTTCTTGCAACGTCCAGCGATGCGCCGGGTCGGCATGCAGGGCGTTGATGGCGGCACTCATTTGTTTGTCGGCCAGCGCGAACAGCCAACCAACGCCGCCGCTGACCCCTTCGGCCAGATACAGGCGCAATGCCTGGACCAGCAGCATGCTGGCCAGATGCTGGGCCACCAAAAAGCCGCCAGGTTGGCGCTCACGCAACTCCAGCCGCATCCGTTCCAGCGACCAGCGCAAGGCCGCCCTGTCCGACTCTTTGCGGATATGCACGATAGATGGCAACACACCCAGCAACAGGCTGGCATGGTTCGCCGCGAGGGCGAAGTGCCCGCCCACCCCGAGGAAATCCCGGCCGCCGTTCCACGACACAATGTTGCCGTTGCGCGTGGCTGGCGTAATGGTACTGGCATCAATTGAAGGCAAGCTCAAGTCACTCGCCAAACGGAAAGGCCGCCCACGCGGCAGCAAAAAGCAGTCGCCAGCAGTCAGCAATACTGGCTCGGCTTCGCCATCAAGCGCCAGCCAGCATTGGCCCGAAACCACGGCATAACACTTGATGCCTTCGTAGGCGGAAAACCGGATAGACCAGTCTCCGCCCATCTCAAAGCCACCTGATGCATAGCTGCGCAATTTCAGAAGAGACAACACATCTGATAGTGCATCCATGATGAACCCGGACGATCACAAAGAAAAAACGGACTCTATCTTATGGACCGTATTTCTTCAACGGCCTATCTTGCCCATACGCGACTGCCTTGGCAGTCATCCATTTGTGCATAAGAGGGGTTATTTCATGCGTGTATTCGTGACAGGAGCTACGGGTTTTGTTGGTTCTGCCGTGGTACGGGAGCTGATCGGCGCAGGCCATCAGGTGTTGGGGCTGGCGCGCAGCGATGCTGCGGCACAGTCGCTGGGCGCAGCGGGAGCTCAGGTGCATCGTGGCGAGCTGCAAGATCTGGACAGCCTGCGCAGCGGGGCGGCGGCCGCCGACGGCGTGATCCACACCGGTTTCATTCATGATTTCCATAACTTCAAAGCCGTCTGCGAGATCGAGCGGCACGCCATCGAAGCATTGGGCTCAGCACTGGTAGGTTCTGAACGTCGTTTGATCGTAACCTCCGGCACATTGCTACTTTCGCCGGGCCGCCTTGCTACCGAAGACACCGTGCTGGCCATGACCTCCAGCGAGATGCCTCGCGTTGCCACGGAAGAAGCTGCCCAGGCGCTCACAGCACAGGGCGTCGACGTAGCGGGCGTACGTCTTTCGCCTTCGGTGCATGGCGACACTGACCACGGGTTTGTTCCCATGCTGATCAATATCGCCCGCGAAAAAGGCGTGTCTGCCTACGTGGGTGACGGGCTGAATCGCTGGACTGCGGTACATCGGCTGGATGCAGCACGCCTTTACCGTCTCGCACTTGAAAAAGGCACTCCTGGGGCGAGGTATCACGGCGTTGATGAGCAAGAAATTGCGTTCCGGGACATCGCAGAAGTCATCGGCAAACGTCTGAACGTGCCGGTGGTCAGCAAGTCGCCAGCAGAAGCTGCGGAACACTTTGGCTGGCTTGCCGCGTTCGCCCAAATCGACGGCCCCGCCTCTAGCGAGCGGACTCGGGAGCAACTGGGTTGGCAGCCAGCGCAGCCTGGGTTGCTGGCCGACCTGCAGCAATCAGAGCACTACTTCAAATCCTGAGTCTGGCAGATGAGTGGGAAAACCCGTCATCGTCATGGGTCAAAGCGCTGGCGTAACTAGCAGAGCGCTGCTTACCCGCGCCATGACATAGGTCATATCCGATTGCGAGGGAGAGACAAAAAAACAACGGGCAACCCGCATATTTATGCCAACGCCATTAAAAGCCTGCATTACGTTTGCTTTTGGCGGCATAACTAGTGAATGATTGATCTCTTGTGGCTGGTTAGGGGAGGCCACACTCGCGCACCAAGCCCGGCATAAATTTGCGCATCGGCCCGGTCAAATCAGCCAGGCCGTGCGCCTGCTGGTGCGCTCTTCGCAGTCAAAAATATTAAGCCCGGACTGAGTCTGGCACTGAATAAAACAAAAACATGGATGCAGTCAGCAGCTATTCGAGAAGCCCGGAACTGGATCAAGGCCGGGCGGCCAGTTGCCCCGCGCGCTGGCGCGTTGCGGTACTTGAGGAAAGCCGCAAACATCTTGGGCGCACCGTGAACGTCTCGCTCTTTGGCATTTCGGTACACGGCGAACACACGATGCAACCCGGCAGCTTCAACGAACTTTACCTGGAAATTCCGCCCCAGGTACCCGCTGCCATGGGTGGCCAACCCTTGGTGCTCCGGTTCAAGGCACGGGTAATCCATACCGTTCACGACTCTGCCGCTCGTTGCTTCAGGATCGGCATGGAGTTTGTTGACGTCGACAGAGCGGTTGAAACGCAACTGGCAGATGAACTTGTCAGACGGTATCCGGCATATGCACGTGCCATAAGGATGTGAGATCCGGAAGCGGGCTGGTGCCTGGAAAAATGTGGGGGGGGGGGACGCATGGGTGGCAGGCGTTCTTCAAAACCGGGGTGCCCGTGATGTGGTTTTTCTGTTTCAAGTAAGCCGCTTGAATCCAGATCGACCGATACAATCACCTGTTCAAATATTGCATGCCGCAAAACAGCGCCAGCGCTCCCCACACCCACCACTGGGCCGACCCATGCTGCACCCACTTCCGGCTGCGGGCGCGCCACGGTGTTTCAACATAGCGATGCAATACGACAGCCGCACCCAAGGTGACGGCCAGGAAGACGAGATATACGACTAATGCTTCGGCCAGATATAGATGCGGCAAATTGGTGCCATCATCCTGAATACGTTGCGGCAAGCCGTAAAATAACGCGAGCAAGAACAGATTCAGCACAAAGGCATGCACCATATAGATGGCATAAGAATGCTCGCCCAGCCATTGCAGCGCACGCGCGCGCAACACGCGTTGAAACGCGCCAGGGCGGCCGCAGACAATGCCAAGAATCAGCAACCCGGATAAAGGGAAGATCGCCACATCGTTGCGCACGCTATGGTTAAACTGCAGAAACGCCAGCAATAACGCCAAGGCCAGCCACGGCGTAAAGGCGGGTAAAACCGGCGCCCGCGCCTGCACCAGCGCGGCAATCAGGCAGCCCAGAAAGAATCCGGCCACGCACCACACCAGGTTGACGTAATCCGCGCCAACCTTTGCCCACATCATGTACATCGCGCCGAGCGCCAGCGCGGCACATACCCAAAGCTTGAAGCGCGGTAACAGACACACCACGCCCGCAAACAGCAGGTAAGTATAAAACTCCACGCTGATCGACCATGCTGGCCCATTAAAAGTGAAGCCGGCGTTATTCGGGCCGATGGCCTGGATCAGCAACAGTTGCTGGAAGAATGCGTGCCAAGTGTTGGCGACAAATGGATCGCCCAGGTTGTAGCCCATCTGCAGCAACGGATATTTAAGGAATTCCATCAGCAGAAATGCGGCCAACATCACCAGATGTACCGGGTATAAACGCCCCAGCCGCAAAAACTGAAAGCGCAATACGGCGCCTCCCGATTGCAGTTTCTGGCCATACGCGGTGTACATCACAAAGCCGGACAACACAAAAAACAACTGCACCATCAGCGCGCCATTGCGGATGATCGCTACGTCATGCAACCAGCTATTCCAGCCCGGAATATGGAACAGCACTACCAGCAACGCCGCCAGCCCGCGCAGGCTTTCAAGTTCCGCGTAGCGGGTCACTCCAGCGGGAGCAGAGGGCAATGAGGACATGACGATGGCAGCAGCGCGGAAGGGGTCTGGATCGTAACTGAAGCCCTACTGCGCCGCAACATTGCACCTGATTTGTGTCGTGGCGGGCGGCGAGATAAGGGCGGCGGGCGTTTTGATAGATTTCTGACAGCCGTGGAAATCATCCAGCGGACCACGGACTTCGAAGAGGTTAATGTCGCCCGGCATGGTTTGCTTTGGTGAGCGACGTTTGTCCGCCTGCGCGAGGTTCAAGCCGTCATGGAAGCGGCTCGCCGTGTGCTGCTGGATATGGGCCCGTGAGCCGCGCACCAGCCGTATATGAAAACCAGAAAACAAAAAGGCCACTCCGCAGAGTGGCCTAAGTGCTTGAATCTATTGGTGGGTTGTGAGTGGCTCGAACACTCGACCTACGGATTAAGAGGCCGCAAACCAATTATAACCAATTGAATTTTAAAGCCTATTTTGCTGCCGCAAACGGTAAATGCTGGTTTTTGCTTATTCCTGATCAATGCTGCACGGATGGGCTCGGCACATATTCGTCACACGGCCCAAGTTACGGAGCGACTTTTATAGGTGGAGTATTTCATCAATTTCTTTCATCAGGGGAGCGTCTTGCATTGATTGCCGGGCGAGAACGTCTAGCCCCAGCGCAATGCCTTCTTTACCTTGATTTGTCGCAGTCGAGAACAGACTGCGAAAGGTACTCAGCACAGTTAATCTGTCGTAGGAGCGGGCAATCAAGTCCCCAAGCAGCCAGCACATATCGATATCCGCATACCTACTGTAGTTTTCAAAAATAGCTTTCAATAGCCTAGCTTTCTGCCCCTCGGAAAGCCGATACATATCAGTCGAAGTTTTTAGCAAAAAAACATCTATACCAGATTTGGTGAAAAGTCGTTCTTCTGACAATATTTCGACGATTAAATCCATGCACTCCTCAGGGAACACCTCTTGCGCAAGTGCAAAGTCCTCACACGAGGAAGCCAATTCCTTAATAAGCTTCCTTGCTCCCTTTCCCTCTGCTTCATACAACGCTGCTTTTATATTTTCCATATTCCAGATCATCTTATTGACTCAGTGCTGTACCCAAAGCGCCAAGCGCGGCAGCGCCACCGACTATAGCACCACATGGTTCGGCCAATGCGCAGGCTGTAGCAGCACCAACGGCCGCGCTCGTTCCAACGACTTTAGTCCAAGTCGGCACACTGCTCTCATTTGAGCAGGCTGCAGGAGCAGGTGGAGGCGGTGGCCCACCACATTCGTCATCATATTTTTTCTCAAGATCACGTAGGTTCTGATCTTCCCGATTAATTAGCGTTTGATGGCCCCTGCGAGTTTGATAAAAGCTTTCCCCTGGCCCTATATATTGGGGCAGGGCTTGGGCATCAGCCTGCAACTCCTGCCATCGCTTATCAAGGCCGCCACGAACATTCGCGAGCTTTTGCTGCAAATTTTTGCAATACGCGCTATTTGGATCGTGCCTGGCTAATCCCAACGGATCTGAATAACCAACAGGATTTGCGCCCACGTATGCATAGGTAGTTTGCAGTGGCGAACAATCATCCTTGGTCCGTCCTAGCCTATTTCAAAAGAGGCTTTCCTTGGATCAAGACTTCCTGAATTTTCCGGAATTTGGTCTCGTCCTCCGCCGCATTCTTCTGATGAGCCTGATACTCGCCAGCTACAGCAGCATCCAATGGCGTTGCACCACCCATGTCGGCGATTTTTGGATTTGCATCACTTGCAAGCAGGAATTCGACCACATCCAACTTCCCGTTAGCAGCGGCCAGCAATAGAGGCGTTGCTATCTGACCATGGGTGTCAACGCTTACTCCCTTGCCCACCAATACCTTGACTATCTCTAAATAACCCTGTGCTGCGGCATGCTGAATCGCACTCCAGCCGTTGGCATTGGTTGCATTGGCATCCGCACCGAAGCTAAGCAAAAGCTGGACAGTATCTGCTTGTCCTTTATTCGATGCGTAAACAATAAGTGGCTCGCCTCCCTCAATCCGAAAATTGGGGTCAGCACCTTTAGCGAGTTCGGTCTTTATCAACACTTGATCATTCTTTTCTATGCCCAGAATCAAGTGCTTATTTGTGGAGTATTTGTTAAACATGAAAAACGCGGCTATGCCAAAAATGACAACCATGCCGACTAAAGCATATTTCAATTTTTTACTCATAAGCCAAGTACATCCTTCCAAGAGGGCTGATAAAGATCGTCTTTCGACTCAATGCAACGACATGAAGTCCCATTGGACAAGATTGGGGGCGCGACAATTACCTCCGGGGGCGCCGCTCCACATGCCAGAGCGGGACTTTGATCGTTTTTGCACAAATACTTCGTGCAGACGCTCTGGATTCGCTGCGGAGGCAAAAAGCTCGTATCTCCCCAGCTTGTAGGGTCGATGATATTGGACAAATTATCGAGCTTTTCCGCCATCTCAGGGTTTTGCAACTCAGGCGGAACTGCCATTCCCGGACGAACGTTCGGCCCGAATTTGGGTGCTCCATACAAATTCCCGGCTACACGAGGACCTGGAATTGTTCCCGCCAGTCCAAGTGGGTCGATATACCCAGTGGGGTTTCCGGATGTGTATGCATACGTGGAGAAACCCCCCCCCGCCAGCCCAATCGGATCACTCTCAACATAGCGCCCAGTCGTCGCATCATAGTCCCGGTTGTAGTTGTAGGCGCGGTACCCTTCAGCATCCCAGTACTGGCCGGGGAAACGCAGGTTGTACACGAACTGCTGGCCGCTGCCTTGCGGATCCTGGTTCGGGGTGGTGTCGCCGAAGGCTTCACTGTCCCAGCGCCAGAGGACCTTGTTGCTGGCCGGGTCGGTGACCTGGCGTGGCGTGCCCAGGTGGTCGGGCCAGACGTAGTAGGCAGTAGCCACATTGCTGACGGTGCGCACGGTGGCAATCGGCCAGTCACCGAGGTAGACGGTTTCCTGGATCGGGGTGCCGTTGCTCATGTACTCGCCGAGCAGGTGACCGGCTTCGTCGTAGACGAAGCGGACCGTACCGGCGGCACTGGTTTTCTGGAGCCGCTGGCCGAGGGCGTTGTAGCTGTACTGGCCGGTGCCGTAGGTGGTCTGGGTGGCGGTCAGGCGACCGGCGTTGTTGTAGGTGTTGGTTACACCGGAGGCGCTGGTCTGGTTGCCCGAACTGTCATAGCCGTAACCGTTGGCATTGCTGCCGGTGATCAAGGTCAGCTTGTTGCTGGCCGGATCGTAGTGGTAGGTCGAAACACTGCTGCCGTTGCTGCGGCTGGTGCGGTTGCCGTCGTAGTCGTAGCCATAGTTGTAGGCGACACCAGCCGTGTTGCCGAGGATGACGCGATCCAGGTTGTCGTACTGGAAGATCTGTTCCAGTTGCGGGTGGGTGTTGTCGGCAATATCGGTGATGCTGCCGGTGCCATCGTACTGGTAGGTACGCACTGCATCGCCGGTGGTCTGGCCTGCAGTACGACCGGTAGCATCGCCGGTACGTGCCCAGGTCTGGCCGTTGCCCCAGCTCCATGACAGCGGTGCGCTCCAGGCCTGGTACAGGATGTTGCTCGCCAGCGGGTTGCCGTTGACGGTGACGCCGGTGATGACACCGTTGTTCCAGCTATAGACGACCTGCAGGCCGGAGGGATAGGTGATCCCGGCAAGGCGATTGCCTGCGCCCCAGCTGTAGCCGACGGTCTGGGTCAGTGATGCGGTCACGCGGCTGCTGGCGGTGACATGGCCGAGCGTGTCGTAGCTGTAGCTGGTGGTGCCGTCGGGATCGGTAAAGCTGCCCAGCCTGCCGATGCCGTTGCTGGCGGTATCCCAGTTGTAGGTCCAGGTCTGGTCACCCCAGGCGACTGAGGTGACGCGGTTCAGCGCATCGTAGGTGTAGGTGCCGGTCTTGCCACGGGCATCGGTCTTCGTCTTGACGTTGCCTGCGGCATCCTGGGTGTAGCTGGTGGTGCCGGTATCCGGGCTGACCAGGCTGAGCAGGTTGTCCAGGCCGTCATAGGTGTACTTCGTAACGAAACCCAGCGGATCAGTCACCGAGACCAGGTGGTCGTTGGCATCGTAGCTCAGGGTGGAGATCTTGCCGTTCGCATCGGTGATCTGGATGAGGCGGTTCAGTGCGTCATAGGCGTAGCTGGTGGTGCGGCCCAGTGCATCCTTCTGCGTCAGGCGGTTGCCGTTGGCATCGTAGGTATAGGTGGTCTGGTAACCCTTGCCGTCCATGACGGTGACCAGACGGCCCAGTGCGTCGTAGGTTTTATAGGTGCTGACCACCGGGACGTGAGTGGGCAATACCGGTGCCGGGGTTGGCGTGGCAGCGGGAGTTGGTGCTGGCGTTGGAACCGGAGTTGCGGTCGGTGTCGGTGTCGGCGCAGGGGTCGGTGTCGCCGTCGGAGATGGCGTCGGCGTTGCAGCCGGAGTCGGAGTCGGGGTGGTCGCGGGGCCGTTGTCGGTCCATGGCTGCGTGGAGCCCGAGTTGGTCGACGGATTGTCGCCGGTATTGGCGAAATTGGCCGTGTACTGCTCGCCGTTGTAGGTCACGCAGTCAGCGGTGTTGTAGCTGGCACTGCTGCTCCAGGCAGTGCAACTGCCGGTGTCAGCGCGTGCTCCGGCAGGGTGTAGCAATAGCGTGCCGCCGATCAGGGTGGCGGCGACGGTGGCCAGCGCGGTCATGGTTCGGGTGTTGCGGGCAGGTTGACGCATCACGGTTTCCTGAGCGGGATCTTGTTTTGATTGGGAGGTACGATTCATTGGGTCACCCCGTTCGGCAGGGTCTGGCTGGCAGTGACTTGCGTCTGTGCAGCAGCCAGCTGGCCAGCCGGATCGCTCACGTCTTCGCGAAGGTGGTTGCCTGCTGCATCCAGCGTGTAGGCGATGCTGTTGCCGTGGCTGTCGGTGATGTTCGTCAGCCGGTGCGCCGGGTCGTAGGTATACGAAACCGATGAACCATCCGGGAACACCACACTGGTGAGCTGGCCGACCAGGTCGTAGGTGTAGCTGGTCAGCTCACTGCCGGACTGGCGACTCTTCAGGCGATTACGTGCATCCCAGGTCAACGTGGTGACCTTGCCGTTTGGGTCGGTCATCGCCAGCAGGTTGCCATTGGCGTCGTAGCTGGTGAACTGGGTGATGTGGCCTTTGGCATCGGTCAGTCTGGTCAGGTTGCCGCTGGTGTCGTAGGTGTACGACGTCTTGTTGCTGTCCGGGTCAGTGGCAGTGAGCACCTGGCCGAAGCTGTTGTAGGTGTAGTTCCAGCTACGGCTTTTTCCGCTTGCAGCCACTGATTTGGACAGCAGATTGCCATTGGTGTCATAGCTGAAGCTCGTCACCTGATTGGTCTCGGTGATCTGTGCAGGCAAACTAAAAGTCGGATGCCAGTTTGTGGTGATGGTCCGCGCCTGTGCGGTACTGGCGGCTTCAGTGCGGCTAGTCTCCAGATTACGGTTCAGGTCGTAAACGAAGGTAGTCTTGCTGCCATTAAAATTTGTACGGCTGGTGACATTGCCATTGGCATCAAATGTCTGGCCACTAACTGTCGCACTGCAACCCAAACCTGCGGGTTGACTAATCCCGGTTAGAAGTGACTGGCCGGCAACACTCGTAAAGGAATAACGTCTCACCGACCCAAGAGGATCAATCACATCGGTGTAGCCATTGGCAGCATCAACACTCCCAAAAGAAAGCCGATAGAAACTTACTCCGCCAGCGTGCTGTGTCGATACCGCCTGCCCGGCAGAGTTATATGTCCATGATGCATAGCGCACCCCGTTCTCATCAGTGATGCCAGTCAACAGATAAGGACTGACACTGTCTTCATAACTGTAGGAGCGAATCGCATTATCGGGATATTTTGCAAATGACAGGCGCCCGGAGTCATATCCATAGTTCACGACGGTTTTGTTGTTCGCTTGTATACTGACAAGCATCCCTCCTGCACTATACAAGAAAGCAAGTTGCCGCCCTCGCGCATCCCCGACGGTCGACAATTTTCTGTTTGAATCGTATGTAAAGAATAACGGGCCACTATCGGGCTGATCTATTCGCAGAAGCGTACCGGCGCTGTCATACGTTTCAGTCGTGTTGGCATGAACGACAATAAAGCTACCGGCGCTGATCGTGAGCTGGTATTCCTTTCCTGCATTTTCTTGCGGCTGTCCCGAGAGGCCATACGCCAGACGTTTACCGTCGTCGCGCTCTAGAATATAGAAAGTGGGTGAAGTGCCAGAGACCACATACCCATTCCAGTCGGGATCAACATCAACAGCAGGGGGGGCGCCGAAACTGCTCTGTGTTGCGGGAGTCACACGACGCAAATAAGTATGCCGCCAGCCTGCACCAAGGCCAGCATTCAACTTCGATTCAGAGTTATAGAATCGATGAAATTGCGTCATGCCTAACCATGAAAAATCAGTTTCTTCTTGATATTTGTTTCCCGTAGCCGTCGTTACAGGATTACCCGTCGTCGGGCAACCCTGTCCCGCATTAGCAGAAACATCAACCGGAACTGCGCAAGTTTGGCTCGACGTACACAATGAAAGTGACTTGCAACTATTGTCCCGGCTCAGGTATTGGCCGGGGCTGCAAATTGGGCGACATGTATTACTCACCGAACCCAGAAACTGACCATTTGCACAAACTGGCGACTGGGGTGAATCACAGACAATCCAGTCATTTGTTAACCTATAAGTGTATCCAACTGGACAAGATGCTGCCGAGCACCCCCCAGAACTAGTGGGGGCATTCACCCCGTATGATGTGTAGACGCAGTTATTTCCCTTATCTGGAGTACACGCTGATGCGTTCAATCCGAGCCCGCTATAGAACGCGCTGACTTGCGCGCAGCTGTTATATGGCTTGCTAGCGTTCCCTAAGAATGCAATTGTGGCGTTAACAGTTGTGGCGTGAGCGACTCCGTCGCAGCACATAAATAAAACAAATAGACTCCACAAGAATCTCTTCAGCATTTCAGTATTTTCTCTTGCAGATAATTGAAGTTTCAGGAAATGCATCGTGCACACGATTGATTGCATGTGTTGCTACTATTAAACGTGCATTCTTTTTTTTTATGCCTTTCATTTCAGTGTGCCGGGCACATCCAGCACTTTTGCACTAGCAGCGATTTGGGCAAGCGCCGTCGCTAACTGGCTAGCCGGATCACTCACGTCTTCGCGCATGTGGTTACCTGCCGCATCCAGCGTGTAGGCGATGCTATTGCCCTGGCTGTCGGCGATATTTGCCAGGCGGTGCGCGGCATCGTAGGTGTAGACCACTGACAACCCATCCGGGAACACCACGCTCGTGAGCTGGCCAACCAGGTCGTAGGTATAGCGGGTGAGGTCACTGCCGTACTGGCGGGACGTGAGCCGGTTGCGCGCGTCCCAGGTAAACGAAGTAGTCTTGCCGTTGGGGTCAATCATCGCCAGCAGGTTGCCGTTGGCGTCGTAGCTGGTGAACTGGGTGATGTGGCCCTTGGCATCGGTCAGCGTGGTCAGGTTGCCGCTGGTGTCGTAGGTGTACGTTGTTTTGTTGCTGTCGGGATCAGTTGCCGTGAGCACCTGGCCGAAATTGTTATATGTGTAGTTCCAGCAGCGGGTGGCACCGCTGGCTGTGACCGACTTGGTCCTCATGTTGCCGTTGGCGTCATAGGTGTAGCTGGTGACCCGGCTCGGCTCAGTGATCTGCGCTGGCAGGTGGAATGTCGGGTGCCAGATCGTCGTGATGGTCCGGGCCTGTGCGGTACCGGCGGCTTCGGTGCGGCTGGTTTCCAGGTTGCGGGTCAGGTCGTAAACATAGGTGGTCTTGATGCCCTTGAAGTCGGTGCGGCTGGCGACGTTTCCGTTGGCGTCGAAAGTCTGGGCTTGGGCTTCACATTGCGGGCAGGCACCGCCGGTGACCGTGGCCAGTTTGACCAGACCTTGGGCATTGCCCCAGGTAAACGTGCGGACGGTGCCCAGCGGGTCGGTGACCGTCGTAGTCTGGTAGGCAGTAACATTGCTGAAAGTGTATTTATCGACGCCACCCGCCAGGAAAGTCGAAACCGCCTGGGTCCCCTTGTAGGTGGTATCGGAGTAGCGCTGCCCGTTTTCGTCACTCACGCCGGTCAGCAGGTTGTAGGTTCCCTGCTGCGGGCTGGTGATGTTGGCCGTTTCACCCCAATGGTAGGTTTTAACGCCACCATCCGGATAGGTCACTGTACTGAGCCGGTAGCAGTCCTTGCCTTGGCAACCACCGACCGTTTGCACCGATAGCGGCACTGCTTCGTAACCGTAGATGATTTGATGCCCTGCCGGGTCGGTCAGCGTGGTCATGTTGCCACGTGCATCATAGGCAAACTGCAGCGACCGGTTGAAGTTGTCGGTGACCGAAATCAGGAAACCGGCTCCCGGCGCGACTGCGTTGGGTGTACCTGTAGTCGACCAGGTCATTACCTGGTACCGGCCATTGCGCTCCTGAATGCGCAGTAGTCTGCCGCTTGTATCAAACGTCAATGTCCGGTCGGCAAGTGCATCGTAGTAAGTCCAGCCGGTGGTGCCGTCGGGCAGCGGGGTCTGGCCCACCTGATCATTGAGATAGGCTTCGCCGGACGTCGCTGACGTACCACTCCAGTTGAACTGGGCGACAAAACCATCGCTCTTGATGACCTGGGCTGTGGTTGACGAGCCCAAATACTTGAAGCAGAAAGGAACGAAAACGGTATTGCCAATAGCTTGGTCCCAGTAGCTGTATGCCGAGCTGAAACAGCCTCCCGTGGAATCTGGCGCTGCCGGTGTCAGGCCGGGCGAAGCCGGGTTTGGGGGCAGGAATACGGTCTGGTAGTTATTCTGGAATCCCATCCGGTCGCTCCGATAGGACCGGGCAAAGACAAGGCTGCCGTCGTTACTCCGGTAATCCACGTCGGTTTGCCGTTTGGTTGCATCCTGCGGGTAGATCGGATCTCCCATGCCCGTCTTGTCACAGTCGCAGGTTGCAATCTGCTGATCGGTGATCGTGCGCTCACAATCAGGGAATCTAATGAAAGGGCTGCTTGTATTGCCGCTCCCCGTCATGTGATCGTTCTGAGTCCAGCCCCCTGCAATTGGACAGCCGGTGTATGTGGCCGAAATTTCGCCAGTATTTCCGCTGGAAACTACGATCCCTTTGGTTGAAATGACATAGTCATAGCACCATCGTTGGGGCATACCCCACGAGTAACTGTTCTGCTGTGCACATGGGCTCAGGTTTAGATACTGGCAAGAAGAATACTGTGAGGTACAGACCGTAGGTCCCGTTGCGTAGGCCACGTAATAGTCAAACGCAGCTTGTGGCGTAGAAAACCAGTCCTGATATTCACGAGGCATCGGAAGACCGTCCACCTGAAGTGGTGTCATGACCCTTTCCACCCGCGTGGTCGCAGCGGGGCTCTGGCCTGCAATCGCAAACAGCGCCAGTACCAGCAGCCATTTCATCAAGCTGGCAAACGTCAATTTTCTGATGGTCATTTGGACTGTGATTTCAAATGCTGGTTATTGGGTCACGTTGTTGGGCAACGTCTGGCTGGTCACGATTTGGGACTGAGCGGCAGCCAGCTGGCCCGCCGGATCACTCACGTCTTCGCGGGTACGGTTACCCAGGGCATTGAGCGTGTAGGCGATGCAGTTGCCGTGGCTGTCGGCGATATTCGTAAGGCGGTGCGCGGCATCGTAGGTGTACGCAACAGATGAACTATCCGGAAACACCACACTGATCAGCTGGCCAACGAGGTCGTAGGTATAGCTGGTCAGGTCACTACCGGACTGGCGACTCTTCAGACGGTTGCGGGCATCCCAGCTAAACGAGGTGGTCTTGCCGTTGGGATCTGTCATTACCAGCAAATTGCCGTTGGCGTCATAGCTGGTGAACTGGGTGAGGTGGCCCCTGGCATCGGTCAGCGTGGTCAGGTTGCCGCTGGTGTCGTAGGTATACGTCGTTTTGTTGCTGTCCGGATCAGTCGCCGTGAGCACCTGGCCGAAGTTGTTGTACGTGTAGTTCCAGCTGCGGGTATTGCCGCTGGCAGTAACTGACTTGGTCAGCAGGTTGCCGTTCGCGTCATAGGTGTAGTTGGTGACCCGGTTCGGCTCGGTGATCTGCGCTGGCAGGTGGAATGTCGGGTGCCAGATCGTCGTGATGGTCCGGGCCTGCGCGGTACCGGCGGCTTCGGTGCGGCTGGTTTCGAGGTTGCGGGTCAGATCGTAAACGTAGGTGGTCTTGTTCCCTTTGAAATCGGTGCGGCTGGCGACGTTGCCGTTGGTATCAAAGGTCTGCGCCTGTGCTTCGCATTCCGGGCACGCCCCGCCCGTCATTGAACTCAACCGGACCAGTCCCTGGGCATCGCCATAGGTAAAGGTCCGGGCCGTACCCAGCGGGTCTGTGACGGTGGCGGAATGAAATTGCGTGTAGTTGCTGATCGTGTACTTCGCCACACCGCCAGCCAGCCAGGTCGATACTGCTTTAGTCGTGCCAGACCCGTTGTAGCTAGTGTCCGAATAACGCTGGCCGTTTTCATCGCTGATGCCGGTCAGCAGGGTGTAGCCGTACTGCGGCGGGCTGACCACGTTGGCAGCTTCATTCCAGTGGTAGGCTTTAACACCGCCATCGGGATAGGTGACCGTACTGAGCAGATAGCAACTGGCATTGGAACACGACGGCGCTGTGTAGGACGCTCCGACGTATTGATAGCTGGTCACATGACCGGCAGGATCTGTCAGCGTGAGCAGGTTGCCGTTGCCATCGTAGGTGAACTGCAACGACCGGTTGAAATTGTCGGTGACAGCGACCAGCACGCTTGATCCCGGGGCCGCATAGGTCAGCGTCTGGAAACGGCCATTGGGTTCGAGGATCTGCCGCAGGTTACCGGCGGCATCAAAGGTCAGCGTACGGTCGCTTGCCGCTTCGTGATAAACCCAGATAGTCGCCCCGTTTTGCACCTGCTGCGTGAGCTGATCTTTCAGATAGGGATTGATCGGGGTTGCAGTGGTGCCGTTCCAAGAGAAACGCTCCAGTGCCCCTGAGGCGGTCTTGAGCTGAATTTCACCAGTGGTGGTGACGTAGGGGAAGCAGTGTGGCGTGAGCAGGCCATAAGAGTAGCTATACCCCGCAAAGCAGGATGCCGTCGGCTGCTGTGCGGGAGTTAGTAACACCGTGCCGTAGTTATTGGCGAACCCCATCCGGTCACTGCTGTAAATCCGGGTGAACTCAAGCAAGCCGTGAGGATCGCGATAGTCTGTTTCATATGCCCGGCTGGTGCCATCCTGCGCAAAGATGGGATCCCCAAAGGCAGTAGCGGGCTTGCAGGTGCCGTGGCAGACCGGGATCTGCTGGTCATAGACATAACGCGTGCAGGTCGGTGAAAAATATACAGAGCTGGTACTGGTTGGGCTTCCAGTTGTATTGGTATTCCACGTAAATTGACTCGGGCATGCGCTGTATGTGGCTTCTACAACAGATCCCCTCGTCGACTGGATCAACGCGCCTGTAACCTCATTATAAATCTTAGTGTCGTGGCACCACATTATTGGCATCGTCCAGATATACCCATACTGGGGATTGCAGGGCTCGAAATTGCCTATCCACCAACACTGATGTGCAGTGCAGCGTGGTTGGGTATTCATGTAGGCGTTGTATGCAGCCCACGCGGCCTGCGGTGAGGCGTACCGCATCGCTGTATTGCCGGAGGGATCTGGGGTAATCAATGCTTCCAGTATTGGTAACACCGTTTCAACGCGGGTAGTGTTTGCATCGGTAGCGGATACCGATCCGCTCCAGACCGTCATGGCAAGCGCGACCTGCACCAATATCCATTTCATCCAGCGAGTAACCAACACATTCATACCTATTCTGTTTTTTTTGCATAGCCGGAATGGCCACCTTCATGGCACCGCATTCCCCATTTCCGCCCGGTCCGCATGTGCGAACAGTCACAGTTTTTGACCTCAATCCCGCACCAGCTTTTGGCGCGAGATAGTGTCACGAAACCAAATGTAAGTTTTTGGGGGCGAGAATGAGCGGTCGCTTATGACGATGAACGGTATTTTGGTGCGGGGGGGTGTATCTGTTTACAACAGTAACCAAACGGATTGGCTGGGTATTACCAGGCCACGCGAGCCCGATCTGTTTGTTCTGGTTTGCTGCAAGAAAGTGCAAGATTCCGCAAGATTTCCGGACCCCGTAAAACCTGCGCGCGGCCCGCACTGTGGCTAATTCCGCACCGGGTGCAAGACTGCACGAAAAGCGCCCCATTTAGCGGGCAGGCGTGGCGGGGAGACGATTGCGGCGCGCGGGGGTTTGAACCCCATCGCCCTGGCGGTACAAACCGCGTTCACGTATTTGCAAGAGGTTCAGACAAGGCACGACCACCAGCGACGGTGCGAACGTGCAGCGGGCGTTTGCATGGCCCTGCATGCGGGGATCGTCAGGCATAAAAAACCGCCCAGCCGGGCGGTTTGTCGTTGGTGATCAGTCATTCCTTGATCGCGGCATCCAGACCATATGGATTGAAGCGCAACACCTCCACCCCCAGCCATTCGTTGATCTCTTTGAACCGGGCCTGCAGCGGTTCCAGCTCGTTGCGCGCAAACACCCTGGCCGAGTCTGTCGGGTTGCCGAAGCCGCCGGTATTGGCCGGGATGATGCCCAGCAGTTGCGGTGGCACGTGGTGCGCGGCGAGCTGGTCATCGCGGGTGACGTTCTTGATGTTCATGAATTCGTCTTTGGTGGCGACTTCGCTGATGGGCAGCAGTTGCAGGCCATCCTTCTTGCCGTTGGGTGCGTAGACCATCAGGTTGCGGAAGTTGCCTGGCCCCTTGCTGTTCTTCAGGGCGGTGCGCAGGTTATCCACGTCCAGCTCGTTCTGCGCGGCATCGGTCATGTACAAGATGAACCCGGCGTGACTGCCGTTCTTGTAGTAGCGGCGGCGGAACAGCGTGGCGCTTTCGTTAAGCCAGGCCGAGCTGAGCGCGCTGAGGTATTCGGGCAGGCCGTACACCTCCTGGTCAATGTCGTGCTCGATCAGGTGAAAGATGCTGTCTTTTTTGAACTCATGCGCGTCGGCCAGATTGGGCACAAAGTAGTAGCGGTCCAGCGTGACGCCCCGGCGCACGTATTTGGCGAGTGCGGCTTTCAGGGCTAGCGGTTTGCCCGTCTGAGTATCGATGCGTTCCAGATAGGCATTGCCGAATACCAGGTAGTCGATGACGAAGCGTGAGAACTCGGTGCGGCTCAGTAACGGGTGCACGATATAGCTGCTCACGAGGATGTTGCGTTTTACATAGATCGGGCTGCTGTGGTGCGGCGTGGCGCGGAACGATTTGGCCAGTCCTTCAAAGCTGACCGGCGGCTCGTACCATTTGCCGTTCTGCATGCACTGCAGGTAATCCAGAATGCCGCGCCGGTCGAGCACGGCCTCGGGTTCACCGAAGGTGAAGGCTTCCATCCGGCCCGGCGTTTCTGGACGGTTTGGGGTCTGGGTGTGGTTTGTTGCTGGCAGCAACGTATTGGTCGTGGGTCTTTGCGACCGGGTGGTCTTGCGTTTCATTAGCACATCTCCATAAAGCCGCTGTTGGTGCCGGTCACGCCTTCCAGCGGTTCGTGCAACAGGGCATGCATTGCGGCCCATGCCAGGTCGGCATGGCCGGTTTCGTCGGTACGTCCGGCTTCGTAAGTGACTTGCCGTCCGCTGGTGGTCATGGCCTTGCGGATCGCCATGAAGGCTTGGGCCAGATCGGTCCAGCCCGCATCGAATTCGAGTCGGCCTTTGCTGATCACGTCGTACGCCTTGAGCACCAGGCGGCTTTTGACTTCGGCGGAGTAGCTGATCTGTTCGGCGGCGGGGAAGAACTGTTTCACCAGCTGGTACACGCCCTGCCCGATCCCGGTGGCATCGATGCCGATATAACCCACCCGGTAGCGTTCGGTGATGCCCTTGATGGCGTCGGCCTGCGCCTGGAAATCCATGCCGCGCCACTGGTGTTTTTCCAGCACGCGGAACTTGCCGCCCGGTACCAGTGGCGGTGCCAGCACGATCAGCCCGGCGCTGTCGCCGGTGAGCGAAGGGTCATAACCCAGCCATACTTCGCGATAGCCGAACGGGCGCGTGGCGAACGGTTTGAAATCGCTCCAGTCCTCCCAGGCATCGACCATGCACCGTTGCAGCATGGCCAGCGGAAACACCGAGGCGGTGTCGTCCATGAACATGCACATCAAGAGGTTGAGGTATTCGTCGTCGCTGTATTCCAACCTGAGCTGATTCAGGTCGAACAGGTCACAGCCCCCGGCGACGGCATCTTCCACGGTGACGATCTGGCGCCACTGGCCGTCGGAACATAAAAAGCCTTTGGCGAGTTTGCGGTGGGTGGTGTCGACCTCCACCCGGTTCTCTTTCTTGCGGCCCTTGTTGAACAGCTCGCCCGACCAGAATGGGTAGGCGTCATGCGTCAGGCTGGACGGGGTGGAGAAATAGGTCTGGCGCCATTTGGCGTGGATCGCCATGCCGGAGGCGACCTTGCGCAGGTTCTGGAATCCGTGGATCCAGAAGTATTCATCCAGGTACAGGTTGCCGTGGTACGACTGGGCGGTGCGCGCATTGGTGCCGAGGAAATACAGGGTGGCGTCATTGGGCAAAATGATTGGATCGCCGCGCAGCTCGATGTCGGCCGCATCCTTGGCGAACTGGATGATGTACTGCTTGAAGACGTGGGCCTGCGCCTTGGAAGCCGACAGGAAGATCTGGTTGCGTCCGGTGGTGATGGCATCGATCAGCGCCTCACGCGCGAAGTACCAGGTGGCACCGATCTGCCGCGACTTGAGGATGTTGCGGATGCGGTGGCGCTCGCCGACCTCGAACCAGACTTTTTGATAGCCGAACAGCGAATCGCGGAAAGCGTCCAGCAGTTGTTTGACCTGCTGTTCGCTGAACTCGCTGCCCGCCGGTTTCTGTTTCGGCCCGGCGTTGCGGTTGGCGAGTTTCGGGTTGAGATCAACTTCACTACCGCCGGATTCGTATTTGCGTACCCTGGCGATGCGCTCGAGCTGGCGCCCGAGCAGGTCGATTTCCTTGAAGTCGCGCCCGTCCTTGTCGCCCTTCATGATCAGCTGCGTCATGCGCGCCTCGAGCGCGTTGTCGACACGATCAATCGGCTTGGCATCGTCCCAGTGGTCGCGCCGTTTCCAGCTGTCGAGCGTCGCCCGGACCACGTTCAGCGAGTCCGCAATCTGTGCCAGGTTAAAACCCTGCCAGTACAGGTTGCGCGCGTGGCGGCGCTGGTCTTGCTCGGGGATCAGTGCGGTGGTTTCATTCATGCCCGAATGATGACGGGGCGCTCTGCCTTTCCTGACTGCTCCCCGCTGTGCCGCCCGCTGGCACAACACGCACGCGTTGCCGCACCCCTGCCCTGATCACCACCATGCCGGTATGGCTTCACACCGATACCGATCACGCGTACCGATCAACGACACCGAGGGCAGCATGGCAGGCAAAACCAAATCCAAGTATTTCCGCGTTGCGCTGGAAGGCGCCACCACCGATGGCCGCACCATTGCGCGTGAATGGATCACGCAGATGGCGAAGAACTACAACCCGGCCACCTATGGTGCCCGCGTCAATCTGGAACACCTGCGCGGCCTGTTGCCCGACGGCCCGTTCAAGGCCTACGGCGACGTGACCGCGCTCAGGGCTGAAAACGTCGACGGCAAGCTCGGCCTGTATGCGCAGATCGACCCGACCGACGAACTGGTGACCCTGAACAGCAAGCGCCAGAAAATCTACACCTCGATTGAAGTCGACCCCAACTTCGCCAAGACCGGCGAAGCGTATCTGGTGGGGCTGGCCATCACCGACAACCCGGCGTCTCTGGGCACCGAAATGCTGTCGTTCAGCGCGCAATCGGCGATCAACCCGCTGGCGGCCCGCAAGCAGAATCCCGACACCCTGTTCACGGCAGCCGTGGAAGTGGCGCTGGAATTTGAAGAGAGCAGCGAAGAAGCGGGCCTGCACATCTTCAGCAAGGTATCCGCCCTGCTCAAGAACGCACTGGCGAAGAATTCCACGGCTGATGCGGCGCAGTTCGCCGACCTGGGCGCCGCCGTCACCCTGCTCGCTGAAAACCAGAGCGAACAGGCACAACAGGTCACCGCGCTCAGTGCTTTGCCTGCTGCCGTTGAGACCGTGACCAAAGATCAAACCACGCTGCGCGCCGAGTTTGATGCCCTGGTGCAGAAACTGAACACCACCCCGCACAACCACACGCCGCGCCCTGCTGCTACAGGCGGCACTGGCGAAACCGTCACCGACTGCTGACCGGACACGCGTGTCCTTGCACATTCATCGTGGGTGACGTGCGCACCCGCTGACCCACACCAATATTCCGGAGATTTCCCCAGTGAAGAACGAAACACGCGTCAAATTTGAAGGTTTTGTCGCCCAAGTCGCCAACCTGAACGGCGTAGCCGATGCCACCAAGACATTTAGCGTCGATCCGTCGGTGCAGCAGAAGCTGGAAGGCAAGATCCAGCTCTCGAGTGAGTTCCTCTCGAAGATCAACATGCCCGGCGTGACCGAGCAGGAAGGCGAAAAGCTGGGTCTGGGCGTGACCGGCACGATTGCCGGGCGTACCAACACCAAGAACAGCCCGCGCAAGCCGCGCAGCGTGGCGGACATGAGCAAGGGTCGTTACCGCTGCGTGCAGACCAACTTCGACACGGCGTATCCGTATGCCCAGCTCGACATGTGGGCCAAGTTCCCGCACTTCCAGACCACGCTGCGCGACCAGATCGTCACCCAGCAGGCACTGGACCGCATCATGATCGGTTTCAACGGCACCTTCATTGCCGCCGACACCGACCGCGTGAAGTACCCGCTGCTGCAGGACGTGAACATCGGCTGGCTGGAGAAGTACCGCACCGAAGCCCCGGCGCGCGTGATGAAGGAAGTGGCGGGCGCGGGCAAGATCACCATCGGCAAGGGTGGCCATTACGCCAACCTCGACGCGCTGGTGTTTGACGCGATCAACAACCTGATCGACGTGCAGTTCCGCAAGGACCCCGATCTGGTGGTGATCCTCAGTGACGACCTGCTGGCCGACAAGTATTTCCCGATCCTGAACAAGGACAACCCGCCGACCGAGCAACTGGCCGCCGACGTGGTCATCAGTCAAAAGCGCATCGGCAACAAGCCTGCCTATACCGTGCCGTTCTTCCCGTCCGGCACGATGCTGATCACCAAATTCTCCAACCTGTCGCTGTACTACCAGGAAGGCGGGCGCCGTCGCCACGTGCGCGAGGAACCCGAGTATGACCAGATCGCCAACTACGAAAGCTCGAATGACGCCTACGTGGTGGAAGTATATGAAACCGGCTGCCTGATCGAGCACATCGAAGTGGTCGACGGTGCCGATGCCGTCGGTGGTGCGTGATGGTCAGTCCTGCCAAAGCGCACTTCGTGCGCGCGGTGGCCGCCAGTGAAGCTGCACTGGCCAGCGCGGGAAATCCGCTGCGCAACGCCACCGGCTACGAATTGATGCTGGCCCAGCTCGACGCGCACAAGCGCCGCCTGAAACAGATCCAGTCCATCGAGCGCAAGATCGAGGTCAAGCGCGAGCTGCTGCATGAGTACGCGCCGTATGTGGAAGGTGTGCTGTCTGCCGGGCGTGGCGCGCAGGATGACGTGCTGATGAGCATCATGGTCTGGCGCATCGATACCGGCGATACCGCAGGGGCGCTGGGGATTGCCCGCTATGCCATCACCCACAACCTCACATTACCCGACCAGTACAGCCGCACCACCGCCACGCTGATCGCTGAAGAGTTTGCCGAAACCACGCTCGCGGCAATCACCGCCGGTGAGCCGGTTGATCTGGCCACGCTACATGAAGTCGGCGAACTGGTGGCCGACAGGGACATGCCGGACGAAGTACGCGCCAAGCTGCACAAGGCAACGGGTTACGCGCTGGCGGCCAGCGACAAGCCCGCAGCCCTGGCACAGTTGCAGCGGGCGCTGCAGTTGCATGAACGGGTGGGCGTGAAAAAAGACATCGAGCGACTGGAGCGGGAAATCCGCAACGCGGTCCCGCTCCCCGCCTCACTGGCTACACCAGACATTCCACCGGAGACGGCAGAAAAGAAAGAGCCGGAACCGGATGATGAACCTCCGGGCGCCCCTCCTGCGGAGGGTACGCCATGACCCGCCCCGATGCCGGTTTCACCGACGAACAGGCGCTGGAAGAACAGATCCAGGCGCATGGCCTGACCGCCCCGCGCATCACCCCGGAACAGATCGACGCGCAGATCGTGCGTGAGGACTATCACCGGTTTCCCGACACCACCGTGACCATTGCACTGCTGACCCTGCGCAACGGCTACGCGGTGACCGGGGAAAGCGCCTGCGTATCGTCTGACAACTTCAACGCCACGCTGGGCCGCGATATTGCCCGGCGCAACGCCCGCGAAAAAATCTGGCCGCTGATGGGCTACGCCCTGCGCGACCAACAGTTGCGCGACAGCGCAAAACGGCGCGGTCATCCGCATTAGCCAACATCGCTGTCATCGCTAGGTGGCAGCACAACGAGCGTCCCACGCAGCCGGGCGGCACGGGGTGAATTCAGGGTAGATCCCGTGATGAAGCCCCGTCCACCGCCCCCACGCATCTGATTCCTGCGAGGCAAACATGAACGGCTTTATGGCTACCGGCGGTGCAGTGCCGCCTGCTGAATCCCTCATTCCCAACAGCGGTTTCTGGCCGGATATCTCTACCAATGCCGCCCGCGATACCTTGCGGCTCGACAGCACGGTGACCGATACGCGCCTGAAGCATGCGCTGGTCGAGGCGATGGTCAGCACGAATGATGAATTGAAGGCCTACCGCAATGGCAAGGAAGCGGTGGGATTGATGACGCTGGCCGACGTGCCTGCCGAACAGGTCAATGGCGAAAGCATCCTGCTGCACCACTACCGCCGTGCGGTGTACTGCGCCGCCAAAGCCAGCCTGCTCGAGCGGTACCGCGATTATGACAGCACGGCAAGCGGCCTCAAGAAAGCCGATGCACTGGACGAACAGCCCGACCAGTTCCGTCGCGATGCGCGCTGGGCGATCCGTGATGTGCTGGGCCGCTCGCACAGCACCATCGAGCTGATCTGATGCGGGTGACCGCGCGCCAGGGCGACACGCTGGACGCCATCTGCCAGCGCTACTTTGGGCGCACGGCGGGCGTGACCGAGCAGGCACTGGCCTTGACGTCGGGGCTGGCATCACTGGGGCCGGTGTTGCCGCTCGGTACAGCGATCAATCTGCCCGATGCGCCTGCGCAGGTACAACGCCAGCAAGTGCAACTGTGGGATTGAAGAATGAACCTGGAGGAGAACCCATGTCTGAACCTGTGACCAACACCGCGCTGGCCGTCCTGCTGACCGGGGCCAGTCTGGCGTCGGTGATTGCCGGGGTGGATGGCGATGCGCTGCTGTGTGCAGCCGCCGGTGCCACCCTGTTCACCATCAGCGCAAAGGAACTGCCCGGCTGGCGGCGTGCGCTGTATCTGATCATTTCACTGGTCGTCGGCTATGTCGGCGCCAGTGAAATGGTACGGCTGACCCCGATCAAGAGTACCGGTGCGGCGGCGTTTTTGCTGTCGCTGCTGGTGGTCACCGTCTCGCTCGGGCTGATCGAGCGCGCCCGGACGTTTGATTTTGCGGGGCTGTTCAAGGGAGGCAAGCAATGAATCCGCTTACCTTGTTGTTGCTGATCACCATGCTGGCCGCGACAGGCCGCATCCTGTTTTACCGGCGCAACGGTGCGCGCTTTCGCCGTCACATCTCGGTGCTGGCGTGGTTCATTGCGGTGTGCCTGACCGGCTCGGCCATCGGCCTGCTGATCCGCCCGTACCACGACACCCCGCGCGGGATCGACGTATTGATCCTGCTGCTGTGTGTCCGCATCTGGCGTGACAAGGGCAACGTGGCGCGGCTGTTCGGAGGTGGTCATGGCACGTATTGATGCAGCAACCGCTGGTGGCGCCAACATGGTGGCATTCCTCGACATGCTCGCTTTTGCCGAAGGCACGGCCACCAGCAAAGCCACGCGTTGCGACGGCTATGACGTGATCGTGACCGGCATCGACGGCAGGCCGGAGGTATTCACTGACTTCAGCAACCACCCGTTTGCAGGTGGCCGCGCCTCCAAGGTCATCAACACGCGGGGGCTGATGTCCAATGCGTCGGGCCGCTACCAGCACATGCTCAAGGACTGGCCGCATTATCGCGCCCTGCTCAAGCTCCCCGACTTCGGGCCGCTGTCGCAGGATCGCTGGGCGATCCAGCTGATCCGCGAACGGCGCGCGCTGCCGCTGATCCTGGCCGGGCAGATTGCGCTGGCCGTCGACCGGTGCGCCAACTTGTGGGCCTCACTGCCGGGCGCCGGTTATGGCCAGCCGGAACGCAAGCTGACACAGCTGCTGGATGTGTACCGCAAAGCGGGCGGGAGACTGGCATGAGCTGGCTGCAGACCCGTCTTGCCGGATGGCTGGCCATTGCGCTGCTGGTGATCGCCTTCGGTGCGTATTGCTGGGTGCAGGGCGCCGACCACGTGCAGCAGCAATGGAGCGATGAACGTGGCCAGCGGGCCATCACCGCACTGACAACCGGCAAACGCAGTGCCGAGATCACCACTCGGGTCGTGACCGAATACGTGGACCGCATCCAGGTCATCCGCGAAGCCGGTCAGACCCTCATCAAGGAAATCCCCGTTTATGTGGATCAAAAAGCGGATGCCGCCTGCGTTGTGCCTGACGGTTTTGTGCGGCTGTGGAACGGTGCCAACCGGGGTGAACTTCCCCGACCCGCCGGAGTTGCTGATGCGTCCGCCAGCGCTGTTGTCCTCTCGGACATTGCAGCCGAGCACAGCCTCGAAGCCACTGAATGCCGTGAAACCGGACAGCAGCTACTGAGCCTGCAGGACTGGATCAATCGGCAAAGGGCGTTGCATGCAGAAACCGAATAGCCTGCGCCAGCGACTGATCGCCGCATTCCCCGAACTGGAGCGCGATCCCGAGCGGCTGCTGGTCTTTGCCGACGAAGGCCGGGTGATCACCACCGGCACGCCGTCACGCTCGTTCGAGCTGGCCTATACGCTGAATATGATCCTCACCGACTTTGGCGGCGATCCGAACGCGGTGATGCTGGCTGTAGTCGACTGGGTCAACAGCAACCAGCCCGAGCTGCTGGCCAACCCCGACCAGCGCCGTGATGCCATCCAGTTCGAAGCCGACATCGTCAGTCACACCCAGTGCGACCTGTCGCTCAAGCTGCCGCTGACCGAACGCGTGCTGGCAACCCACGTCGATGGCCGGTGGATCACCACCGACACCACCGAACCACCGCCAGTGGAAAGTGACTGGCAATCCATGTTTACGCACCGCCATGAGTGACGACTTCGACCAGCTGCAAGACTGGGCTTCGGACCTGCTGACCAGGCTGCAACCGGTAGAACGGCGCAAGCTCACCCGGCAGATCGCCACGCAACTGCGCAAGAGCCAGGCAAAGCGGATTGCCGAACAGCTGAACCCGGACGGCACGGCCTACGCCCCACGCGCAAACCGGCTACGCAAGAAACAGGGCCGCATCAAACGCACCATGTTTAACAGGCTACGTACCGCGCGCCACCTCAAGGCAGAGAGCGATGCCAGCGAAGCGCGGGTCGGCTTTAGCGGCCGCGATGCCCGCATTGCGCAACAGCATCAGGAGGGCAGCGCGCCCCGACTGCCACGCCGCCAGTTGCTGGGCTTTGTGCAAGCGGAACGCGAGAGCATTAAATCAAAGTTGATTGAGATCCTTTCCAAATAGCACCGCGAATCCGCCACCCCAATGCCACTTAAAGTGGCCCAGTTCTATCAATTTGGCCAACTTGTTCGATCAGTTTCGGGTATCCAGCACAACTTGCAAACGAGGCTGAGAGCGGCGGGATCACTCGATTGGGCAACTCACCCGCTTTGTGGGTATTCTCGACCAACAGCGATTTTAACGAGACTTCCGCTATGTGGTCCCTCCTTGATAAATCCAGCCCTATGAGCCACTTATAAGATAGATACATAGCCTTCACGGAAGATTTGATGTTATGGCTATCCTGCATGTTGATTTTTTCAAAAAAAACCACGATGTCGCGATCAGCGCGTAATTGTGGAATTTCAGCCAAATTACTAATGCTTGTCACCGTATAGCCAAAATGCTTGAGAACTGTCAGGATCAAAGCATATGGGAAATATACACTTTTATGGTCCGCAATCAGCATTGAAGAAACAACACCCATGAGCATCGCCACTTGGTCGCGATCTCTTAGCTTTAAATCAAAAGCACACGCAATCCAGTTAAAGCAATGAGTCGGATTTAGCTGACCGGGGCATAACAATTTATCTTTCAAAACGGTCAATCCATATCGATCAAACAAAGAATTTGTATAAAGATCATATGTGGGCTCAACCAGTGAGTATTCCATATCAAAAAAGCGCTTCAGGTACATCGTGGAATCAAAACCTGCACCATAAAGAACCCGGATGGACTCGCGAAGCTGGTTACGATTCATTGCCAATACGAAGAAAACGCCTGGAATATCAAAAACGTGTTTGATACCCTCCAGCAAGGAAACCGAAAAATCGGGGCGGCATCGATCAAGTTCATCGATCAATACAACTAATGGGCCAGCCTGAGTGACATTTTTGTTTAATTCTTCAACCACCCCCGCAAGTGCCATTTTGAAATCAGAAATCGCTTTCTTCTTTTCATGATGTGTTTCAAAAATCTTTCCAGCTGCTTCGTCGATTAGCTTGTCTATTTCACTCTGACTTATATCGCCAAACATCTCTTTCAGATGATCAGAAGACATGCCGATCAAATGTTTGGCCCCTGCAGAAAATACAACCTGACCGATTGCTGATACCAATTTCCGACCTTGCTTCTTATACTTCCGCATGACTGTTTTCGTTTTCGGCAATAGCCCATCAAGTTGCGTATTCAGCTCTGCCATAAAGCTGATCAGGGGATCGTCGCTAAAGTCATTTTCCCAAGCGTTAAATCGAATCACAGCACTTTGCCCGGCAAGGTCGTATGCCCAGTTCGTCATTAGGTAGGTTTTGCCCGCGCCCCACTCTGCGTTGATAGCAAGGACAAACGACTTGCGCCCTTGCTGCGTATACATCGAGTTCAAGAGCTTAGTCAAAAACTCTGCATCTTCTTTGCGGTTGAGTTTGTCATCATGCCAAGGCGCAGCTGTCATACGGGGTTCCTGTTTGTAAGACATCATATCTGCCAGATTCTGGCACAACACCGCGCAGCGGCATTTCCTTTTTACGCGCGGCATCCTTGCCGCATGAATCCCACCCAAGACCACGCCCGCCGTATCGAGAGCCTGATCCGCACCGGCACCATTGCCGCTGTCGACCGGGCTGCCCGCCCGCCTGTTTGCCGAGTGAAGACCGGCGGCCTAGTCACCGGCTGGCTGCCGTGGTTCGCATTGCGCGCCGGGGCCACGCGTAACTGGAGCCCGCCCACGCAGGGTGAGCAGTGCGCCGTGTTGTCAGCCAGCGGCGAAACCGGCGCCGGGCTGGTGTTGCTGGGACTGTATTCGGATGACTGCCCTGCCCCTAGCCAAAGTGCCGATGAAACACTGACGCTGTACCCCGATGGCGCAACGATGGTCTACAACCATGCGACCGGCGCGCTGGCGGTGTCGGGCATCAAGACCGCGCTGGTGCAGGCCAGCGGGCACGTTCTGGTGGATTGTCCCGACGCCGAAACCACCGGCAACCTCACCGTAGGCGGTGATTTGCGGGTGAAGGGTTCGGCAACCATCGAGCAGTTGCTGACCTATCTGGCGGGCCTGTCCGGATCCGGCGGTGCCACCGGTGCCAAGACAAAGATTTCCGGCGACTTCACGCATGGTGATGGTCAGTTGAGTTCCAACGGCGTGGTGCTCGATACACACGATCATATGGATTCACTGCACGGCCTGACCTCGGGGCCAAACCGATGACGTATCTGGGCATGAACGCAAAGACCGGTGCGGCGATGTCCGATCTGGCCAGCATCACCCAGTCGGTGGCCGACATTCTGGCCACGCCGCTGAACACGCGCGTGATGCGCCGGGATTACGGTTCGCTGGTACCCGACCTGATCGATGCCCCAGTGAATACGGTGACGCTGCAGTTGCTGCGCGCTGCCTCGGTGATGGCGATCCTGCGCTGGGAGAAACGGCTTTCCCCGACGCGCATCAGCTTTGAAGCGGGTGAGAAAACCGGTGCGCTGGTGGTTTCGCTCGAGGCCGAGCGCATCGACGGCAACCGCCGCGACCCGGTGTCGCTGGCCATTCCGCTGCGGGGTGGCACATGAGCCAGATTGACCTGTCTTTGTTGCCGGTGCCGGAAGTGGTCGAGCAACTGGATTTTGAAACGATCTGCGCGGCGCGCAAGGCCGAACTGGTGGGGTTGTATCCACCGGATCAGCGCCCTGCTGTGCTGGCTGCACTTGCGCTTGAATCCGAACCGCTCGTAAAACTGTTGCAGGCTTCTGCGTATCGGGAGTTGCTGCTGCGCCAGCGCTGCAACGAGGCCAGTCTGGCGGTGATGGTGCCCTATGCCAGCGGCACTGATCTGGACAACCTCGCTGCCGGGTTCAATGTAAAGCGCCTTTTGGTGTCGCCTGCGGATAACTCTGCCGTACCGCCCGTTGCTGCCGTGTATGAGCCCGACGATGAGCTGCGTCCGCGCATTCCCGAATCCTTTGAAGGCATGAGCGTGGCCGGGCCGGGTGGCGCGTATGCCCAGCATGCGCGGGCTGCCGATGGCCGCATTGCCGACGTGTCGGTCGACAGCCCGGAACCCTGCGACATCGTGATTGCCGTACTGGCCCGCGACGGCGACGGCACCGCGCCTGATGATTTACTGGCCAGGGTCAAAGCGGCATTGTCGGATGAAGACGTGCGCCCGCTCGGTGACCGGCTCGATGTGCGTTCTGCCGTGATCGTGCCCTATGGCATTGATGCCGTACTGCATCTGTATGAAGGGCCGGAAGCCGAGCTGGTACTGGCCGCCGCCAACACACGCCTTGCCGCTTTTATCGCGGCACAGCGCAAGCTGGGGCGCAGCATCCGCCGCTCGGCCATCGATGCAGCATTGCATGTCGAAGGTGTGGAGCACGTCGAGATCCGTTCGCCTGCAGTTGATCTGGTGCTGACGAAGCTGCAGGCCGGGTATTGCAGCGGCGCCGTACTGGAACCGGTCGAGGTGCGGCATGACTGATCTGCTGCCCCCTTCCAGTTCCACGCTCGAGCGCCGCGTCGAGCGGGCCTGCGCGCCTATGGCAAATATTGTGACGCCGCAGCGCACGCTGTGGTCGATTGACGATTGCCCGGCAGGCTTGCTGCCGTATCTGGCGTGGACGTTCTCGGTCGACCGCTGGGATGCGAGCTGGTCCGAAGCCACCAAGCGCGCGGTGATTAAATCCGCCGCGTTCGTACATCAGCGCAAGGGCACCATCGGCGCGATCCGGCGCGTGGTGGAACCACTGGGCTACCTGATCAAGGTCATCGAGTGGTGGCAGACCGACCCGGTGGGCAAGCGCGGCACCTTCCAGCTCGAGGTCGGGGTGATGGATACCGGCATCACCGACGCGATCTACCAGGAACTCGAGCGGCTGATCGACGACGCCAGGCGCAAGAGCCAGCACCTGATCGGACTGGCCATCACCATGGAAACGCGCGGCACTTTGCCGGTTGCACTGACCACCTACGGCGGCGACATCCTCACCGTTTACGCCTACATGCCTGAAATCCTCACCGTAGGCGGCATCGCCAGCGGTGTGGGTGACGCCCACATCATCGACACCATGAGCATCTATCCATGAGCGCCCCATATTTTGCGATCCTCACCGCCATCGGTGAGGCGAAACTGGCCAATGCCACCGCGCTGGGCATCCCGCTGCAGCTGAGCCACCTCGCCGTGGGTGACGGCAATGGCGCCACACCGCAACCTGACCGCTTCCAGACGAAACTGGTCAACGAGAAACGCCGGGCACCGCTGAATAGCCTGTCCCTCGATCCGCAGAACCCCAGCCAGATCATCACCGAGCAGGTGATCCCCGAAGAAGTCGGTGGCTGGTGGATCCGCGAACTGGGGCTGTATGACAAGGATGGCAATCTGTGCGCGGTCGCGAATTGCGCGCCGAGCTACAAGCCGCAACTGGCCGAAGGCAGTGGCCGGGTGCAGGTGATCCGCATGGTGCTGATCGTGACCAGCACGGCAGCGGTGGAACTGAAGATCGACCCGTCGGTGGTGCTGGCGACGCGCAAGTACGTCGACAGCCAGGATGCAGCACATGCTGCGGCGGCTGATCCGCACCCGCAATACATCATCTTCGCCGCACAAAAAGTGGCAGACCATGAAGCGAAAGCGGATCCACATCCGCAATACGCGCAGATGGCCGCACAAAAAATCACCGATCACGAAGCGAAAGCCGACCCCCACCCGCAATACATGGCCGGTACGGCGGGTCAGTATGTGCTGACCGCAGGCATCACTCCGCCACCGGGCACGCTGGCGTGCAATGGCGGTGCGGTCAGCCGCACCCAGTACGCAAAACTGTTTGCGCAGATCGGCACGAAATATGGCGGGGGGGATGGCGCCGCGACGTTCAACCTGCCCAACGTGCCGGACGGCTATGCGCTATTGGGCGGTTCGGCGGCAGCGGTCGGCACCAGCGTGGTGGGGGCAGTGATCCTGCACGGCCACGGTGCGTCGACCGATGCCCAGGGCAACCACAGCCACGGTGCCAGCACCGATGCGCAGGGCTCGCACGTCCATGGCGGCGCCACCGGCGGCGGTGGTGCCCACAATCACGGTATTGGTTCGGTGGGCTCGCAGTCGTCCCCGGATGGCAAGGCCGATCCGGACTTCATCCGCAACTATGGCGAAGGCACCACGCTGTGGACCAATACGGTGGGCGACCATGTCCACGGCATCGGCTGGGACGGCGCCCACGGCCACAACATCAGCGTGGCAGCGGCAGGCAACCATGCCCACAACGTCACGGTCGCCGCCAGCGGCAATCCCGCCAACTACGCCGCCGGTCTCAAGGTGCTGGTGTGCATCCGCTACTGATGACAATCACGAAAAGATAACAAGGAACGAACGATGGCTCTCCCGAAACAACCTGCCGCCACCTTCGCCATCTGGCGCTTTGCTGCCGACACCGGCCAGTTGCTGGGCGAAGATGTGGCGTATCTGGATCCGCTGGCATGGGAAACCGACGGCACCACGCGCTATATCGTGCCGCCGTGCGCGACCACGGTGAAACCACCAGCGGCGGCCCCGGCTCACGGCAAGGGCCACTGCTTCGACGCAGCCACCGGCAAATGGAAGACCGTTTCCGATTACAGCACGGCGTCGGTGTGGGATACCACGACCGCGTTGCCGGGCACGCCGCCGCGCTTTGGTGATGCATTGCCCGCAAACCTCACCCTGTTCGCGCCACCGACAACGGCGGCCGGTCAGGTCGTGCAGTGGTCGGGCAAGGACTGGGCGCTGGTGGCCGATCATCGCGGTGAAGTCTGGTACAGCCAGGAGAGCGGGCTGCAGGTTGCCATTGTGGCCGTGGGCGATATCCCGGCCGGTCTGACACAAACCGCGCGACCCGATGTCACGCATGCGTGGGATTCGGTCACGGGCAACTGGGTGGTGGATGACCTCTTGCGCGAACAGCACCAGGTGCAATACGCGCAGGAAGAACTGGCGCGGCGCACAGCCACTGCCAGTGAGCGCATCACCACGCTGGCCGATGCGGTGGCACTGGAGATGGCCACCGACGCGGAAGCGGCGGCGCTGACCGACTGGAAGCGCTACCGCGTGCTGCTGAGCCGGGTGCCCAAACAGGAAATGTACCCTGCCGCGATTGACTGGCCCGCACTGCCAGCCTGAACGTGGTCAACGGAACCAGAGAGATAAAAACCAGCCCGGCAGCGTAAACGACCGGGCTGATCACTTTCACATTCCCGGACCATCGTCTTCGTAGGTCACGGATACAGGCTTCTGTTCCTGCCTGCTGAGCATTGCCTTGTATTCATCTTCGAGTCGGTCGAGTTCGGCATACAGCCGTACCCGCTCATGAATTGAGAAAACCCGGGATACCTGCTCACCCTTGGCATTCACAATGCACCAGCCAATGTGATTACCTGCCTTGTCGTGCACTTTCTGAATCGAAAAATACATGATGTTGCTCCTTTGAGCTGATTATTGTTGATGCCATGTCAGTCACTGCAAAATAATTCTAACGTGACAATCACACGCGCAGACGTGTCAGCTTTTTCGTATTTTTCGCGATCCCGCCTTTTAGCGCATGCCAGAACAGGTGCCCTTCTCTGGCACAACACCCGCCGCAAGCTATCCCTTGAATCTTTCGGCAATCTCTCCCGGTACCCCAACCCGGAGAGATTCATGCCTGATTACCACCACGGCGTGCGCGTCACGGAAGTGAATGACGGCACCCGTTCCATCCGCACGGTCGACAGTGCCATCATCGGCATGGTCTGCACGGCGGAAGACGCGGATGCCAAGACCTTCCCCTATGACACGCCGGTTTTGCTCACCAACGTGCAGGCCGCCATCGGCAAGGCCGGGGTCAAAGGCACGCTGGCGGCATCGCTCGATGCGATTGTCGATCAGGCCAATGCCGCCACCGTCATCGTGCGGGTGAAGGAAGGCGCTTCTGAGGCCGAAACCACCAGCGCGATCATTGGCACCACCACCGAGTCTGGTCGCTATACCGGTCTTAAAGCCCTGCTCGCTTCGCAGGCACGCTTGAAGGTCAAACCGCGCATTCTGGCAGTGCCAGGCTTCGATTCGCTGCCGGTGGCCACGGAGATGGCAAGCATTGCGAAGAAGCTGCGCGCATTTGCCTATGCCTGCGCCCATGGCTGCCAGACCAAAGAGGAAGCCGTCGCCTACCGCGAGCAGTTCTCGGCGCGCGAGCTGATGCTGATCTGGCCGGATTTCGTGAGCTGGGATACGGTCAAGAATCAGGAAGCCACGGCCTATGCCACCGCGCGCGCTGCCGGTCTGCGTGCCTACATCGACAACGTCGGCAGCCCGCAACTGGGCTGGCACAAGACCCTGTCGAACGTGGGGGTGAATGGCGTCGACGGCATCAGTGCCGACGTGTTCTTCGACCTGCAGGAAGCGACCACCGATTCCAATTACCTGAACAGCAACGACGTTACCACGCTGGTCCAGCGCGACGGCTTCCGCTTCTGGGGTTCGCGTACCTGCTCCGATGATCCTTTATTCCAGTTCGAGAGCTACACCCGCACGGCACAGATTCTGGCCGACACCATCGCCGAAGCGCACATGTGGGCCGTCGATGCGGCGCTCAACCCGTCCATTGCCCGCGACCTGATTGAAGGCGTCAACGCCAAGTTCCGCAACTTGAAGTCACTGGGTTATCTGATCGGGGGCGAAGCGTGGTTTGACGACCAGATCAATACCAAAGACACGCTGAAGGCCGGACAGCTGTGGATTGACTACGACTACACGCCGGTGCCGCCGCTGGAAGACCTGTCGTTCCGCCAGCGCATCACCGACCGCTACCTGGTCGACTTTGCCGCTGCCGTGAAGGCGTAACCCGTCACACCCAACGACGGTACGGCAGGAGGAATACACAATGGGCATGCCCCGCAAACTGAAGAACATGAACCTGTTCAATGACGGCATCAGCTATATGGGCGAGATCGCTGAAGTGCAGTTGCCCAAGCTGTCGCGCAAGTTGGAGGACTGGCGCGGTGGCGGCATGAACGCGCCGGTCGATGTTGATCTCGGCATGGAAAAAATCGAGCTGGAATGGACCTGCGGCGGCCTGATGCGCCAGGTGTTCGAGCAGTTCGGCACCACCACCGTCGGCGGTGTGCTGTTGCGCTTTGCCGGTAGCTACCAGCGCGATGACACGGCGGACGTGGATGCGGTGGAAGTGGTCATCCGGGGTCGGCACAAGGAAATCGATCCGGGCAAGGCCAAAGGCGGCGACGACACCGAGTTCAAGGTCACCAGCGCGGTCAGCTACTACAAGCTGACCATCAACGGCACGGTGGTGATCGAGATCGACATCCTGAACATGATCGAGATGGTCAACGGCGTGGACCGCCTGGGCGAGCAGCGCAAGGCCATCGGCCTGGCGTGATTCACGCCCCATAAACAGAAATGCCCCGCGATGGCGGGGCGGTATCCGGCCAACGTTGCAATCGGCGAACCGGATACCCCGCCAGTCTAACCCAAAGGAAAAAACCACCATGAGCAAACCCGTTACCGCCTTGATCGTGCTCGATACCCCGCTGGTCCGGGCCGAGCAGACCCTCACCGACATCACCGTGCGCAAACCGGCGTCCGGTGAATTGCGCGGTGTGACTTTGACCGACGTGCTGCAAATGGATGTGAATGCGTTATCGACCATCCTGCCGCGCCTGACCACACCGACGCTGACCCGCCAGGACGTGGGCAACCTGGATCCGGCTGACCTGGTGCAGCTCGGGACCGAGGTGGCCGGTTTTTTGGTGCCGAAGGCGAACAGGCCGGACCCCTCCCCGACTGTGTAGAAGAAGCCTACGCAGATATCGCGGTGATCTTTACGTGGGGGCCGGACGTGCTGGATCCGCTGTCCCTGACCGAACTGGCCCAGTGGCGCGAGCGCGCCCGCAAACGTAGTGGATCTGAGGACTGATGGCGGGTGGCAATGAAATGAAGCTGCGGGTGATTCTGGATGCGGTCGACCGTGCCACCCGCCCTTTGCGCCAGGTTGTGGGCAGCAGCTCGGCGGTAGCGAAGTCGATCAAGGCCGCCCGCGAGCAGTTGAAATCGCTGAACAAGGCCCAGGAACAGGTGACGGCCCTTCGTGACCTGCAGGCGCAAACCAGAGCCACGGCCATCAGCATGAAAAGCGCCCAGGCGTATGCCAAGGCACTGGGCACCCAGCTCGAACGCACCACCCATCCCACGCGCGAGATGGTGCGTGAATTCAAGCAGGCCGACAAAGCCGCCGCAGCGTTGAAACTCAAACATGCGCAGCAGGCGCAGGAGCTGTTACGCCTGCGTGGTGCCATGAACGCCGCCGGGGTGAAGCACCTGATCCAGCATGAGCAGCAGCTCAAGACCCAGACCGACGCGGCGACTGTCGCTCTGGCGAAACAGGAACGGGTGCTCGAGCGTCACAACAAAGTCGCGCAGCGCATGCACGGTGCGCGATCCGGTTACGACAAGACCATTGGCGCGCGGGATCGCGTCGGTGGTGCCGGTGTGGCCACCAGCGTGGCCGGGGCTGCGGTGGGCCTGCCCATCGTCAAGATGGTGAAGGATTACAGCAGCTGGGAAGACGCCATGCTGGGCGTGGCCAAACAGGTTGAGGGTGCGCGCGATGCCAGCGGCAAACTCACCCGTATCTATTACGACATGGGCGACGGCATCAAGGCGATGGCCGAACGCGTGCCGATGGCCACGACCGAGATTGCCGCCCTGGTGGAAGCCGGTGCGCGCATGGGCATCCAGGGTAAAGAGAATCTGTTGATCTTTGCCGAAACCACCGCGATCACGGCCACGGCGTTCGAGCTGCCGGTCGATCAGGTCGGTGAAGACATGGGCAAGCTGGCCGGGCTGTACAAGGTGCCCGTCAAAAACATTGCCCAGCTCGGTGATGCGATCAACTATCTCGATGACAACGCCCTGTCCAAGGGTTCGGACATCATCGACGTGATGAAGCGGGTGGCCGGTACCGCCGCCACGGTGAACATGGGGTTCAAGGATGCGGCAGCACTGGGCAGCACGTTCCTGTCGCTGGGTGCCTCGGCAGAGATTGCAGCAACTGCATCGAACGCCATGATGCGCGAACTGGCCATTGCGAACATGCAACCGGCACGCTTCAAGAAGGGGCTGGCGGCATTGCGCATGGATGCGGCCAAAGTACAGAAGGACATGAGCAAGGATGCGACCGGCACCATTTTAAAAGTGCTCGATGCCATCAACCTGCTGCCCAAAGACAAACAGCTGGAAATCACCACCCAGTTGTTCGGCAAGGAATATGGCGACGATGCCGCGAAACTGGCCAACAACGTGGGCGAGTACCGCAAACAGCTTGAGCTGGTGAACGATGCGAAGGCGCGTGGTTCGATGTACAGCGAATCGGCGGCGAAGAATGACACGCTCACTGCACAGCTGCAGATGCTGAAGAACAAGGCGTTCAACCAGTCCAGCGGGCTCGGCGCGACCCTGCGCCAGCCCTTGATGGACGTGATGCGCAGTGTCGGCGGCATCATCACCGCGATCACCGGCTGGACCAAAGCGAACCCGCAACTGGTGGCAGCGCTGGTGAAGATCACCGCCGTGCTGGCGATCCTGCTGGTATTGCTCGGTGGCCTGATGTTGGCCGTCGCAGCGGTACTCGGGCCGCTGGCCGTGATGAAACTGAGTATGGCGGTGCTGGGGATCAAGGGTGCCAGTCTCGGCAGCATGCTGTGGAACATCGGCGCGAAGGTGTTGCCGTTCCTCGGGCGTGCCTTGCTGGTGGTGGGCCGCGCCATGTTGCTCAATCCTGTCGGGCTGGCGATCACCGGCATTGCCGTTGCCGCACTGCTGATCTACCGCTACTGGGCGCCGATCAGCGGGTTCTTTGCGGCGCGCTGGGCCGAGATCAAGGCCGCATTCGGTGGCGGCATTGGCGGCATTGCGGCGCTGGTCCTGAACTGGTCGCCACTCGGCCTGTTCTACAAAGCGTTTGCCGGTGTGCTCAGCTGGTTCGGCATTGACCTGCCCGCAAAATTTACCGGCTTCGGCGCCATGATCCTGACCGGGCTGGCCAACGGCATCACCGGCGCACTCGGCGCGGTCAGGACCGCGATCACGGGCGCTGCCGACAGTACCATTGGCTGGTTCAAGGAACGCCTGGGCATCCACTCACCGTCGCGCGTGTTTGCACAGCTGGGCGGATTCACCATGGCCGGGCTGGATCACGGCATCCAGGCGGGGCAATCCGGGCCGCTCAAGTCGGTCGCCGGGCTGGGCAAAAAACTCGCTGCCGTGGGTGCGGGCATTTCCATCGGCACTGCAGGTGCGGCAGGCATCCCCCTGGACAAGCGCCCGGCGATGGCAGCGAGTGCGGGTGCTGCCAGTAGTGGCGGCGGCATTGTCATCAACCAGCTCACCATTGCAATCACCACCGCGCCCGGTGCCGACAACGTGGCCATCGGCCAGCAGGTCCGCGCCGAGTTTGAAAAATTGGTACGCGAGCAGCAGGCCCGCTCCCGTTCGCGGCTGCAGGACAAGGACTGACCAACAACATGCTCAACCCCGATATCCGCAATCTCGTCAACAGCACCGCCAGCGCGCTTGATGTGGCGCCGGTGTACAGCTCCAACCTGATGAGCCTGGGCATGTTCGTGTTTGAACGTGGCTCCCTGCCCTATCAAGAATTGCAGCGGCAGGCAGGCTGGCGGCATCCGTCGGGCACCCGCGTCGGTGCGCGCCCCGTGTCGCAGTTTGCCGGGCCGGATGAGGAAACCATCACTCTTTCAGGCGTACTGCTGCCCGAGCTGACCGGGGGCACCTCCGCCATCGACACGTTGCGGGCCATGGCCGATGAAGGCGGCGCGTGGCCATTGATTGAAGGCAACGGCACCATCTACGGCCAGTTCGTGATCGAGAAAATCGACGAAGGCCGCAGCCTGTTCTTCCACGACGGCGCCGCGCGCCGGATCGAGTTCACCATCGGCCTGAAACGCAGCGAACCGGATGAACCGGTGAGTGGGCAACCATGAGCGACAACCGCACCGGAAGGCTGCAGCCGCGACCGATCTACAAACTGGTGGTGAACGGCAAGGACATCACCAGCACCGTGGACAACCGGCTCGCCTTGCTCACGCTCACCGACAACCGCGGCTTCGAGGCGGACCAGCTCGACCTGGTACTGCACGATCATGACGGGCGGCTGGCGATCCCGCCCTTGAAAGCCAGCATTCAGGTGTGGCTCGGCTGGGCCGATTCCGGCTTGATCGACAAGGGCACCTATACGGTGGATGAAGTCGAGCATAGCGGCACACCCGACCAGCTCACGATCCGGGCGCGCAGCGCCGACCTGTGCGACGGTTTGCTGATGCAGCGCGAGCGCAGTTTCCACGGCAAGTCACTCGGCGATATCGTGCGCCAGGTGGCCACGGTAGCGAAGGTCAAGCCCATTGTTTCAGACACGCTGGCCCGCGTAGTGGTCGAGCACATTGACCAGACCGGCGAGAGCGATGCCAGCTTTTTGACGCGGCTGGCGCAAACCTATGACGCCATCGCCACCATCAAGGCCGGGCGGCTGCTGTTCATGCCGACCGGTGCAGGCACGACCGCCAGCGGCAAACCGCTGCCGCCGGTGACCATCACTCGCCAAAGCGGTGACAGCCACCGCCACAGCGTGGCCAACCGCGACAATTACAGCGGCGTGCGTGCGACGTATCAGAACACGAAAAAGGGCCAGAAAGGCGAAGTGATCGTGGGGGAGAAAAACAACCTCAAAACCCTGCGCCATGTCTACGCCAGCCAGAAAACCGCCGAACATGCAGCAAAGGCAAGCTGGAACCGCATCCAGCGCGGGGTGGCCAGTTTCAGCATCACCCTGGCACTCGGGCGACCGGAGCTGATCCCGGAAGTACCCGCCACGGTCCAAGGTTTCAAGGCGGAGATTGACGGTGGCAAATGGTTACTGGCCAAAGCCACCCATACGCTGGATGGCAATGGCCTGGGTACGGCGCTCGAACTGGAAGTGAAGCTGCTGGAAGACAGAACATGTAGATGGTGGGAGGCTCAGCCGGTACGATGCGCCGACTGAATAACCTGCGTTCAGCCTTCACCTTTGGATAAGCACATGCAAACGCTGATAACACTACTTGTCTGGATCGTCCTCGCAACCTTGAATGCTGTGGCGATCTACGCCCTCATCACAAAAGAAATGTATGCACAACCCAGACGCTTCTTTTTTATAGCGCTCGCTCCGCTCAGCATCACATTCTTGATGCAGACCTGCGTTGAGGTAATGGCAAATGCACTTGACAAGCTCGACCCCCACACAGTTCATCTCTATGACATCAAACTCGGCTTTTCATTTTTCAACAATATTGCCCTGATATTGTCTGGCGCCCTCGTCAGCGTAGCGGTCACAAATCGGGCCTTGTTCCTGAACAGGGAAGCTATCAAAGAGGCTCGGCGAGACATCAAAGCGCATCGCCAGTGCCACAAATCCGCGATTCAAGCTCTGAAAAAATACATCAGCAATCCCGATTCGAGACTGAGTTCCGAAGAACTGGCCAAAAAGCAGGAAGAGTTGAAGCAACGAATTACCAATTACCAACGACGCAGACGTCTTCTCAAAGGGCGGCTCAAGGCGCTTAAACCCTGAGCAGCCCCCTGCCTTACAATATCCACGCACCCAGCGCAACGCCACTGGACATCCCAGCCAGTGCTGTCGCGACAATCCACTGCATGGCCCTTTCACGCTGGGTTTTAAGAGCTGACTGCAGGTTCTGTTCACGCTGGCGGTATTCGCGCATGGTCTTGTCCTTGAAAGCAGCAAAGTCGGTGGACACCTTTTTAAGCCGGACATCGGCAGCCTGCCGGATGCGCTGGATGTCGTTATTGGCCGTCACGTTTGCGCGGGCCAGTGCCGTGTCATGCTGGCGGCTGGTTTGTGCCCGGCAAGTCACACAATCATGGTCACACCTCGCTGCCAGCTCAACCTCGGCAAGTTTAGGCAACGCGGCCAGCAGTTCGCGCAATTCGCTGCGGTCCAGATCCAGGAACCGGTCCTTGCCATAGTGATCGATGCACCAGGTCACTGCCCGCTCGTGGTCATGCTGTGAATCCTGTGTCAGCGCGATTACCCGCCGCACCATCAAATGGCACTGGGCCTCTTCATCGCATGAATCAATCATCCGGGTCAGGCACGACACGGCATCGGGATATTGCGCCGTGGTCATTTCGTCAATGCTGTCGGCGCCCACCTCGCGGTGTACCCCTTTCCAGATTTGCCAGCGCGGGGTTTCGGGTTTCAGTTCGATGATCTTGCGTACCAGCTCGTTCAGGTGCGAGCGCTGCGCATCGATAAGGGGTTTTAGCGCTGGCAAGGTGGCCGCCCCGAGGTGGATCACGTTGCTGTTGTTCTGGATGACGTCGCCCTCGGCCACGATGCCGACATCGCCGTGAATGATATTTTCTGATGACATTTTTGTTTTTTGTGCAGATTGAATGAGTCGAACTGCACATAGTTGGCGAAGCGGGACATAAGTTCCCGTTGTCATAAACCACCAAAAACAAACCGCCAGGCAAATTGCGCTGGCGGTCGTGTTGTGAGCGTAAAAGCGATTATTGCGGTGCGTGCTGGAACAGGTCGTCGTACTTGCCCGCTTTGCCGCTGCCGGTAAAACCGGCCTCGATCAGCCGCTTGGTCAGCCGGTTGTATTCGCCCATGCCCCAGGCACGAATCTCGCGGTAGATTTCTCCGCTCGGCCCGTAAATGCCTACGCGCATGGGCATGGCACCACTGCCCCAGTAATCCTCTGCAGCCTTGATGACCGCATCCACGGTCGCGTCGAACCCGGGGCGCTCTTCTGAAATGTACCGGTGTTCCATATCGTTTACTTCTTCCGGCCGCCCATTGAAAAACCACCTTCGATGGTGACATTGCCTTTCACGGTCTGGCCCACATCGCCGTGAACGACCATTTTGGGGCTGGCAGGGCTGGAGCCCGACAACAGCGCCGCCAGGGCGGCCGCCCGTACAGCCGGGGAAGCGGCTTCGTATGATGCCAGTAACTGCATGGCATCAGGGGCAAACGATACGTTGCTACGTACACCGGTCAGCACGTACAGCACATCAACGCCCGCCTGCGTGATAGCGGCCAGGTAAATCGCATCCGGCGCGCGCCCATCTATTTCGTAGTTACTTTGTGCCGTGCGCTGCACACCACCCAAGGCTGCAAACTCAGCCTGGTTCATGCCCAGACGCTTGCGCTCGTTCTTGAGACGCTCACCAATTGAACTCATTCGAGTTAAACCTATTTACTTGCACTCGTTCGAATGCAATAATGTGACTGTATTTTATGTTACCCAAGAGCAATCATACATTATGACAGCCCCCAGAAAGCCGGTGACCCGCTCGACCCGAAAGCACATCGACGACCCGGAACGCGTGCGGGTGAACCTGAGTATGCCTGCAGGTGAAGACGATTTTCTCGAATACCTGAAAGATACGACCTCTCATGCCAAGGCCAAACTGGCCCGCGCCATGATGGCTTATGCCCTGCAGCGTTTACCGCTGGATAGTTCCCCTATCGTTTTACATGACGACAAGCTGACCGAGTGTGCGCACGATCTCAAAGCACTCCTCGCTGTGAATTACGACACAAACGCCTTCGCCGGAGCGTGACCAATGCAAAGCCGCATCGTTTGCCCGAGTGTCCGCCCTGCCAACCGGGACAGTGCACCGCCCGCTGGTTCGGGTCATCCGCCCTGCCCGGAATGCGATTTCCCGATCCGCACCTTCAAGCGGCTGGAAGATGAAGCAGACGGTGGCAAGCAGTTCCGGGTGAGCTGCGGCAATTGCTGCCGCTGGTTCAAGGTGATCCTGCGGATCATCCGCGACCGCTATCCGGCACCGCATCCCATGACCGTGCCGGTACGGGCCGACGCCTTCCTCGGCTGCTGGTATTGCGGCGGGGCACTCAAAACCTACAGCGGGCGCCGTGCCAGTTACCAGAGCATTGAACGCTTTGTACGCTGCGATAACCTGGCCTGCGGTCACCTCTTTGTGGCTGTTTATGAATTCATCGAAATTGAAGCCCCTGAACCTGGCCTGGTGCGCACCACCCTGCGTACCCGACCCATTCGTTACCAGCGCCGTGAGCAGTATTCGCTGACCCTGCACTAACCCGCTTACCCCTTTGACTGATTCACCCCCTTCATGCCCGCTCGCGGGCGGTGAGGGACTCTTTTTGCCCGGAGAAACGCACATGCTCGGCTTTACCAGACACCGCACCCACACCGTGATCGGCAAGCTGCTCAAGATGGAACAGTCGGCCCACAACGTCGGCATGGTCGGTTTGTTCATCACGATCAGCCCGCCCTGCCGCTTTCATGCGGTATCGCCGTGGTTTGACGGCTCGACCCCGCAGCAGGCGCACGCCTTCCTGCGTGCCTTCTGGCAAAAAGCCAGCCGCACGGTCAGCGCCGCACGCATCCAGTGGACCGGCATGAAGCTGGCCGAGCCGCACCGCGACGGCACGCCCCACTGGCATGTCATCGTCTGGACCTTCCCGGCCAGCGTGGACACCATCCGCAGCACCCTGCGCAATACCTTGCGCGATGTGTGCCCGGATGATCGCTGTCTGACCGTCACCGAGCTACAGCGCGGCGACGTGGCCATGTATGCGGCCAAGTATCTGTCCAGCACCAATACCCCGTTGCCCCTGCTGGCCTCATGGCTCACCGCCATGAAAATCTCCGTGGTCACCTTCTTCGGCATTCTTGCCGGTCGCGTGGCCTGAGCTTCATGTCCCGGATCCCGGACTCCTTTCAGGCTGCAGCGGCGCGTACCGCGCTGCTCGCGCAGGTGGCAGCGTTTGCGTCGCGGCCCGAGCGCGAGAGCAGTCTGGTGGCTACGGTGTCGCTGCCGTCACCGGTCTTGTCGCTGGCGCCGCGTTCGGACGAACTGCCGCTGCTGAAACAGGTCCGGGATCACATCCTTGAAGTACGCGCCATCGCGCATGAGATCAGTGCGGTGTACGGCGCCCGGCTGGATGAACTGGCCCGCTTCTTTGAACTGCACCCGGTGATCGATATCTCCCCCGCCGAGATTCGCGCCATCCCGAATGGCTGCGGCAAATTGTCGCATTCGACCGGGTACCGGCTATGCAAGGATCACTGCGCACTGTCGCGCATCACCCGCCACAGCCCGTTGCGTCGGCCAGAACCGGTGAGGCTGGCGGCATGATGATCGACTGCCCCGCCCCGCTGGTAATGCTGGATGACGCGCCGTCGGCGCGCATCAAGGCCACGCGCGAACGGGTGGCGCAGCGACAACTGGATGACGTGTATGCCTTGACGGCAGGTTTGCCTGACCAGCTGCGCAATCCCTTGCTGGCCAACTGGCACGGCCTGCGCCAGAAACCCGTCGCCCATGCTCTGCAGCAGGCCAACAGCTTTGTCCGTGGATACGTGGCCTCACTGCCCGTGGTCTGCGGCAACCTGCCGATTGGTCTGACCGACGATGACCTCGGCACGCTGGCCCGGCTCGCTGCCGATGACTGCGCCAGGATCATTTCGCAGGCCGAGTCCGGCGAAGCCATTCCGGTACTGTGCGGTGGTCGCTGGATCCGCCGCCCGCGCTTTGTGCTGGAAGCGTTTGCCAAGGCGCTCGACCACGGTGTGCTGCCCGAACTGGCAGCCATGAAGCCGAAGCAGTTGCAGAAGCTGTTCGGCAAGCTACAGAAGCGTCTGGCCGACGAGAAGTGGTGGCGTGGCCGGTTGAAACGCTTGGTCACCACCGCAGTGGAACAGGAGTCCGTAAAACTCGGTTCGGTGAACCGCAAACGCGATCCGTACCTGAGTGAAGGCTCGCTGTCGCGGCTGATGCTGCGCGATGCCAACAACGCCAAAGCACTGGCTCTGGCCGAAGCCACCAACGAGAACGGTGACACCTTCACCCTGGCCGACCTGAGCCGTCGCACCGTGGCGAATCCGGCCAACCGCCGCACCGAACTGATGGTGCGCATTCGCGGTACCGAGGAGGTGATGCAGGAGCTGGGCATGGCTGGTCACTTCGTGACCATCACCGCCCCCAGCAAATACCACGCGTGGTCAGACAAATACGGCCAACCGTACAGCAACCCGGCGCACGGCATGGCTGACCCGGATGCCATTGATAAGGGGCCGGAGGCGCTACCGCGTTATTACCGCAAACCCTATTCCCCGCGCGATACCCAGGACTATTTATGCCTGAAGTGGAAACAGGCGCGCGCCATCTTCAAAAAGAAAACCCACGGCATAGCCATCTATGGCGTGCGCGTGGCGGAGCCGCATCACGACGGCACCCCGCACTGGCACATGCTGGTGTGGGTGGCACCGCATCAGGCCGACAAGATGCTGGCCATCCTGCGCGGCAAGGCAATGGAAGTGGACGGCAAAGAACCCGGCGCCGACGAAGCGCGCTTCAAGGTGGAAAAGATCGACCCGCGCAAAGGCAGTGCCGTGGGCTACGTCGCCAAGTATCTGGCCAAGAACATTGACGGTGCCTTTGTCGAGGATGACTGGGAATCGGGCCTGACCGCTGCCGGTGGCGCCTTGCGCGTCACCAAGTGGGCGAGCTGCCACCGTATCCGCCAGTTCCAGATGTTCGGCCAGCCACCAGTGACCGTATGGCGCGAACTGCGCAAGGCCGATTTGCTGGCCGAAGCCAACCGTGACGAACGGGTACTGCATGACCTGCATGCCGCAGCAGACCGGGGCGACTGGGCCGCCTACACCCGGTTCTACGGCAGTTTGCTCGGTGGCTACCGGGTGGGCTTTGAACCACTGACCGAAGCCGACAAGAGCACAGGCGAGATGAAACAGCCCGCCAACAAGTACGGCGAAGAAACCTTTGTGCGCAATGCCGTGGCCCTCTTCAGCCCGGCAGGCGAAATCATCGAACGTATCCAGACGCGCCTGCATACCTGGAGCGTCAACTGGAAACGCGACACCAGCAGCAAGCGCATTCAGGAACTGGCCAGCACCGTGGTTTTTGAGGTGGCTGTTGGTGTTGATTTTGAGCGCAGCGGCGCAGCCGCGAGCACTTGGACTTGTGTGAATAACTGTAACCAGCCCGAGAGCGAGCGCCGGGCACAGCAGCAATTGCTGGCCGAACTCGAGGCCGACATGGCGCTGATCAGGGCCGAAACCGATGCCCGGATCAACTCACCCGACTTCAAAGCGGCCCTGAACCGGGTAGCGGCGAAAGAACGCATCAATTCACAGCGCGGCAAATCGCATGCCGAGGCCATTGCCGACCTCATGGCCAGCATCCCGCGCGTGGAAAACCAGAGTCCCAACGCTGCTGCACGCCTGCGTGAGCAGTTGGCGCAGCTCGAATCCATCGGGGCGGATGCCTATGACATCCGCCCGTAATCCCCAACCGCACCCACAAGCCCGCAGAGGCATGCCGGAGAATGTAATGACACGCCCCACTTTTTACGAACAGGCCATCCAGGCGGCGCATGAAGAGTATGTGACCCAGGTCGCCGAGCTGGCCAGACGACTGGCCGACTTCACCACGACCCGGACCACCATCGAACGCATTGAAGCGCTGGCCACCGACCTGAACCGCATCGCCGGAATCAGGGCCGATCTCAACCCGACCATGCCGCACCGGGTGGAAGTCACCCTCAGCAGCGAATTCCTGTTCGACGAATTGCGCGACATCACCGCAGCCAGCGGCTGGGATCGCTTTGAATCGCACCCGAGCATGGCACCGCGTGCCGGTTTTACCTGGTACATCGCCCACAGCACCCGCGAGCGTGATCTGAGCTGGGTGCTGGTGCCGCTGCAGATCACCGAAGCCGCCCCACTGTTTGCCACAGCCAGCGAGGTGACCGCATGAGCCGCGCTATCGACATGGCCAGCGACCGCGAAATGGTGGAGCGCGATCTGGCACTGGCCAACATTCGCGCCAGCGCAAAACGCATCACCCCGCTGCCCACCGGTTTGTGTCCTTGGTGCAGCGATCCAACCGCCGCGCCGGATGACGTCTTTTGCTGCACCGAGTGCGCGAAAGACTGGCAAGAACACAACGAGCGCAAACAGACCGCAGCGCGGATCAACGGAATGCTGCGGCAATGAAGCCATTAAGCGTCGACGAGGCGGCAGCATTTGTTCGCCTCCCGGTCAGCACGTTTCGCCGGATTGCCAAAGAAAACGACGTACCCCGCGCCAAGATCGGCAAGCGGGTGATTTATCTGGATATCGATCTGGTCGCAATGGTCCAGAAGTTGCAGAATGCTCCTGCGGCAGCAGGAGTGGCTAAGGAGAAGCACTCATGTCAATCAAACAACGTGGTGAGATTTGGTGGTGCGATATCGCAAAACCAGATGGAGCGCGACTTAGAAGGAGCCTTAAGACCGACGACAAGCGCGCGGCGCAGGAGCTTCACGACCGCCTGAAATCGGATATGTGGCGGGAGGCGCAGCTTGGTCAAAAACCCAAGCGCACATTCGACGAAGCAGCACTCCGGTGGCTGCGGGAAATGGAACACAAGCGCAGCATTGACGATGATCGCAGCCGGATCAAAGGCATGCGCGCTGGCCTGAAGCCGTACACGCTTGATCAGATCAATAACGAGATTGCCCGCAAGGTACTGGAAAATCTACGCCAGCGTGGTAAGCCAGCATCAGGCGCAACACGAAATCGTTACCTGGCCTTGCTGCGGTCGATCATTCGCAAGGCACACCGCGAATGGGAATGGCTGGATAACGCGCCGGCCTTCACGCTGTACAAGGAAGCAAAGCGGCGTATCCGCTGGTTAAACCCAGGTGAGGCCCAGCGGCTGCTGAAAGAGCTTCCGGATCACTGGAAGCCTATCGTTGCTTTTGCACTGGCCACTGGCCTGCGCAAAAACAATATTCTGAAACTGCGCTGGAACCAGATCGATATGACGCGCAGGGTTGCATGGGTCCACCCCGACGAAGCCAAAGCAGATCACGGCATTGGCGTTCCGTTGAACCAGACAGCGATCAATGCCATTCGTGGCTGCATGGGTCAGCACAGTGAATTTGTATTTACTTACAAAGGCGAACCCATGCGCATTGATAGCAACTCGGCATGGCGCTCGGCATTGGTACGGGCGGGCATTACCAATTTCCGCTTTCACGATCTGCGGCACACTTGGGCGTCCTGGCACGTCCAGAATGGCACCGGGCTGGCGGAATTGCAGGAAATGGGGGGCTGGGAATCAGCAGAAATGGTACGGCGGTATGCGCATCTGGCACCAGATCACATGCATAGCCACGCCAGCAAGCTGGACAGCCTACTTGGTACGACCGACGACACGTTTACGGCACAGAATGAAAAAGGGCTCATGCGTGAAAGCGCATAAGCCCTTGAATTCATTGGTGGGTTGTGAGTGGCTCGAACACTCGACCTACGGATTAAGAGTCCGCTGCTCTACCAACTGAGCTAACAACCCAACGAGGCCGCAATATTATATATGGCCTTAAAAGCTGTCAAGCACCGGGCCGCACTTTTTTACAGTTTGATGGCAGGCATGGCGGTGGTCGGGATGATGGCACCGCGGTGCTGGATGACGGTGCCAGCCAGTGTGTTGCCGGTGGCGGCAGCTTGCTCCGGGGTATGCCCGGTGAGACGTGCAGCCACGTAGCCGGCACCAAACGAATCGCCTGCAGCGGTGGTATCAACCACTTTGGCGACGCGAGTCGGCGGGATAGATTGAGGTTGCTGGTTCACAACGCGGACCACAGTGTCGTTACCGCCTTGTTTGACTACGACTTCTGGCACTGGCAGCGCCAGCGCTGCAGCCAGTGCGGTTTGTACGTCGGTGCCTGGCGGGAGCATGGCAATTTCGTCGTCCAGGGTGATCAGGGCGATATCGCAACCCTCATAGGCGCGGCGATACCATTGACGGGCCTGGTCTGCCCCTTGCCACAAGCGTGGACGATAGTTGTTGTCGAAGATGACCTTGCCGCCATTGGCCCGCACTTTGGCGGCGGCGCTCAGCAAGCGTTCGCGGCCAGCATCGGGCAGGATGGCCAGGCTGATGCCGCTGAAATACAGCACATCCAGTTGATCCAGCGTTTGTTCAAGCGGGGTCTCTGCGGCAGCAAAATACGCTTTGGCAGCACTGGTGTCGCGCCAATAGCTGAAATGGCGTTCGCCATCGGGATCAACCTGGATCATATACAAGCCAGGCACTCGGCCTGCCAGGCGTTGCACCAGACCGGTCTGGATGCCTTCCGCCTGCCATGCCTGCAGCATGGCTTCGCTGTGCGGGTCATCGCCCAAAGCGGTGACGTAATTGACTTGTACGCCGTGCGTTTGCAGAAGGCGGGACAAATATACGGCGGTGTTGAGTGTGTCGCCACCAAAGGTGCGGCGCAGCAGGCCACTCCCTTCTTCCTGCAGTTCAATCATGCATTCGCCGATCAAGGCAATGCGTTGCGGGGAACTCATCGGGTGCTTCCTTGTTTATTGGAACGACTGACCAGTATTCGTCCGGGGCAACCCGGCTGCCATGCAGCTAACCCTGTCTGTGATTTGGGTTAACCAATGCGTAATTATCCACGCGTTTGCGAAGTTGGGTGCTGCGCGAGGGCAATACTGGGCGTTTCTGACTTGCTTTTCTGTATTTTGGGGTACGCGATTTGAGAAATGCGAATGCCAGGCCAAACAGATGATCTTGCCCTCTGTTGCGCCTGGCATTTACTGCGGTGCCGTGACGTGCGTGATTATCCGGGTCGATTCAATGCATTGCCGTCCGCTCCAAACCAGATGGCTTTCCCCGGCACGGGTTGCAAGAACACAGATTCGCCGGCGAGCGGGGTAGGTAAATCAGGCGAAATTTTTACGGTGATGCGCGTGCCATCTTGCGCGGCGGTATGCAGTAGCAAAGCGTCACCCAGGTTCTCGGTGAGTTCCACATTCGCCGCCAGCCCTTGATCTGGCGTAACCAGGCGCCAATGGTCTGGCCGCACTGCGAGCGTAGCTGCCTGGCCAAAGCCTTCCGGCAAGGCGATGCCTTCGATATTCAGTTTCTGCCCGCCGGCGGTCGTCGCCAGATTGCCCTCGCGGGTTGCTTCGACATGGGTACATGGCAGGAGATTGATCTTGGGCGAGCCCAGAAACCCGGCCACGAAGGTATTGCGCGGCGTGTTGTAGAGTTCAGTGGGCGTGCCGATCTGTTCCAGATAGCCATCGTTGAACACAGCAATCCGGTCGCCCAGCGTCATGGCTTCCACCTGATCGTGGGTGACGTAAACCATGGTCGTTCCCAGCTCTTTATGCAGCCGAGCCAGTTCCATGCGCATTTGCACGCGCAAAGCGGCATCCAGGTTGGACAGCGGTTCATCAAACAAAAACACCTTGGGTTCACGCACGATGGCGCGACCGATGGCCACGCGCTGCCGTTGCCCGCCGGAAAGCGCGCCGGGTTTGCGGGCCAGCAGGCGGGTAATGTCGAGCACCTCGGCGGCACGCCGCACTGCGCGGTCTATCTCGGCGGCAGGTACTTTGGCCATCTTCAGCGCAAAGCCCATGTTTTCGGCGACGGTCATATGCGGATAGAGGGCGTAGCTCTGGAACACCATGGCAATACCGCGCTGCGCCGCTGGCAAGTTGTTGGCCAGTTGCCCTTCAATTTCCAGCGTGCCGGAGGTGATGTCTTCCAGACCGGCAATCATCCGCAACAAGGTAGATTTACCGCATCCGGATGGCCCGACAAACACTACGAATTCGCCCTGTTTTACTTCCATGTCCAGGCCTTTGATGACATGGGTGGTATCGAAGCTTTTGCGCAGATTGCGCATCACCAGGCTAGCCATAGGTTGCCTCCGTCACGGCTTGTTTGAGCCAGACCTGCATGGGACCCGCGTTGCGGTTATGCCAGGTAAAATAGGGAATGGCGACCAGCGCGACGTCGCGCGAAGACTGGCGACCGGCACCGTTTCGCTCTTGATACAAGACATTGGACCAGCGCCGCTCCGGCACCGGCAACTTGCCCACTGCGCGCAATGCAATCACGCCATCCAGCAATTCAGGCTCCCATTGCGCCTGTACGCTGCCGTTGGCCAGTTCGATATCCTGCAAGGCAATGCCGGGGTGGTCGGCGGCTTCAATGCAATACAGCAGCGGCCCGCGCATCAAGGCCACGCGTCCGGTGTTTTCCAGTACATGCGGATGGCTTTCCATGACCCGGACCGGCATCGGCAGCGACAGTCGAATCTGGTCACCAGCGCGCCAGGCACGGTTGAGCTTGATATAACTGCCTGGCGTCAGCTCTTCGCCCACCACCTTGCCGTTAATGCTCAATTGCGTTTGCGTGGTGGCCCAGCCCGGGATGCGCAGCATCAGGTCAAAGGTATGTTCGGCATCAATGGTGATTTCAATATCACCATCCCACGGGTAACGGGTTTGCTGGTGCAGGCCGATCACTTTGCCATCAAGTTCAATCTGCGCATCGCAACTGGCATACAAATGCACCCAAACAGCCGCGGCGCTGGTGCTGTAAACCGACCCGCTGAGCGCCGCGACAGTACGCGCCACATTGGGCGGGCAGCAGGCGCATTCATACCAGGCCTGGCGTTTGTGATTGCCGTCGTTAGCGAGCGGATTCACGTAAAAGTAGCGCTTTCCGTCCAGCGACCAGCCTGGCAGCATGGCGTTATACAGCGTGTGTTCCAGCAGATCGGCATAGCGGGCATCGGCAGTGGCGGCCAGCATGCGCTGGTTCCACATCATGCTGCCGATGGCCGCGCAGGTTTCGGTATAAGCCTGCGCATTGGGCAGTTCGTAATCCGCGCCAAGTGCTTCGCCATGGTGACGCGAGCCCAAACCGCCGGAGATATAAATCTGGTGGCCCTGCATGTGTGACCACATGGTTTCCAGGGTATTGAGCAAAGAGCGGTCGCCGGTTTCCAGAAACACGTCGGCGGCACCGGTGTTGTAATACAAAGCCCGCACCGCATGACCGGCCATGGCACTTTGTTTACGCAATGGCGCATGATCCTGAAAGTATTCCAGGCCGAACCAGCCACCGGTCAAATGCCCATAACCACGCGCATCGATAAAGTGTTCGGCCAGACGCAAATATTTGATGCTGCCGGTCTCGCGATAAAGCTCGACCAGTGCCAGCTCGATCTCTTCGTGGCCATCAATCCCCGGGTTCTTGCCCTCGATCACCGTACCGAACACCTCGCAGATCAGGTCCGCAAAGCGGACAGCCACATCAAGCAGCCGCCGGTTTTTTTGGGTGCGATGATGCGCGACCGCCGCTTGCAGCAAGTGGCCCGCGCAATAGAGTTCATGGTTATCGCGCAGATTGCTCCAGCGTTCGTGCGCCCGTTCCACCGCGTAATACGTGTTGAGATAGCCATCGTCGCACTGCGCGGCTTCAATCAGGCCCAGCGCTGTATCGAGTTTTTCCTGCAGCTGCGCGTCGGCACGTAACGCCAGCGCCCAACTGGTGGCTTCGATCCATTTGTAAACGTCCGAGTCGTTAAATACCTTGCCCCGGAACGGCCCCAGTTGCGGGTTGCGGATGCGGCGGAAGTTATCAAAATTGCCCCACTCTTCCATTTGCTGGTACTGCGACAGCAAGGAAACGCGGGTATTGCGCTCTTGCCGCGGCCCCCAGAATTCGCCTCCGAGCGTTACCGCCAGCGGCGATACCGGCGTGATGCGCGCATGCGGGCTTTTCGACAAGTCCACCACCCGCGGCTGGTCGCTCTGTTTCTCGGTCATCATCATGTTTTTCCTGGATTGAGAGTGGGTTAGGCCTTGACCGCACCGGCGATCAAACCGTTGATATAAAAACGTTGCAGCAAAAGAAACAGCGCGGCGCAGGGCAAAATGCTGATGGTGATACCAGCCTGCATCACTCCCCAGTTCACGCCGCCCATAAACTGGGATTGCGCACTTTGCAGCAGCACTGGCAGGGTGAATTTGTCGGCGTCCGAGATCAGCACCAACGCGACCAGCAACTCATTCCAGGCAGTAAAGAAGGCAAATAGCGCCACCGTGACGATGCCAGGCTTCACGATTGGCAACATCACTCGCCACAACGAACTGAGCACATTGCAGCCATCCAGCGTGGCGGCTTCTTCGAGTTCACGTGGCACGCAGTCAAATGAGTTGCGCATCATGAAAATGGAAAACGGCAGCTGGAAGGTGATGTACACCAGCGCCAGCCCGCCCAGCGTGTTATGCAGATGCAGAAAATTAAGCAGGATGAATAGCGGCGTGAGGATGGATTGAAACGGGATCATCATGGTGGCCAGCACCAGCATGAAAATCAGCTTCTTGTACGGGAAGCGAAAGCGCGAAAAGCCGTAGCCGCCCAGTACCGACAGCACTACAACGCCCGCTACCGTCATTAGGGCCACGCAGGTGCTGTTCCACAGATAGCGCCACAAACCCGCGCCAAAATGCAGCAGTTCTTCGTAGTTCTGCAGCGACATCCGGCTGGGCCAGAACGTGGGTGGCGAGGCCGAAGCTTCTGCCGCTGGCTTGAATGACGTCACAATCGACCAGAACACCGGGAATAAAAACAGCAGCATCACCAGGAAGGCAAAGGCCAGCACCAGGCCACTACGCCAGCGCAATGCGCGCGGCACCACGACCGCTACATCGTCATCCGGCATGACTGCGTGTTCCATGGTCGGGAGCGTGAGGGAAGGTTGGTTCATGATCGGTCTCTCAGGCGTTGTCGTCACTGCGCAGCAAATACAGCTGCACAAAACTCATTACGATCAGGATCAGCAGCAACACCACCGACATGGCCGAGGCATAGCCCACTTTGGAATAGGTAAACGCGGCGCGGTAGATCCAGTACACCACCGAGATGGTGCTGTTCTGTGGCCCGCCATGGGTCATGATGTAGAACTGGTCGAACGCCAGATAGGAGCCAATCACCGACACCGTCAGCGCCAGCGCAAAGGTCTGCCGCATTAACGGCAGCGTGATGTAGCGCAACTGATTCCAGCGATTGGCGCCATCAATGCGCGCGGCTTCGTAGAGGTCTTCCGGGATGGCCTGCATGCCGACCAGCAGCAGCACCATGGTGAAGCCGGTCATCTTCCAGGTAACCATGGCGACGATGGAAAACAGCGCACCGTTGGCGGTATCGAACCATTCCAGTGGCTCATCCAGCAGCCCCGCTTTCATCAGAATGGCGCTGAAAACGCCCACCTGATCGTTGTACAGCCACACCCACAACAGGCTGGCTGCACTCATGCCAATCACCACCGGCAGAAAGTACGCAGTGCGAAACAATCCTGACCAGCGCCCCGGGCGTTGCACCACCAGCGCCAGAATGAAGGCAGCGAAAAACAACGCGGGCGTCACCAGCAGCGTGTATTTGGTGGTGAACAGCAGGCTCTGCCAGAACGATTCGTCGTGCGCCAATTGCACGTAGTTATCCAGGCCATTGAAACTGCGTGCGCCAAACAACGGCCAGTCATGCAGCGACATCCACAAGGTCATGCCCAGCGGAATGAAAAAGTAGGTGGCGATCATCAACAGGCACGGCGCCACGAACAAATAACCGGCCCATGCATTGCGCGTGGTCATACTGGCTTGAGCAGCCATGGCAATCCCCCGAGGGAAAGCCGCTCCGCGTGGCAGCGCAGTGCGGCGTTAGGAGCAGTTACTTGCCAGCCAGAATTTCGGCAAAGCGCGTTTGTGCTTTCTTGATGGCGCCATCCACATCACCGCCATACACGGCTTCCTGCACCATCGTCGCCCACGGGCCGTTGTTGTCGTTGATCAGCTGATTGAACTTGTCGCTATAGGGAGCCTGACCCTGACTAAACGCATCGAACGCCACTTGCAAACGCGGGTCGCCGTTGACGTAGGCTTTGCCCAGGTCAGAACGCACCGGAATGCTGCCGTTTTTGGCGAAGTATTCCACCTGCACTGGCTCGGTCAGACACCAGCTAATGAACTCAAATGCAGTGCCAGGGTGTTTCGAGCCCTTGGGGATACCAATCGAATCGCCACCGGCAAAGCTGGCGGTGCCGCCTTTTTCACCGGGGAATGGCGTCACACCAAAGTCGATTTCCGGATGTTCACGTTTGAGCAGGCCAATGGCAAAGGCACCGGTGCCCACCATGCCGACCTTGCCGGTGAGGAAGGTGTTGATAAAGTTCTGGCCCGCATCTGTTTTAGAGCCAGCCGAGATTTGCCCGGTACTCCACATGCGATGGTAAAAATTAAGCGCGTTTTTGACTTCGGGTTTGTCCAGCGTCGGTGTTTTGCCATCGGCACTCAAAATGTCGCCGCCCGATGCCCAGATGTACGGCGTGAAGGTGAAAATCTGGCAGCCGCCACAAGCACCCGAGAAATAGAACCCTTTTACGCCGCCACCCAAAGCGGTGATTTTTTTGGCGTCTGCTTCAATCCCGGCCCAGTCTTTGGGCGGATTGTTGGGGTCCAGCCCGGCCTTCTTGAAAAGCCCCTTGTTGTAAACCAGCAAGGAGCCTTCCGCGCTGAATGGCAGGGCATATTGACGCCCGCCGGAATTGGCCAGCCGCATATGCGCTTTGGACAGCGTTCCGGCAAATGGCAGTGCTTTGGCTTTGTCAGTGATATCGGTCAGTTGCCCGGCTTTGGCCAGTTGCGGCACGTAGATCAAATCCACCGCCAGGATATCCGGCACGTTGCCTGAGGCGGCGGCAGTGCCAAACTTGGTCATGAAATCATCGTTGGGAACGATGGTGAGGCTGATCTGGTCTTTGTGGCTGGCGTTCCAGGCCTTGACCAGAGGCGTGGCGACTGACGAATCCTGCATGCGGACCCAGAACGTCGCGTTGTTTGCATCATCTGCAACGGCGCAGGCCGACGCAGCAAATATCAGGCTCGCGCCCAAAAGCAGAGTTGCCCTTCCAGAGGTATTCATTTTTTGGCTCCGTGATCAGGGGATGGCAGATTGGCCATCGGCATTGCCAGCACATTGAATGGACCTGCACCTGTGTACTGGACGTTATGTAGTGCTGGCCGCAATACTACAGACCGCCAATGCGGCGACAAGCAATCAAACCACACAAAACAGGACTATTCCGACATCGATACCGGTACGCTTAGTCGGAACTGTTTAGGCTGGATAGCCAGATATGGATAATTCAGACACTTATAAGGACACATCGCATGCTGCGGTTTGATCCCTCTTTGCCACTACATGCGCAGAATGGCGGCTTGTTCGTCTCCACCTGCGCGACGTGGACGCACCCGGAACGCATCCTCAATTCTTATGAGCTGGTTTTCGTCAAAGAGGGCGTGCTGTATCTGAGCGAGGAAGGAAACGACTTCGAGGTTCGCGCCGGTGAAGCGCTGTTACTGTGGCCAGGCCGTCATCATCGAGGCACGCGACCCAGCTCGCGTGATCTCAAGTTCTACTGGGCACACTTTACCCACGATGCGCTCGCGGTCATGTCGCAAGAAGGCCAGTTACAAGCGCGCCAGCACGCCGCCGTGGCGCGGCCGGATCATGTCACCGCTTTATTCCGGCGCCTGCTGGACGACCAGGAGTTATTCGGCGCGCGTTCGGCCACGTTGAGCCTACTGATGATGCTGATATTGTGCGAGCTGGCGCGCTCCAGTCAGTCCGCCCGAACCGAAGAAGGCGCGGCATCGGTGCTGGCGGGCAAAGCCGACGTGGTTATACAAACCAAGTTTCAGGACGCGATTTCGTCATCCAGTATTGCTGCCGAACTGCGTTGCAATCCCGATTATCTGGGCCGGGTATTTCGCGCCGAATATGGCAAGACGCTGACCGATGCCATTAACGAACGCCGCACACGTCACGCCGCCGCGTTGCTGGCCGAAACCCGCAGCGGCATCGACGAGATTGCGCGCCAGTGCGGATTTGCCGACACCGTGTATTTCCGGCGGATATTCAAACGCAACCAGGGCATGACGCCGGGTGCGTTTCGCTCTTTGCATACCCGTACGCATATCAACCATGGCTAAGACCACTACGGTTGCCGTGAAGTAACGTGCCGGTACGCATGACAAGCTGTACGGAACACATCTCGCCATGGCTTGTCTGACCGGCCTGGCGCTGGCATACGCTCAAGAAAAATTCGGGTGTGTCATCCAATCAACCGATAATGGCGAGCTGGCTGGTTGCCCGGATAAGGGTCGACTGAGTTTGCCCCGCAGCCTGAGCAATGAACAAGGAGAAAAAAATGAAGTACCTACACACGATGGTTCGCGTCACCGACGTGGAAGAATCCATGCGTTTTTATCGCGACGCGCTAGGTCTGGAAGAAGTCTCGCGCAAAGAAAGCGAGCGCGGCCGCTTTACCTTGATCTACCTGGCAGCGCCTGGCGATACCGACGCGCAAGTCGAACTCACGTTTAATTGGGACCCGGAGGTTTACACCGGCGGGCGCAATTTTGGGCATCTGGCCTATGAGGTCGAAGACATCTACGCCGCTTGTGCCCGGCTGGAAGCACACGGCGCAACAGTTTTGCGCCCTCCGCGTGATGGCCACATGGCTTTCGTACGTTCGCCAGATGGTATTTCTATCGAACTGCTGCAAGCCGGCGCTGCACTACCCGCTGCAGAACCATGGGCTTCCCGCGCTAACGTGGGCACCTGGTAACAGGCACAGTTTTGGCCTGGTCCGTTTTGTCCTTGTCCTATGCAGGGCAGGACAAAACCGGCTTGGCCGCTGGCATTAAGCGGGGAAAACCCGAAACATGCTGCACTGCATGGCCGCCTGGCTATAACCATGTAGCTATCTAGGCAATACCGTCTAAATCAATATTGTGCTCGCCTTTGTTTACCCGTTCGCCGCACCGCGTGCTGCCGGGTCACCGGACACTTAAAAAAACGCTCATGCCACCGTCTGTTCGGTGACACTTACCATCTCTTCAGGACAGCCATCCCGCTCATGACTATCCACCGCTTTGCCGCTTTACTTACCTTTTTGCTCCCTGCCGCCGCCTTTGCCGCTAGCCCCGACGGCGCCAATTTGTCATTGGCGTGGACGATTCCGTTTGCCGGCATGCTGTTGTCCATTGCTGTTTTTCCGTTGCTGGCTCCGCATTTCTGGCATGACCACTTTGGCAAGATCGCCGCCTTCTGGATTGCGGTTTTTCTCGTGCCATTTGCCATGGCTTTCGGTCCGGATGCGGCGCTGCATAGCGTGGTGCATGCGCTGGTAGGCGAGTACATCCCGTTCATCTTGCTGCTGTTTGCGCTCTACACGATTTCCGGCGGCATTCTGGTTTGGGGCACGCTGCGCGGTTCGGCCGGTCTGAACACCGGTCTGCTGGCTTTGGGCACGGCGCTGGCCTCGATCATGGGCACCACCGGTGCGGCCATGCTGTTGATCCGGCCCATCCTCAAAGCCAACGCACACCGTCAGCACAACGTACATGTGGTGGTGTTCTTTATTTTTCTGGTAGCCAATATCGGTGGCGGCTTGACCCCGCTGGGCGATCCACCGCTGTTCCTCGGTTTCTTGCAGGGCGTGAGCTTCATGTGGACGGTGAAACACATGTTCCCGTCCGTGTTGTTCTGCTCGGCTGTGTTGCTGGCTGTGTTCTACGTGCTGGACCGGCGCTTCTGGCAGCGTGATCCCGCACCCGTGGCCACCGAAAAGCCGCAACCGATCAAGCTCTACGGCTTGTGGAACATGGCATTGATTGGCGGCGTGGTTGCCGCAGTGTTGATGTCCGGCGTGTGGAATAGCGGCGTGCAGTTTGACGTGTATGGCACGCCGGTTGATCTGCAAAGCGTGGTGCGCGATGTCTTGCTGCTGGTCTTTGCGCTGATCTCGTTGTGGTTAACGCCCAAGCAAATCCGCGCTGGCAACGAGTTCAACTGGTTTCCGATTCTGGAAGTCGCCAAATTGTTTCTGGCGATCTTCATTACCATCGCGCCCGCCATTGCCATCCTGCGCGCGGGTGAAGCGGGACATCTGGCGGCGCTGGTCAAGGTGGTCAGCAACAGCAACGGCGAGCCCATTGATGGCATGTATTTCTGGATGACCGGCCTGCTGTCGAGCTTTCTGGATAACGCCCCGACCTACCTGGTGTTTTTCAACCTGGCCCACGGCGATGCGGCGCACATGATGGGGCCAATGGCATCCACGCTACTTGCGATTTCCATGGGTGCCGTGTTCATGGGCGCCAACACCTATATTGGTAACGCGCCCAATTTCATGGTCAAGGCGATTGCCGAGCAAGGCAAGGTCAAGATGCCGGGGTTCTTCGGTTACATGCTCTGGTCCGGTGCCATTCTGATGCCGCTATACCTGCTGGTGACACTGATTTTCTTTCATTTCTGATGACGATTTTCGCCTGTCAAAAAGGACCGCTGCTGCGGTCTTTTTTTATTTGGTCAGCCAGCTGAAATCACGCCGTCCTACCGTGCATATTTTTAAATATATGCCATGATAATTTGCACAGTGCTTTCTTTTTGCCGCGATGGAACTGGTAAAGACCATGAGCTGTCTTTCTTCATCTTCGGTTAGAGATTTCTCGGTGGTTACTCGGTAATTTTGTCACAGCAAGCAGAAACGCAACTCTTCGTGTTGATCTGCATCAGATGACTCTTATGTAAACGGCATAGACTGACTTCAACCCGGCACCTTTGTCTTGTCAGCAGGGCAAAGGTCATCACTGTCAAAAAAGTTTTTGCAATCACAACCAGGAAACGAGGTGAACCGTGGCTCAAAAAGCTCTCCCTAAGGACCTCATCGACAAGATGCACGCGTACTGGCGTGCCGCCAACTATCTCTCAGTTGGTCAGATCTACCTGCTCGACAATCCCCTTCTGAAAAAGCCTCTCAAGCGCGAACACGTCAAGCCGCGCCTGCTGGGTCACTGGGGGACCACGCCGGGTCTGAACTTTGTGTACGTGCATTTGAATCGAGTGATCAAAGAACGCAATTTGTCGGTGGCTTATATTGCCGGCCCTGGCCACGGTGGCCCTGGTCTGGTTGCCAACACCTGGCTGGAAGGCACTTACGGTGAGATCTATCCGAGCATCGGCCAGACCACTGATGGTATCCAGCGTCTGTTCAAGCAGTTCTCTTTCCCTGGCGGCATTCCTTCGCACGTGGCACCGGAAACACCGGGCTCGATGCACGAAGGTGGTGAGCTGGGTTATTCGGTTTCCCACGCTTTTGGCGCTGCGTTTGATAACCCGGATCTGCTGGTCGCCTGCGTTGTCGGCGACGGCGAAGCAGAAACCGGCCCGCTGGCCACCAGCTGGCACTCCAACAAGTATCTGCACCCGATCAATGACGGCCTGGTGCTGCCAATTCTGCATCTGAACGGTTACAAGATCGCCAATCCGACCTTGCTGGCCCGTATCCCCAAAGAAGAACTGCAAAAACTGTTCGAAGGTTATGGCTACAAGCCGCACTTTGTTGAAGTGGGTAAAGATGTCCATGACTACACCGACATGCACCAGCGTTTTGCCGCCACCATGGACACCGTGCTGGACGAATTCAAGGCGATCCGCGAGAAAGCCCTGAAAGAACAAAAAGCCGGTAAAGAACTGACTCGTCCGCAATGGCCGATGATCGTTCTGCGCAGCCCTAAAGGCTGGACTGGCCCGGTGGAAATCGACGGCAAGAAGGTTGAGGATTACTGGCGCAGCCACCAGGTGCCGTTCTCCGACATGACGCCAGAGCACGTCAAGAATCTGGAAGACTGGCTCAAGAGCTACAAACCAAAAGAACTGTTCACCGATGACGGCGCCCTCAAGCCAGAACTGCGTGAACTGGCGCCGAAGGGCGACCTGCGCATGGGTGCCAACAAACATGTGCATGGTCTGGTTTCGCAAGACCTGAAAATGCCGGACTTCCGCAAATATGCGGTTGAAGTCAAAAAGCCGGGCACCGTCAACGCCGAAGCCACGCGCGTTATGGGCAAGTTCCTGCGCGACGTGATGAAAGAAAATCTGGACGCCAAGAACTTCCGTATCTTTGGCCCGGACGAAACGGCATCCAACCGCTGGCAAGACGTGTATGACGTGACCGGCAAAGACTGGATGGCCGAGCACAAGCCAGAAGACGCCAACAACGACTATCTGGCACAAGATGGCCGCGTGATGGAAATCCTGTCTGAGCACACCTGCCAAGGCTGGCTCGAAGGCTATCTATTGACTGGTCGTCACGGCTTCTTTAGTTGCTATGAAGCGTTCATTCACGTGATCGACTCCATGTTCAACCAGCACGCCAAGTGGCTCAAAACCACACGTGACATCCATTGGCGCAAACAGATTCCGTCGCTGAACTACCTGCTGACCAGCCACGTCTGGCGTCAGGATCACAACGGCTTCTCACACCAGGACCCAGGCTTCCTTGACCACGTAGTCAACAAGAAGTCCGAAGTCATCCGCGTATATCTGCCTGCTGATGCCAACACCTTGTTGTCGGTAACCGACCACTGCCTGCGCTCACGTCATTATGTGAACGTGGTGGTTGCGGGTAAGCAGCCAGCGCTGCAATACCTGACCATGGATCAGGCCATCAAGCATTGCACCAAGGGCGTGGGCATTTGGGACTGGGCATCCAACGATCAAGGCACCGAGCCCGACGTCGTGGTGGCTTGCGCCGGTGACGTGCCGACGATGGAAGCTCTAGCCGCAACGGACTTGCTGCGCCAGCACTTCCCGGACCTGAAAATCCGCTTTGTGAACGTGGTCGACTTGATGACGCTGCAACCCAAGGTCGAGCATCCGCACGGTCTGGACGATCATGAGTTTGATTCGGTCTTCACCACCGACAAACCCATTGTGTTTGCTTTCCATGGCTACCCTTGGCTGATTCACCGCATCTGCTATCGCCGCAACGGTCACGACAATCTGCACGTACGTGGCTATGTGGAAAACGGCACCACCTCCACACCGTTCGATATGGTGGTGATGAACCAGGTTGACCGTTACTCGCTGGCGATTGATGTGATCGACCGCGTTCCAGCTCTGGCAGTGAAGGGTGCGCACGTTCGGCAGAAGTTCGAAGACAAGCTCGTTGAACACAAGCACTACATCAACGAGTACGGCGACGACATGCCGGAAGTACGTGACTGGAAGTGGCCTTACTAAGCCATCAGATAGCAAGCGGTTGTTGAACAGAACGGCCCGCAAATGCGGGCCGTTTTTTATGGAACGGTTATATCCATCCAGTCATCCTCATGGTCTGCGACTGGCTGGCGCGGCCACGTTGAAATGGGGCAGGCCCCGTTGTCCAACGCTACTCCCATGGAAAACCATTATTGCGGCGCGGCAAATTCCGAAAGACCATTTGCGCTTGCTCGCATACAATCACCTCGAAGCAACCTAGCTGGAGCACCCCGTGTCTGACCTGGAACTGCTGGCCCAAATTTGTGATCTCGCCCGGGAAGTCGCCGCGCGAGAGGTCATGCCACGTTTTCTGAAAGTGGCCAGCGGGCGCAAACAGGATGGCAGCACATTTACCGAGGCTGATCTGGCCAGCCAGGCCGCATTGGTCGACGGATTGCCAAAGATTGTCGACTGCCCGGTGCTGGGCGAAGAGATGACCACCGCCGAACAATTGGCGCTGCTGGAACAAAACCCGGACGGCTTGTGGATTGTTGATCCTATCGACGGCACCACCAACTTTGTCCACGGCCTGCCGTACTTTGCCATTTCCATTGCCCTGATGCGCCAAGGCCGATCGGCGCTAGGTGTGGTGTACCTGCCGGTACTGAATGAATGCTATTACGCCGCAGCGGGCCACGGCGCATGGTGCAATGGCGAACCGCTGCCACTAATCGCACCCGATATCAAAACCGGAGACGGCGTCGCCATTGTCGAAACCAAGCATCTCACCGGCCGCCTGCCCACGCGTGTGGTCTCGGTGGCACCGTTCAACAGCCTGCGCAATTTTGGCGCATCGACCATTGACTGGTGTTACCTGGCTGCCGGACGCGTAGATATCATGCTGCACGGCTCACAAAAACTGTGGGATTACGCGGCCGGGGCGCTGATTGCCGAAGAAGCCGGTTGCCAGCTCGCCACGCTCAATCTGGATGACTACTGGGCCGACCGCGTAATGCAGCGCTCGGCCATTGCCGCCCGCACACCCGCTTTATTCGGCCCCTGGCGTGACTGGGTCAGATTGAACCGATAACACCGCGCTCGAACGGATAAACCACGCCCAGACCTTCGCGGGCGTGGTCCAGCAAGCGGATCATCGAGCGTGAGGTTTCATGCGACAGCACCGGACTTTGCAGTTTGCCCGTGCGCAGCAACTCGCAGAAATGCGCAGTCTCGTAATTCAAGCCACCACCTTCAGCCGGTTCATGCAGTTCCACCTTGCGGCCATCGGTGTAGCAAATGGTGGCGCGCTCCGGGTGCCACCATTTTTCGTGGATCACCACATGACCATTGGCCGCCGCCAACATGGCATCGCCCGCGCCAGACAATCCCAAGCCGCAATAAACCTGTGACCAGCCACCGTGATGCTGGCTGTTGATGGCAGCGAAGGTATCCACACCAGCGGCAACGCGGCCTTGCACCTGTACGTCTTTCGCCGCACCCAGCCAGTCTACCGACAAGAACACGCCGTACACGCCGACATCCAGCAAACCACCACCAGCCAGATCGGGTTGATACAAGCGGCTGTCAGGTTCGACGTCGGGAATGGAAAACCCGGTGCGGACAAATTGCACCGGCCCGATCGGGTCTGCCAGCAACGTCTCACGCAGCTTGCGATACAGCGGGTAGAACGGCGGCTTCATCGCCTCCATAAACAGCTTGCCGCTCACCGCAGCCTGCGCCAGCACGGCTTCCAGCTCACCGAGGCTGACCGCCGCCGGCTTCTCGCACAGCACGGCTTTACCGGCAGCCAGCGCGGCAATGCTGTATTGCGCATGGCGGGTGTGCGGCGTGGCGATATAAACGGCGTCAATGTCGCTAGCGAGCAAGCTTTCAACCGACTCAGCCACGTGGCCGCCAAAATCGCCGACAAAATCCTGCGCTTTTTGCGCTGAGCGATTCCACACCTGCGTCAATTTGGCGCCATCAACATGGGCCAGCCCTTGAGCAAAGCGACGCGCAATGCCGCCGCTGCCGATAATGCCAAAGCGGATTTCCTGCGAAGTAGTCATGGTAGTTCCAGGCCAAAAGACGAAGTAAATATGAGACGGCGATTCTGCCAGCAAGCAAACGCAACGTATTTGTCCGGAATGATACTGCACTGAACAACCGGACCAGAGTGGGTATGCGCCTTATCCGCCTCTGACCATCATAAGTGGTGACTCAACACGGATACATCTCCGCGCCTTAAGTCCTGTGGTTGCGTCAAAACATTACCCATTAGCTTTTCAGATTTTTCCACAATATTTTCAGACTTGTTACCGCGAAGATCAAAGCAATGCGCTGCACTATGCCTGTTCCCTTGAATCACAAAGAACAAATGTCATGCGTAACTTCAAGCCTGCACTCGCGCTGCTCGCTGCACTGATGAGTGGTCACCTACTGGCGGCCCCGGCGGCCAGCGTGAATGGTGAAATCATCAACGAATCTGATCTGGAGGCCTTCAAAAAGGCCGAGCTCGGATTAGGTACTTGCGGAACAGGGGCCGACATCTCATCGCAAGAGCGCGAATGCGCCCGTAGCCGCTTGCTCAAAACCGCAATCCACAATGTGCTCGACCGCCAGCATTTTGAACAACTCACTAAAGATCGTTCGCTGGAAAAACTACCGGAATTTGCCACCTTCATGCGGCTGGCCGGGCAAAATGGCTATTGGTACGCTGCTGCACTGGCCCAGCCGGTACCGCAAGCGGTCACGGAGCAGCAAATCGCGGATCTCTACAAACAGAAAGTCGAGGAAAACAGCAAGAATCGTCAATTCGAACTGCAACGCGTCCTATTCAGCAACAAAGCTGCGGCAGACCATTTTCTGGCCTCGCTGCAAACCAACAAACGCGCCTTTTCCGAAAGACCCAACCCGTTACAGCCTGAGTCTTCTCGTGACATACGGGACTCCGTTGAAGTCACCCTGCCGCAAATGCAGGAATATGACGCAGGCGTTGCTAAAGCCGTGCTCGCACTCAAAACGGGTGAAAACACTGGCGTGCTGAAAACGGTATCGGGCTGGGAAGTGTTGAGATTGCGCCGGGTTTATCCGGAACAACTGCCGTCACTGGCCGAAATGCACGATGATTTGAAGGAGACGCTGGAAGCTCGCAGCCAACGCCACTTCAATGACCCGTTCGATAGCTGGAGAAAGAACGCCGCCATCAAAGTTGCTCCGAAATCCGGCGCGCCACTGGTTGAGGTCAAATGGCCCGAACTGGGCCTGAAAGACGAATCCGGTTGCGGCTGTGGTAACAGCGACATAGACGATGATTGAACCTGGCAGATAACGACCGAAGTTGATCCCAACGCCGGTTCGTTACGCAAAAAGGCCGCATCTCTGCGGCCTTTTTCATAGCTATTCCAAGTCTGAGTGAGTTCAGACTTTATCGAACCGCACCAGCGCCAGACTACCGCGCAGATTGGGCAAGAAATGCACCGTGGCACCCTGATGCATCACGATCTGACCCGTGCTTTGCATACCCAGCTTGTTCAGTAGCAACCCAAAGTCATAGATCGTGCACAAGTGGATATTGGGCGTGTTGTACCACTCGTAGGGAATGGTTTCCGACACCGGCATGCGGCCCAGCGCCAGTTGCCAGCGGTTTTCCCAGAAGCCAAAGTTGGGAAAGGTGACGATGCCGGTTTTGCCCACCCGCAGCATTTCAGCCAGGATGTTTTCAATGTTGTGCATGGCCTGAATGGTCAGCGACAGCACCACAAAATCGAAGGTATTGTCTTCAAACGTGCCAAGGCCGCTTTCCAGATCGGTCTGGATCACATCCACGTGCTTTTCAATGCACGCGGTGACGCTATCGACGTCAATTTCCACGCCATAACCCTGCACGCGTTTGTTGGCCGCCAGCCAGGACAGCAGCGAACCATCGCCGCAACCCAGATCCAGCACGGTGGAATCGGGCTTGATCCATTCGGCCACATTGCGCAAATCGGGGCGCAGGCTTTGCGTGTTCATTGGTGCATTCATGCGCCGACCTCCTCTGCCACGCGGTTCAGATACGCCCGCATGATCTTGTGATACGGCTCATCCTCCATCAGGAAAGCATCGTGACCGTGGGCAGATTCAATCTCGGCGTAACTCACGTGTTTGCGGGCATCCAACAACGCTTTGACGATCTCGCGTGAGCGCTCCGGCGCAAACCGCCAGTCGGTGGTGAACGAAATAACCAGGAATTTGGCAATGGCTTCTTTCATCGCCACGGCCAGATCGCCGCCGTAATGACGCGCCGGATCGAAATAATCCAGCGCTTTGGTCATCAGTAGATAGGTATTCGCGTCAAAGTAATCCGAGAATTTGTCGCCCTGATAACGCAGGTACGATTCGATCTCGAACTCCACCTCGTAGCTGTAGCGATATTCACCGCTGCGTAACAAGCGGCCAAATTTCTCGCCCATGCCATCATCAGACAGATACGTGATATGCCCCAACATGCGCGCCAGCCGCAGACCGCGCCGTGGTACGGTGTTGTGGGCGTAGAAGTCGCCGCCATGAAAATCCGGGTCGGTGAGGATAGCCTGGCGGGCGACATCGTTGAAGGCGATATTCTGCGCGGTCAGTTTAGGTGCCGAAGCAATCACCAGCGCATGACGCACGCGTTGCGGATAGGTGATGGTCCAGCGCAGCGCCTGCATGCCACCCAAGCTGCCGCCGATGATCGCCGCAAACTGATGAATACCCAACTGATCGGCCAGCCGCGCCTGGGTTTCCACCCAATCGCGCACCAGTACCAGCGGAAAACGCGAACCGAACGGCGTGCCGGTTTCCGGATCAATCGACGACGGCCCGGTCGAGCCATGACAGCCGCCCAGGTTGTTTACGCCAATCACAAAAAAGCGATTGGTATCGATCGGCTTGCCCGGCCCGATCATGTTGTCCCACCAGCCCGGCGCCTTGTCGGTTTCTTCGTAACGGCCGGCCACATGGTGATGCCCCGACAGCGCGTGGCAGATCAGGATGGCGTTGGAGCGATTGGCATTGAGCGTGCCGTAGGTTTCGTACATCAGCTCATAGCGCGGCAAGGTCACACCGCTGGACAAAGCGATGGGCTGATCGAAAACCGCCTTCTGGGCAGTCACAATCCCTACGCTTGACGGGTTGGTCATGGGTCGGTCCTGTTGGCAATATTCTTGTTCTGACTGGCGCATCGGGTGCTTGGCACGGCACCCGACGTTAAAACCGTTCGTCATTCGCTCGTTACAGCTGTTCTGGGTTGGCCTGTGGCACGCTTTCTTCGCTGGCGAATTGCACCGCATGCATATGCGCATACGGGCCGCCTTTGCCGATCAGATCGGCGTGGCGACCAGTTTCAATAATGCGGCCTTGTTGCATCACCACAATGCGATCCACGTTTTCAATGGTGGACAAGCGGTGCGCGATGACAATCGTGGTGCGATTGCGCATGAGGTTTTCCAGCGCGGCCTGCACTTTGCGTTCTGATTCGGTATCCAGCGCGCTGGTAGCTTCGTCCAGAATCAGGATCGGCGCATCTTTGTAAATGGCGCGGGCAATCGCCAGGCGCTGGCGTTGGCCACCGCTCAGACGCACACCATTCTCGCCGAGCATGGTGTCAAAACCATTGGGCATCGCTTCGACGAAGTCCAGCGCAAATGCCGCTTCAGCCGCCGCATGGATGCGCTCACGCGAGGGTTGCGCATCGCCGTAGGCAATATTGGCCGCGACCGTATCGTTAAACAGCACGACGTCCTGGCTCACCATGGCAAACTGACGGCGCAAGTCGAGCAGTTTGTAATCGGCCAACGACACGCCATCCAGGCGGATTGCGCCGTCAACCGGGTCGTAAAAACGCGGCAACAGATTGGCCAGCGTCGTCTTGCCGCTGCCGGAGCTGCCGACCAGCGCCACCGACTCGCCTGGCGCCACATTCAACGAAATGTGATCCAGCGCGGGGCGGGTATCGTCGCCGTAGTGGAACAACAGCTTGTCGATCTGCAACTCGCCACGAGCACGCTCAATAGCATGCGTGCCGGTATCGTTCTCGATTTCTTCATCCAGCACCGCAAACACCGACTCCGCCGCCGCCAGCCCGCGATGCAGGCTTTCGTTGATCTTGGTGATGTTCTTGATCGGCTGTTGCAACGCCATCATCGCCACCATGAACGACACGAACGAACCCGCCGTCAGCACGCCGGACTGCGCCCGCAAACTGGCGTAATAAATGATGACCGCCAACGTGATCCCGATCAGCAACATGATCAGGCCCGAGTTGGTGCTAGACGTGGCCGCACGTTTCACCGCCAGCGAGCGCACACGGTTATTCACATTGAAGAAGCGGGCGGTTTCATATTTAAAGCCGCCGAAAATCTTGACGATGCGTTGGCCGGAAAGGGATTCATCCAGAATGCTGGTCATCTCGCCCATTGATGACTGCGTAGCGCGCGACAATTTGCGCTGGCGCTTGCCGACAAAGCGGATACTCAGCGCCACACCTGGCAGCAGAATCAGGCACAGCAATGTCAGTTGCCAGTCGGTGGAAACCATTACGCCCAGCAAAAAGATCGCCAGCATGGAATCACGCACCAGCACCGTGAGCACCTGCACGCCAGCGTCCATGATCTGGTTCACGTCATAGGTCACGCGCGACACCAATACGCCGACGGACGACTGATCGAAATATTTCACCGGCAATTGCATGAAGCGATTGAACATGCGCTCGCGCAAGTCGTGCATGACGCGGGAAGACAACCAGGCGCTGGAGTAATCACTGGAGAAATTGGACACCAGCCGCAGCACGGCCAGACCCAGAATGATGGCAGGCAGAATCCACGCATCGCGCCGCGCCAGTGAATCGGCTCGCAAATTGTGGTCTACCAACGGCTGCAGCATGCGGGTAAGCGTGGCATCCACCCCGGCAGACACCGCCAAGCCCACCATGGAAATGATCACCATGCCCCAGTACGGCTTGATCTGGCGCAGGATGCGGAAATAGAGGTTACGACTGGTGTTGCTGTTGCTCATTCGGGCGACTTCGCTCGGCGCAAAACGCTGATTATAAACGGCCTGGGTACTTACGAGTGTTTTGCTTGTATTGGGTATACGGGAATGCCCGGTAGTGACCTTGGAGGAAAAGCACTTCGTCTATTGGCCGGGTGGGTCTGTTTGTTGTTACCGCTGCTTAGTAATCGCCGTCACGCTGGATTCCCGCCTTCGCGGGAATGACGAAGTAATTGTGGTGCCAGAGGTACCTGGTTTGCTTTTCAACTGGCAACCCGCTGCTATTCACCACGCCGACCGAGAGCCGGAGACCAAGACTCCGGCCGACCGAGGGAACGCAGGATGCGCGCAAAGACCTCTCGCAAACAGACGGTTCGTTGCGGCTTTTGACCTTGGGCCCCGTTTGCGCTTGCGCTGTCGGGTCGCCTTTCTTTGGGACACCTTTCTTTGGCGACGCAAAGAAAGGTGTCGTGCTCCCGGTCACCACCGGGCATCAAACGCTTTTCACAAACGTGCCGCAGGCACTCAAGCTGTAAATGATGAATCTGAATCAAAACACGTGCGTATAAGTCACACCGTCCCTGCTGATAAACAGCCCCCTCAACAATCCCCAAACATCACCTGCAACACCGCCAGCACCGCCGGCCCCGCCGTCTCAGTCCGCAAAATTCGCGGCCCCAACACGACGCCAGTAAACCCAGCCTCCCGCGCCGCGGCTTCTTCCGCCTCGCTCAAGCCCCCTTCCGGCCCCACCAGAATCGCAACGCCCACCGCCGGTTTGGCCAGGGCGGCCAAGCGTGCGCTGGCCTCAGGAGCCAGCAGCAACCGCGTCGTTCCAGCCGGCAAATCACCCAGCACATCTTCCAGTGTTGCCACGCCATGAATCACCGGCACCCGCGTGCGCCCGCTTTGTTCGCAGGCAGCTTGCGCCACCGCCTGCCAGTGCGCCAGCCGCTTGGCCGCCCGCTCGCCGCTCAAGCGTTGCTGACTGTGCGTGCCGTGAATCGGGCGGATTTCAGTCACGCCCAGCTCGGTGGCCTTTTGGATGGTGTAATCCATGCGCTCGGCTGCCGACACCGCCTGGATCAGCAAGGTATGCAACGGCGACTCGCGTTCAGCGGCGCTAAAACCGGTCACGATCACCGCTACATCGCGCTTGCCCATCAAGGTAATGCGCGCTTCGTACTCGCCGCCCTGACCATTGAACAAGGTGATCGTCTCTCCCGGTTGCATGCGCACCACCTGCACATGCCGGGCGGGGCCTTCAGGCAGGTTGAAAGCGGTATCGACAGCAAGCGGGTGATCTACAAAAAAGCGGGGCATGGCGCAAATCCGGAGCGAAGCGGTGAAGTGCGTATTCTGGCAGAGTCCCAAGTGGCCATGTAGCCCGGATGAAGCGTTAGCGAGAATCCGGGGGCAATATTGGCTGGAGCAGGGGCGGCGCGTGGTCCGTTGGCACAGGGTGGTCCCCGCATTCCAGTCTGCGGCTTCATCCGGGCTACGAAACTGGAAACGGATGACTGTGCTTGCTTGGCCGGCTACGAGAACCAGATCCGAAATGGGTGGGGGACAACGCAAGCTGCGGGTGCCCGGTTGGCATTGCCACTGGATTCCCGTCAAAGGGACCGCCCAGGTCGGGGATGACGAAAGTGGTTGTGAAATCAGCACGGTGACCCGGCCTTACCTTCGCCCAATTACCCTCGCCAACACCCCATCGCGGATTTCCCCACTGTACTGCGCAAAATCCACGCTGATTGCGCCATGACTGATGCATGCGCTTATGGCTACAATGCAAGGCCCTACCCACTCTTAATTAGTTGGGCACTACATATGTCAGACACCACGAACGATTATCTGGAACGAATCCTCACCGCGCGCGTGTACGAAGCCGCCATTGAGACCCCGCTGGATATTGCGCCGAACATTTCGCGCCGTATTGGGAACCACGTGTTGATTAAACGCGAGGATATGCAGCCGGTGTTTTCGTTCAAGATTCGTGGTGCCTACAACCGCATGGCCCAACTGACGCCTGCCGAACTGGAACGCGGCGTGGTGACGGCATCGGCCGGTAACCATGCTCAAGGCGTGGCGCACTCAGCGCAATTGCTCAAATGCCGCGCCACCATTTTCATGCCGACCACCACGCCCAACATCAAGGTCGATTCAGTCACCCGTCGCGGCGCAGAAGCCGTGTTGGTCGGCGATTCGTTCAGCGACTGTTATCAGAGCGCGGTGAATCTGGCCGAAGAAACCGGCGCCACTTTCATCCACCCATACGACCATCCCGACGTCATTGCCGGGCAAGGTACGATCGGCATGGAAATCCTGCGCCAACATTCCGGCAAACTGGATGCCATCTTTATCCCGATTGGTGGTGGCGGCCTGATTGCGGGCGTGGCTGCGTATGTGAAACGTCTGCGCCCGAACGTGAAAATCATCGGTGTAGAGCCGACTGATGCCAACGCCATGTACCTCTCGCTCAAACTGGGCGAGCGCGTGGTGCTGCCACAAGTGGGCATTTTTGCTGATGGCGTGGCGGTGAAACAGGTGGGCGAAGAAACGTTCCGCCTGTGTCGCGATCTGGTGGATGAAGTGATCCTGGTCGATACCGATGCCATGTGCGCGGCGATCAAAGACATGTTCGAAGAAACCCGCTCGATCCTGGAGCCGTCTGGCGCGTTGGCGATTGCCGGGATGAAAGCCTGGGTAGCGCGCGAGAAAGTGACCGAGCAGACCTTTGTAGCGATCACCTCCGGCGCGAACATGAACTTCGACCGTTTGCGTTACGTGGCCGAACAAGCAGAGCTAGGCGAAGAGCGCGAAGCGGTAATTGCGGTCACGCTGCCCGAGCGCCCAGGTGCGTTCCGCGCGCTGTGCAGTGCCATCGGCTCGCGCAATATCACGGAGTTCAACTATCGCTACAGCGACAAAGACCAGGCGCACGTGTTTGTCGGACTGCAAATCCAGAACCGGGCGGAAGTCACGGAGTTGATCGAGAAGCTGGCGGCAGAAAAACTGGCGGCGGTTGATCTCACCGATAACGAACTGGCCAAGCTGCACGTGCGCCATTTGGTAGGTGGCCATGCACCGCAAGTGGATAACGAACGCGTGTTGCGCTTCGAGTTTCCAGAGCGGCCGGGCGCGCTGCTCAACTTTTTGAACAGCATGGTTGGGTCGTGGAATATTTCGTTGTTCCACTACCGCAATCATGGCGCCGATTATGGCCGCACGCTGGTAGGTATTCAGGTGCCGGCAGAAGACGACGCCGCATTTGCCAGCTTCCTGGAAAAACTGGGTTATCCACATTGGATTGAAACGGATAACGCGGCGTATCAGTTGTTCCTGGGTTGAGTGCACCGCAACGGTAAAACAAAAAAGCGAGGGCAAATGTCCTCGCTTTTTTTATGCGCCATGCCGCAGATCAGGCTTCGATAATAACCTTCAATGCCCGGTTATCAGCCGCTTTACCAAAGGTCTCGTAGGCCGCCAGCATATCCGTGAGTTTGAAGTGGTGCGTAATCAAGCGCTTGGGGTCGATCTTGCCGGCAACCACCGTCTTGAGCAGCATCGGCGTGGTTACTGTATCCACCAGCCGGGTGCGCAGGGTGATGTTGTGACTCCACAGCTTTTCTAGATGCAAATCGACTTTCACCCCATGCACGCCCAGCACCGCGATATTGCCGCCGGGAGCGATGATGCTTTCACACAAGGCAAACGTCGGCGGTACGCCCACGGCTTCAATCGCTGTATCCACACCTTTGCCGTCAGTCAGCGCCATGATGACCGCTACTGCGTCTGTACTGCCGCTGTTGACGGTATCGGTCGCGCCAAAGCCCTTGGCCACCTGCAGGCGGTTATCGTCCAGATCAACCATGATGATGCGCGCGGGTGAATAGAACTGTGCCGTGAGCAGCGCCGCCAAACCGACCGGCCCGGCACCGACAATGGCTACGGTCGAACCGGGCTCCACCTTGCCGTTGAGTACACCGCACTCGAAACCGGTCGGGAGAATGTCGCTGAGCATCACCAGCGCTTCTTCTTCCACGCCCGCCGGGAGCGGATACAAGCTGGTATCGGCATGTGGAATGCGCACAAACTCAGCTTGGGTGCCGTCGATTTCATTCCCCAGAATCCAGCCACCAGTAGTGCAATGCGAGTACATGCCCTTTTTGCAGAAATCGCATTTGCCGCAAGAGGTAATGCAGGAGATCAGCACCCGATCACCCGGCTTGAACGCCGTAACGCCGGCGCCTACTTCGTCGACCACGCCCACACCTTCGTGCCCCAGAATGCGCCCCGGCGTGCAGGTGGGCACGTCGCCCTTGATGATATGTAAATCGGTGCCACAGATAGTGGTTTTGGTGATGCGCACGATGGCATCATCGTTAGCCTTGAGCTCCGGGCGAGCGCGTTCTTCCAGCGTGATTTTGCCAGGGCCGCCGTAGATAAGTGCTTTCATGAAAATCTCCTTTGCTAATGCAATCGGTAAATCCACCATATGCGCTTTGGACAAAGGGCCAGCGAATGCGACCGCAGCCAGATCAATATCCTTGTAAATAAATGGGATGAGCGGTCTGCCCGCCGGAATCTGCTACCCGCGCTACAATCACAAGTCGCATTGCCGGTGGCTTTGCGTTTTTGTTCAAGCTAATTTTGCGTTGTGGGTCGAGCGAAGAAGGCAACCATGAAGGTTTATCGTGTCGGCGGCGCAGTGCGCGACCGCTTGTTGGGTTTGCCAGTGAAAGATGTGGATTGGGTCGTCGTGGGCGCCACGCCGGATGAAATGCTGGCTGCCGGTTACAAACCGGTCGGCAAGGATTTCCCGGTGTTTCTGCACCCGAAAACCTACGAGGAATACGCGCTAGCCCGCACCGAGCGCAAATCCGGCCACGGCTATACCGGTTTTGCCGTCTACGCCGCGCCCGATGTGACACTGGAAGAAGACCTGCTGCGCCGTGATCTGACCATCAACGCCATGGCCGAGGATGAATCTGGCCAGATTACCGACCCGTTCAACGGCCAGGCAGACCTGCAGGCGCGCTTGCTGCGACACGTATCCGCTGCGTTCATCGAAGACCCGGTGCGTATTTTGCGGCTGGCGCGTTTTGCCGCGCGTTTTGATTTTGATGTCGCGCCCGAAACCATGGACTTGATGCGCCAGATGGTGGCCAATGGTGAAGCAGATCATCTGGTGCCCGAGCGTGTGTGGCAGGAAGTCGCGAAGGGGCTGATGGAAGACAAACCCTCGCGCATGTTCAATATCCTGCGTGAATGCGGCGCACTGGCGCGCGTTATGCCAGAGATCGACGCCTTGTTTGGCGTGCCACAACGGGCCGATCACCACCCGGAAGTCGATACCGGCGTGCATGTGATGATGGTGGTCGACTACGCCGCGCAGCAAAAGCACCCGCTGACCGTGCGCTTTGCTGCGCTGTGCCATGATCTGGGCAAGGCGATTACGCCAGAGCACATTCTGCCCTCGCATATCGCGCATGAAGCCAAGGGTGTGCCGCTGGTGGAGAAATTCTGCGAGCGCATTCGGGCGCCATCAGATTGTCGCGATCTGGCAATCATGGTCTGCCGTGATCACACCAATGTGCATCGGGCGCTGGAATTACGCGCCGAAACCGTGCTGGCCTTGTTGCAGCGCTGCGATGGGCTGCGCAAGCCGGATCGCTTTGGCCAGATGCTGGATGCCTGCGAAGCCGACGCCCGTGGGCGCTTGGGTTTTGAGAGTCGCGCCTATCCGCAAGCCGCTTATTTGCGGGATTTGCTGGCTGCGGCGCGTGGCGTGGATGCGGGTGCCATTGCACAGTCCGCACCCGATAAAGCGCAGATTCCCGACCTGGTCGCCGCGGCCCGCAAACAGGCCATTGCTGAAAAAATGACCGAACTAAAACACGTCTGAAGCGCCGTGTAGCAGATTAAACATCGCAAAGCGGCCGCTTCGATTTAAAATGCCTGCCCTTCGCGCACCGGGCATGACCGGGGCATGAGGTGGCAATCCATGTATGATCAACCACTTAGCTGTCAGCAAAGACTCACAAACCGTGCTTTATCACCCTGATACCATCGCTGCTATTGCCACTGCTCCCGGTCGGGGCGGCGTGGGCGTGATCCGTGTATCCGGGCAGGATTTGGGCGCGATTGTGGCCGGGTTGATCGGGCGTGAACTCGCACCGCGCCACGCGCATTTTGCCAAGTTCAAAGCGGCGGATGCCGAAGTGATCGACGAGGGTCTGGCGTTGTACTTCCCCAACCCACAATCGTTCACCGGTGAAAACGTGCTGGAACTGCAAGGCCACGGTGGCCCGGTGGTGTTGCGCATGTTGCTGGCGCGCTGTGTGGAACTGGGTGCGCGCCATGCCGAGCCAGGCGAGTTCACCAAACGTGCGTTCCTGAACGGCAAGCTCGATCTGGCACAGGCCGAAGCCGTGGCCGATCTGATCGATGCGCAATCCGAGGCTGCGGCGCGCTCAGCGCTCAAATCGCTGGATGGCGCATTCTCGCGTGAGATCAACACGCTGGTGGAACAACTGATCAACCTGCGCATGCTGGTTGAGGCAACAATTGATTTTCCTGAGGAAGACATCGACTTCCTCGAAGCGGCCAACGCCCGCGGCAAGCTGAATGATCTGCAAGCGCAACTGGCACGAGTGCTGGCCACCGCCAGCCAGGGCCGCTTGCTGCGTGAAGGCATGCACGTGGTGCTGATCGGCCAGCCCAATGTTGGGAAATCCAGCCTGATGAATGCGCTGGCGGGTGAAGAAGTCGCCATCGTGACCGAGATCGCCGGTACCACGCGCGACACCGTGCGTGAACTGATTCAGCTCGATGGCGTGCCGTTGCATATTATTGATACCGCCGGTTTGCGCGAAACCACCGATACGGTGGAGCAAATTGGCATTGAGCGCACATGGCGAGCGCTCGACAAAGCCGATCTGGCCCTGTTATTGCTTGATTCCCGCGAGGGCATCACCGCGCACGACGAAGCTATTTTGCAACGTCTGCCTGCTACGCTGCCGGTCTTGCGCGTTTTCAACAAGATCGACCTGACCGGGGAAAGCGCCGGTGTTGTCGGCGAAAACGAAGTGCATGTTTCCGCCCAGTCTGGCAGCGGACTGGATGCGTTACGTGGCAGGCTGTTGCAAATGGCTGGCTGGCATGGCGCCAGTGAAGGTGTGTTTATCGCCCGCGAGCGCCATCTGGATGCCATCCGCCGTGGCGCGGAGCATCTGGAAAACGCCGGTAAAGCGTTTTATGCACTCGAACTGTTTGCTGAAGAGCTGCGCCTGGCGCAGCTGGCATTGAACGAAATTACCGGCGAATTCAGCTCGGACGACTTGCTGGGCGTGATTTTCAGCCGGTTCTGTATTGGTAAGTAAGTCAGTAAATAGCACTCGAGTCGTTAACAAAATCGTTCCAGCAATGCATTCAACACAGCTGGGGCGGTTTTGTTAACGGCTCTCAGATTAGTCAGGAAGCACCTTGAATCACTCAGTCACTGCAGCAGAACAACACAACCTTGCCGTTACCGCCGCCAACGCTTGCGGTATCGACTTTGGTACGTCCAACTCCACCGTCGGCTGGGTTCGCCCGGGCGCGCCAAATCTGCTGGCGCTGGAAGACGGCAAAACCACCCTGCCTTCGATGTTGTTCTTCAATATGGAAGAAGACACCGTCAGCTTTGGCCGCGCCGCGCTGGGCGAGTATCTGGAAGGCTACGAAGGCCGCCTGATGCGTTCGCTCAAGAGCATTCTGGGCACCGGTTTGATGGATTTGCAGACCGAAGTACAAGGGCGTTCGCTGTCGTTTCGCACCATTCTGGGTCACTTCATTGGTGAACTGAAACGCCGCGCAGAAACATCGGCCAGTCGTGGCTTTGATAGCGCGGTGCTGGGTCGCCCGGTGCATTTTGTCGATGACAACCCTGCCGCCGACCAACTGGCGCAAGACATCCTCGCCGATATCGCCCGCGCCAACGGCCTGAAACATGTGGAATTCCAGTTTGAACCGATCGCCGCCGCGTTCGACTTTGAAAGCACACTACAACGCGAAGAACTGACGCTGATTGTGGATATCGGCGGTGGTACATCTGACTTCTCGCTGCTGCGTTTATCGCCAGAACGCGCACGCCAGCTGGAGCGCCGTGGCGACATTCTGGCCAATGGCGGCGTGCATATTGGCGGTACGGATTTTGATAAATCGCTGAGCCTGAGTTCCATCATGCCGCTGCTGGGTTATCACAGCCGCCTGAAGAACAACTCGGAAGTACCGTCCAGCTATTACTTCAACTTGGCGACCTGGCACACCATCAACTTTGTTTACACCCGCAAAATCTGGACCGAACTGCAGGATGTGTTCCGCGATTCGGGCGACCAGACCCGCACCTCGCTGGATCGCTTGTTGAATCTGATCCAGCGCCGCACCGGCCACTGGCTGGCCATGCGCGCGGAAGAAACGAAAATTGCGCTATCAGATGCATCCATTCACCACCTGGAACTGGATCGCATCGAAGACGGGCTGTATCACGACGTGACGCGTGACGAATTTGAAGGCGCCATTGAGGGTCAGATCACCCGCATTGAACAAACCGTGAACAACCTGCTGACCGATGCGGGCGTGCGCGCCGATCAGGTCGACACCGTGTTCTTTACCGGTGGTTCCAGTGGCGTGCCTTTGCTGCGTCAGCGCGTTTCCGCTTTGTTGCCCGCAGCGCGCCATGTAGAAGGTGATTTGTTCGGCAGTATTGGTGCCGGTCTGGCCATTGATGCCAGCCGCAAGTTCGGCTAATTCCGGAGTCCTGGATGTATACCGTTCACGGCGTTGCCCAGTCGGGTAACTGTTACAAGGTCAAACTCACCCTCGCCCAGCTGGAAAAACCATTCACCTGGAACGAAGTCGACATGATGGGTGGCGCCACCCGCAGCCCGGAGTTTCTGGCGATGAACCCGGCCGGCCAGGTGCCGGTATTGCAGATTTCGACGACCAGCTTTTTGCCGCAATCGAACGCCATTCTGTATTACCTGGCGCAGGGCTCAGCGCTGTTCCCGGAAGACCGGCTGGAACAAGCCCAGGTCATGCAGTGGCTGTTTTTTGAGCAATACAGCCATGAGCCGCAAATTGCCGTGGCGCGGTTTATCGTGCACTTTGCCGGTCGCCCAGCCGAGCGCGAAGCCGAGTTGCAGCAGAAAATCCGCAATAGCGAGAGTGTGTTACGCGTGATGGAACAGCACTTGAGCGAGCGCCGTTATTTTGTTGGCGAGCGCTACTCGATCGCCGATATCGCGCTGTATGCCTACACGCACAAGGCACATGAAGGGCTGATTGATCTGGAGCCGTTCCCGGCGGTGCGCGGTTGGCTGGAGCGCGTTGCATCGCAGCCTGGCTATGTGGAGATGGGCTGAGCCAGTTAACCCAACCTGTAGCCCGGATGAAGTGTAACGAGAATCCGGGGTGACAATGTGGCCATGGGTAAACGCATCTGATTTGCCAATATGGCGCCCCGGATTCCCGCCTACGGCTTCATTCGGGCTACAAAATCGCTGGCGCAATACCCAAGTCCGTAGCCCGGATGGAGTGCAACGGGAATCCGGGGTTGCAACGGTTCAACAGGTCACGGACGGTTGAATTTACCGATATTCCACCCCGGATTCTCACTACGGTTCATCCGGGCTACGAAGTGGCTGGTGCAATACCCAAGCAGGCGTATTGCACACTACTCATAGCGCTCACCCCAACCGTGCCAAAGCCTCCCGGCTTGGGGCAAAGAACGATCCGCCCGTCACCGCCCGCGTGTAATTGAGCATGTGATCCACCCGGCCATCAAACGTCGGGGCGACCATGCGGGTCAGCATTTTTTCGAACACCTCTGGCGTGCGGCAGTAAGAGGTAAACATCAAACCCCGATCCCCTCCCGGCGTGCCGTAGGGCAAAGAGTGGCGGAGCATTTCCAGTTCTTCGCCGTTCTCTTCAATCACCACGCGCGAGATATGCGCGGTGAGCGGTTTGTGCTCGTCTTCCAGTTCAACATTGTGGGCTTTGGTCCGGCCAATGGTTGCTTCTTGCTGCTTCACCGGCAGCTTGTGCCACTGCTCCAGCCGGTGCACGTAACGCTGGGTATGCACATAGCTGCCACCCAACCAGTTGGGGTCTTCTTCACCGACTACTGCAGCGTGGGTGCGATCTTCATCGCCTTCCGGGTTTTCGGTGCCATCGACAAAACCGGTCAGATCGCGCCGGTCGCGGTAGCGGAACCCGCTGATCGACTCCACCACTTCAAACCACTCGCCCATTTGCGAGGCAAAGTGATCGGCAAATTCAAATATCAGATCGTAGCGCTCACCGCGAATATGCAGCAGCAAGTCGCCATCCGTAGCGGGAGCCGGGTGGATGGCACCCGGAATACGTGGAAACTGCCGCAAACCGGCCGGGCGACCGTGCTCAAAAATTTCTGCCCAGCAATCGCTGCCAATGGCCACCACCGCGCTGATTTGCGCATCCGGATTACCCGCAGCCAGTACGTCGATCTGTTCCGGAAACTTGCCCAGAATGGCCCGTAATGCTTGATCGCCACGCCGGCCAAGGCGGCGCCGCATCGTCAGAAAAATAGCGTGCGTGGACGCGGTAGGCAAAACACCGCGCTGTGGCGTAGACATAACTAACTTCCTCCTTGTGCAAAGTCCCAAACGAGCGGCAGATACTCGCCAAACCCCTGGAACGAATGATCCCCGCCTTCGATGACGGTTTGTGCGCAGCCCGCGTATTTGGTCACCGATTCCCGGTAATCCAGCGTTTCATCGCCGGTTTGCACCATTAACCAGTAACGCGATGGATCGCTGACGCTGCGCTCGTATGTTTTCAGATGCTCGCCAAATGCGGCATCGATCATATGGATTTCACCGGTCTGGTAATTGCGCTGTTGCCCGACATACTGCTTGATCATGATGTACGGGTGTACTGCCGGATTAACCAGTACCGCTTTGCCGCCAAATTCCTCGACCGCCCAATTGGCAAAGTAACCGCCCAGTGAACTGCCAATAAAGCAGACCTGCTCGCCGTGCAGGCGTTCCAGCGCGGCCTGGATTTCTTTGCCGGCCTCGTACGGTTCCATGGGCAATTGCGGGCAGTGAAAATAGTCCGAATAGCCGCGCTCGGCCATCCAGACGGCGCTTTCATTGGCTTTTTGTGAAAACGGGCTGGATAAAAATCCGTGGAGATACATCAGGTGAACCATGGTGGAACCTCGGCAAGACCAGTTCAAACGCCCGGTTAGGCGCGCTGGCAAAACTGTTCCAGAAGCCGCTGCAGCGCTTTGCACACCGGCATGCCATAGTCAGGCATGCCGGGCAAATCGGTCAGAACGGCAGATTATTGGCGCTTACGGCAGTAGAACAATTGAACCGGTGGTCTGGCGCCCTTCCAGGTCACGCTGGGCCTTGGCAGCGTCAGCCAGGGCATAACGCTGATGCACCTGCGCGGTGACCTGGCCGCTGGCCAGCACCGCAAAGTAATCCGCCGCCGTGGCCAGCAATTCCTCGCGGGTGGCGGTGTAATGGGCCAGCGAGGGACGAGTGAAGTACAGCGAGCCCTTTTGCGACAAAATCCCCGGTGGAAACGGCGGCACCGGGCCAGACGCATTGCCAAAGCTTACCAGCATGCCACGCAGCGCCAGACTATCGAGCGAGCCATTGAAGGTGGCTGCACCCACGCCGTCATACACCACCGGCACGCCTTTGCCTGCGGTGATTTCGCGCACACGTTCGGCAAAATGTTCGCTGGAATAATTAATGACGTGATCGCAATGCGGCTTGGCCAGCTCGGCCTTTTGCGCCGAACCCACCGTACCAATCACCGTGGCGCCCAGCGCCTTGGCCCACTGTGTAGCAATCTGGCCCACGCCACCCGCTGCGGCGTGGATCAAAATCGTCATGTCTGCCTCAACCTGGAAGGTGCGCTTGAGCAAGTATTGGCAAGTCATGCCGCGCAGCAAGGTACCGGCGGCGATTTCATCCGGCACGGCCTCTGGCACCGGCACCAGTCGCGCTGCCGGGATATTGCGGTGGGTGGAATACGAACCAATCGGCCCGCCCGCATATGCCACGCGATCACCGACTTTGAACTCGGTGACATCCGGCCCCAGCGCTTCCACCACGCCTGCGGCCTCTTGGCCCAGACCCGACGGCAACGGCACCGGATACAAACCGCTGCGGTGATAGGTATCCACAAAGTTCACCCCGACGGCGGTGTGGCGCAGACGGACTTCGCCTGGCGCCAGTTCGGGCAGCGTGACTTCGGTATAACGCAGAACAGAGGCGTCGCCGGTCTGCTCAAAACGGATGGCATGGGCTTTCGTCATTTCGTTTCTCCTTTTACTGCTTTCGTTCTTGTTATTGGCGCCTGGGTCTTGATGACCCAGACTGCTTTCATCATAGCGTTTGCCAGATGGCCGGGTGAGATTGCCCGGTAACCAGCCCGCATCGCGTAACGCCCGTCGGTAGCCCGGATAGAGCTTGAGCGAGAATCCGGGGGTGCCGAGGCGACCAGATCAACAACGCGCATCTCGCAAATGTTGCTCCCGGATTCTCGCTGCACTTCATCCGGGCTACGTGCTCACTTCGACCAGCCGCCCATTCATGCAACGATCATGCCAAGATGTGCATGCCGCCATCCACGTGCAAGGTGGTGCCGGTCATGCGCCGCGCGCCAGGTTCGCACAGAAACGCCGTCGCAGCGCCCACGTCATCAATATCAATCAGCTCACCCAGCGGCGCTTTGCGGGCGGCTTCATCAATCAACAAATCAAACTCACGGATGCCGCTGGCCGCGCGGGTACGCACCGGACCGGGCGAAACGGCGTGCACGCGTATCTTTTTGGGGCCGAGTTCGTTGGCCATATAGCGCACGGTGGATTCCAGCGCCGACTTTACCGGCCCCATCACGCCGTAGTTAGGCACAACCTTTTCCGCGCCGTAGTAACTCATGGTGATGAGAGTGCCGCCTGTTTTCATCAAGGGCTCAGCCAGTGCCGCCAGTCGCACGAATGAGTGGCAGGAAATATCCATCGCCTGCAAAAACCCTTCGCGGGAGGTATCGACGATACGGCCATGCAGATCATCCATCGGCGCAAAAGCAATGGAATGAATGCCGATATCCAGCTTGCCAAAGCGCCCGTCGATCTCGGCAAACACAGCCTCCATGCTGCCGGGCACTTGCACATCGCACTCCAGAAACAGCGCGGGTTTCAGTTCGTCCAGCAATGGCGCCACAAAGTCCCGCGTGCGGCCGTTCAGATAGGTCAGCACCAGCTCCGCCCCGCGTGCTTTGAGCGCCTTCGCGACGCCGTAGGCAATCGAGTTGGCATTGGCAATACCGGTAACCAAGGCGACTTGCCCGGCCAGTGTTTGTTCAGACATGGATGGATTTCCTCTCGCGGCTAGCGTGTAGCAAGCTTTCGTTATGAGCCCGCCGCTGGATCACCGCAAGCTGAAATATTTGCAGCGGTGACAATCCGGTGCAGAACCCGCCGGTAAACCACCCGCACCACACAACACACACTTTGGGTTTCACGGTTCGCCCTCATGTTAAAATTGCCGATTCGCCTTGCCCTGGCCTTCCACCTGGTAGGGTTTGCACGTTTTAACGTGCGAACGCGGAACCACGGTGCGCATGAATGCGCACCCTACGTGAATAGCTTCGCCATAACACCTTGAGAATCAAGCCAATGACCCGTGCCGCCGACCTGCAAAAACAGCTAGACCAACGCATCCTGATTCTGGATGGCGCCATGGGCACGATGATTCAGCGTTATGAGTTGCAAGAAGCCGATTATCGCGGCGAACGTTTTGCCAGTTGGCCGAGCGATCTGAAGGGTAACAACGATCTGCTGGTACTGAGCCAGCCACACATCATCCGCGACATCCACCAGGCCTATCTGGATGCCGGTGCCGACATCATTGAAACCAACAGTTTCAACGGCACCCGCATTGCCATGGCCGATTACGGCATGGAAGAACTGGTGTGGGAGATGAATTACGCCTCCGCCAAACTGGTTAAAGACTTGTGCGTGGCGCAGACCGCCAAAACACCGAACAAACCGCGTTATTGCGCGGGCGTGCTGGGGCCAACCAACCGCACCTGTTCCATCTCGCCCGATGTAAACGACCCAGGCTTTCGGAACGTCACTTTTGATGAGCTGGTAGAAAGCTACACCGAAGCCATTGATGGCCTGGTCAAAGGTGGCGCGGACTTGCTGCTGGTCGAAACGGTGTTCGATACCTTGAACGCCAAGGCCGCCGTCTTCGCCATCCACAAATACTTTGATGATCACCCCGAGGCCGAGCGCCTGCCGGTGATGATCTCCGGCACCATTACCGACCAATCTGGCCGCACGCTCACCGGCCAGACCACCGAGGCCTTCTACAACAGCCTGAACCACGCCGATGCGCTGACCTTTGGCCTGAACTGCGCGCTGGGCCCGGATTTGCTGCGCCAGTACGTAGAAGAGATGTCTCGCGTTTCTGCCACCTACGTATCAGTCCACCCCAACGCCGGTTTGCCCAACGCCTTTGGTGGTTACGATCTGGACGCCGCAACCATGGCGACGCAGGTCAAGGAATGGGCCGAGCACGGCCTGGTGAACGTGATCGGTGGCTGCTGCGGCACCACGCCAGAACACATCGCCGCCATCTACGCCGCCGTAAAAGACCTGCCCCCGCGCAAGCTGCCGGAAATTGAAGCCAAGTGTCGCTTGTCTGGCCTGGAGCCATTCAACATTGGCGACAGCGACCTGTTTGTGAATGTGGGCGAGCGTACCAACGTTACCGGCTCCAAAGCCTTTGCCCGGCTGATTCTGAACGGTGATTACGCCACCGCGCTGGACGTCGCCCGTCAGCAGGTGGAAGCGGGCGCGCAAGTGATCGACATCAACATGGACGAGGGCATGCTGGACGCCCATAAAGCCATGGTCACCTTCCTGAACCTGATCGCCGCCGAGCCTGATATCAGCCGCGTGCCGATTATGATCGACTCGTCCAAATGGAGCGTAATCGAAGCGGGCCTGAAGTGCGTGCAGGGCAAGTGCATCGTCAACTCGATCTCCATGAAAGAAGGCGTGGAGCAATTCAAGCACCACGCCCACTTGCTGCGTATGTACGGCGCAGCGGTGATCGTGATGGCATTTGACGAAGTCGGCCAGGCCGATACCTACGCCCGCAAAATCGAGATTTGCGAAAAGAGCTATCGCATTCTGGTGGACGAGATCGGCTTTCCGCCTGAAGACATCATCTTTGACCCGAACATTTTTGCGGTCGCCACCGGCATTGAAGAACACGCCCGCTACGGCCTGGACTTTATCGAGGCCACCGGCTGGATCAAACAGAACCTGCCGCACGCCAAGATTTCTGGCGGCGTGTCTAACGTGTCGTTCTCCTTCCGCGGCAACAACAAGGTGCGCGAGGCGATCCACGCCGTGTTCCTGTACCACGCCATTCAAAAAGGCATGACGATGGGTATCGTCAACGCCGGGGCGCTGGAAGTGTACGAAGAAGTTCCGCAAACCCTGCGTGACGCGATCGAAGACGTGGTGTTGATGCGCGGTGACCAATCCGACCCGCTGGCCAGCACCGAGGCGCTGATCGCGCTGGCGGAGTCCTTCAAGGGCGATGCCAACCAGGCCAAGGGGGAAGACCTGAGCTGGCGCCAGTTGCCATTGCAGGAGCGCATCACCCACGCGCTGGTCAAAGGCATTACCACGTTTATTGTTGAAGACACCGAAGAAGCCCGCCAGAACGCCGAGCGCCCGATCCATGTGATTGAAGGCCCGCTCATGAACGGCATGAACCATGTGGGTGATCTGTTCGGCGCGGGCAAGATGTTCTTGCCGCAAGTGGTGAAGTCCGCCCGCGTGATGAAAGCTGCGGTGGCCCACCTCGAACCCTTCATCGAGGAAGAAAAAATTGCCATGGGCCTGCAAGACGCGCCGGCCAAGGGCAATATCGTGATGGCAACGGTCAAGGGCGACGTCCATGACATCGGCAAGAACATCGTCGGCGTGGTGCTGCGCTGTAACAACTACAAAGTCACTGACCTGGGCGTGATGGTGCCCGCGCAGAAAATTCTGGATACCGCCAAAGAAATCGGTGCGGATATGATCGGCCTGTCTGGCCTGATCACCCCCAGCCTGGAAGAAATGGCGCACGTGGCCAAAGAAATGCAACGCCAGGGCTTTACCCTGCCGCTGCTGATTGGCGGCGCCACCACCTCCAAAGTGCATACCGCCGTGAAGATTGAGCCGGGCTACCCGGCAGGCAATGTGGTGTACGTGCCGGATGCGTCGCGTGCCGTGGGCGTGTGTTCCAACTTGTTAAGTGACGATCTCAAGCCCGCGTTTGTGGACAAACTGCGCGCGGAATACGAGAACATCCGTACCATCCACGCCAATAAAGATCGCACCAAGTTCTTGCCGATCTCCACCGCCCGCGCCAATGGTTTTGCCCCGGCCACCGGTTTTGACTGGGCCGCGTACACCCCGCCCAAACCGAACAAACTGGGCGTGATGAAGTTTGAAAACGTGCCGCTGGAAGACATCGCACCGTATATCGACTGGAGCCCGTTCTTCAACGCGTGGGAGCTGTTCGGCAAGTACCCGAAGATTCTGCAAGACGAAGTAGTCGGCGAATCCGCCCGCGCCCTGTTTGCCGATGCGCAAGCCATGCTCAAGCAACTCATCGCTGGCAAATGGATTTCCGCCAACGGCGTGGTCGGGCTGTTCCCCGCCAACAGCGTGCATGGCGAAGACATCGAAATCTATGACCCGGCGTCTGGTAACACGCTGATGACCTGGCACAACCTGCGCCAGCAAAATGTGAAAGCCGCAGGCAAGCCCAACTGGTGTCTGGCCGACTTTATCGCCCCCAAAGACAGTGGCAAAACCGACTACATTGGCGCCTTTGCCGTCACCGGCGGCATTGGCATTGACCCACACGTGAAAGCGTTTGAAGACGCCAACGACGACTACAGCGCCATCATGGTCAAAGCGCTGGCTGACCGCTTTGCCGAAGGCTTTGCCGAATACATGCACGAAAAAGTGCGCAAAGAACTCTGGGGCTACGCCGCCGACGAACACCTGAACGTGGACGAACTGACGGACGAAAAATACACCGGCATCCGCCCCGCCCCCGGCTACCCCGCCTGCCCGGACCACACTGCCAAAACCGGCCTGTTTGAAATCCTGGACGCCACATCCATCGGCATGCAACTCACCGAAGGCTACGCCATGCTGCCTACGGCGGCGGTAAGCGGCTTCTACTTCAGCCACCCGCAATCGCAGTATTTTGCGGTCGGGAAAGTGAACAAGGATCAAGTGGAGGAATACGCGCAACGGCGTGGGGTGACGGTGGAACAGGCGGAGCGGGATTTGGCGCCGAATTTGGGTTATAACGCGTAAAACGCCGTGTAAAACAAAGGCTGTCCGGCATACATTTCTAGCTGCACGGCTTGGGCACTTCCTCCCCATGCCGTCTCCCGGCTTAACCGGATATCTGACAGTTTTTAGTCACCGGGGTTGGTGAAATTGATCTGGAGAATAGCGATGAGCCCTGAGTTTCTGCTGACATCTCTGGTTATTGTTGCGTCCCCAGGCACCGGGGTTCTCGTCACACTTTCTGCCGGTCTTACCCGCGGGGCCAAGGCTGCCATCGTCGCCGCGTTTGGTTGCACCCTCGGGATTGTGCCGCACATGCTGGCCGCCATTACCGGGCTCGCGGCGCTGCTGCATACCAGCGCAGTCGCTTTCGAAACCGTGAAATATGCTGGCGTGGCCTATCTGCTGTACATGGCCTGGATGACTTTGAAGGAACATGGCACCTTGAAAGTTGATACCGACAACACCCCGCGCTCCAGCATGGAGGTCATCTGGTCTGCCATTCTGGTTAATCTGCTCAACCCCAAGTTATCCATCTTCTTCTTTGCCTTCCTGCCGCAATTTGTCGGCAGCAACGAAGCCCATCCCTTGCCCGGCATGATCCAGTTGTCGCTGGTCTTCATGGCGATGACGTTTGTTGTATTCAGTATTTACGGCGTATTTGCCGCTGCTGTTCGCGACCACATCATTTCACGGCCCAAGGTGCTGACCTGGATGCGCAGAACCTTCGCTGCGGCCTTTGTGGGTCTGGGGCTCAAGCTTGCGTTGACTGAGCGCTAACCTGCCGAGCGAAGGGGGAAACTTGTGGGTATTTTCTTATGGGATGGCTACGTGGCCGGCTTTGTTCGCTCAGCCAGCAACTTGAACCGCTTGCCGTCAAATTCATAAAAATACGTGCCATTACCCCTTTCGTTTCGAGCGCCATGCACTACCAGCAAACGGCTGTTTGTTTTGAATTCCAGCGGCTGCTGAATATTTATATCCCAACAACAGACCGTAAACGGTAGCCAGATTACCGAGCCGGTTTTCGCATCGATTGCGGCGGTCATCTGACAAGAAGCGCCGCAGCCCCAGGAAGCCAACACGTAATGCCCGGCAAAGTTGGGCTTACTGTGTCCGGCTTCCCGTAACCGGGACGCGTAACGACGGCTCTGGGCGTCGGCCAGTTGCACTTGAGCGGGCTTGTTCGGGGGAATTACCGTTACCGAATAATCTGCAAAACCCGGAATGATTTGGGCACTCGCGACAGTAACGTGCAGCAGGTAGCACAGAACGGCGGAAATCAGCGGGCGCATATGATTTTTTAATACCAATGGTGGGTTTGCCAGAATGCTTTCGCATTTGAGGCTGAATGGTAACGGCCCATGATGTAATGAATACCGCCTTGACATTCTTCAACCGGGTTGCCAAATGAATTTGCACCGTGCGGGTTGAGATCGTACTGCGCCTGTAACAACTGGAATAATCCGCGTGCGGAGGACGCAGAGTTATGAGCGTTGACCACCCCACCGGACACCTGCGCCATGATCCACAGCAGATCGTTATATTCAGCAGCTGAAACCCCCTCTAGCCGCATCGCTTCACGCAAGGCCTCTTGCGATTCGTAGGGTACGGTTAGCGGACTTTTCTCTGACCACTGACTTTTACGGTGTTTAATCTGGCGGTGGTTGTGGGCGTGTTTTGAACTCATTTCGAATCGGTCAGGAAGATTGAAAAGGTGCTCCACCGTACCGCCTGACTAGCTGTAATTCAATCCCGTCAAATTTTGGGAATTTGCGCTCACGTATGGTCGATTGGGGCCGCTTATGCCTTGGGTAACAATACAACCCGCTCACATCTATCTGTTAATCACCGCTTGAATCAGGAAATTTTCGGGTAAGATACGCCGCTCAAATAATCAGCAACTGGCGGGCTGGTGCGTTAGCGCATCTCTACGTTCGCCCGGTGCGCTTTCTGCCTATAAACCGGATTCAAGACTAATGAAAAAACTGTTGTCGGTTGCTCTGCTGGCTTGCACTGCGCAAGCCATGGCTTCTACTTTGTCCACTCCGGTATTACTGGAATCGCCGATCGCTTACGCGCCGGGTGCCAGCGTTGTGGAACAGGTCAAGCAAGAATGCAAAATTGAAAACATGCTGGAAAGCCACATCGGCCCAACGCTGGGCAAGCTCAATGGCACTGGCGTGGGTACGGCAGCCAGCGCGGCAGATGCCAAGGGTGCGTCGGTGCTGCGCGTGCAGATTACTTATGTAATGGGCGTGGGCGGCGGTGCGTGGTCTGGCCCCAAGAGCATCTCGGTAAAGGCTGAGTTGCTGGACCAAGGCAAGGTAACGCGCCAGACCAACATTAACCGCTGGACTACCGGTGGCATGTTCGGCGGCTTCAAAGGCACGTGTTCCATTCTGGACCGCAGCGCGACAGCAATTGCCAAGGATCTGGGCCGCTGGGTGAGCGACCCCAGCTATCAAATCAAGGAAGAACCAACACCCAAGGGTGTTGACGCTTCCGGCACAGAAACTGCTGCCAGGTAATTAGCCTCGTTTTAGCGGGATCGCAGGCGGGCGCTACAAGATAAAAGCCCGCCTGGCGCTGGATCAGCCTATAGTCATCTGGCGAGATGCTCCCGTTGTTTTGTACGGCGGGCTAGCTGCAGGAATCAACCTGTAACCGCATCACCAGCCGCCAGATCGGCTGGGCTGCCAGGAGAACTACCATGGCCAAAGGTCAAATTCGCGGTAACAAAGAAGTCAAAAAACCGAAAAAGGACCGCACCCCGCTAGCACCTCCGGGCACTTTCATGCCCAAAGTAGAACCCGCCAAAGGCAAGTAATTGCGCGGAGTTTGCTTCAATAAAAACCGGCCATGCGCCGGTTTTTTGCTGGATGTTATTCACCGGTTAACGCGCGCAATCCGCCGTAGTCACCGCCTGCAAGACCTCTGCCGTTTTGCTGTTCTGCACATAAGCCACCACCCGGACGATCTTGCCCGTGGCAGGCGGTAGCGAAAGCGTAGTCTGGATTGAGGCACCTTGATCACTCAGTGCAATTGGGGGGCTCAGCACTCGCGTTACGTGCGCATGGTTTAGCGTGACCCCACCGTTTTCCCCCGCCTGCACATGCGAGACCAGATTGCCCTCAGTCACCGCCAGCCGCAGTTGCAGTGGCTCTGTTGGTTTGGCGGTTTTGATGGCAGAAACCACGGTATGCACGCTGAGTTGATTATTGCCCAGTGCCTGCACCTGCAATTGCACACTGGCTGGCGCGCTTTGGCTAAAGGTTTGCCCAAACACCGCATCGAGCTTGCTGCGCCAATCCAGATACGGCGTGCCATTCACAAAGAAGTGCGGCGTGTACACCACGTGGCCGCCGGTGACATCCACCATCCAGCTTTGCAGATCACCAAACTCAGGCTGTGCGAACGGATCACGCCAGCCCAGGTTATCCCAATAGTTAACATGCAATGCCAGCGGGATAACTTGCTGAGCGCTGTTGCTGGCCATGGGTGCATTGCCGAGCGTATTCAAACGCTGATCGGCAGGAGGGCAATCGGAACAGCCTTCGGAGGTAAACAACTGCACCAAAGCGGCCCGATGCGGACTGCTTTGGGCGGTACACGCAACGGCGGCAGCCAGTGCTTGCATGGGTGCTAACGCCGCCAGCAGCAGCACCAGCGTGGCGCTCAAGGTTTTGAAAATAGCGTTGGAACGGGAAGGGCAAGACGCGCGCATGTTGGACCTCTTTGCATGAAAGCATGACCGATTAGTCGCGCGCGCCTGCTCTTTATGACAATCGGCCGGATCAACGCACCGTGGCGCGATGCCCGACCGGCACCACGGTCTGGCCAATGGGCGCCAGCGCAATTACCGCCAGTTTCAAATGCTGAATGCCAAACGGAATGCCGATGATGGTAATAAAGTTAACCAGCGCGGCAGTGACGTGGCCAATGGCCAGCCACCAGCCAAAAAACAGAAACCACAACACGTTGCCGATAAAGCCCAACGGCCCGGTGCCTACATCGTGAAACCCGTTCACATGCCTGCGGCTCACGGCTTCTTTGCCAAACGGCCAGAACGCAAAACTGCCAATCACAAAGCAAGAACGGCCCCAAGGAATACCAATAATGGTGACAAAAGCGATCAGCCCCGCCAGCCACCAGCCCAGGCCCATCCAGAACCCGCCCAGTACAAACCACAACACGTTGCCGATGAAGCGCATGACCCGTTTCCCCTTTGCTGTTTTTCTGGTGATGAACGACAAACCTGCATCATAGCGGGGTTGTGGAAATTTGCAGTTTGGGACGCCACAAATGGCAGAAAGTACCACCGTAGCCCGGATTCATAATCCGGGATGGCCGTGTGTGACCCGCCACTGGGCGCACGACATCCAGGCATTGCTCCCGGATTGTGAATCCGGGCTACAGGCTCTCGATTCACTCTACACCCTTGATCCGACACAACTATTTCTCGGTTTCGGTCAAAACCGCCATCCGGTACAATGCGCGCTCTGGCGACGTTGTGATCGCCCATTTATGCGGACCCAAGTATGTTGCGACTGACTGAAATCAAGCTGCCGTTGAACCACACCCCAGAAGAATTGCCCGCCGCAATTCTGAAAAAACTGGGCGTTCCGGCTGGCGATGTGAACGGCTTTACCATCTTTTTGCGCAGCTACGATGCGCGCAAAAAGCACAATATCCTGCTGACCTACACGCTGGATGTGGACGTCAAAAACGAAGCGGCGCTGCTCAAGCGCTTTCATGACGACCGCCATGTAGGCCCAACCCCCGATACCGAATACAAATACGTCGCCCAAGCTCCTGCTGGCCTGAGCAAGCGCCCCATCGTCATTGGCACCGGCCCCTGTGGCCTGTTTGCCGGGCTGATCCTGGCGCAAATGGGTTTCAAGCCGATCATTCTGGAACGCGGCAAGGCCGTGCGTGAACGCACCAAAGACACCTGGGGCCTGTGGCGCAAACGGGAACTGAACCCGGAATCCAACGTGCAGTTTGGCGAAGGCGGCGCGGGTACATTCTCGGACGGCAAGTTGTACAGCCAGATCAAAGATCCCAAGCATTACGGCGAGAAGGTGCTCAAGGAGTTCGTACTGGCCGGTGCGCCGGAAGAAATCCTCTACGTGAGCAAGCCGCACATTGGTACGTTCCGGCTGGTAGGCATGGTGGAAACCATGCGCGAGACCATCACCAAGCTCGGCGGTGAAGTGCGCTTTTCCAGCAAGGTAGAAACACTGCAGCTGGAAAACGGCCAGGTGACTGGCGTAACGCTGGCCAGCGGCGAACATATAGAGGCCGACCATGTGGTGCTGGCGATTGGCCACAGCGCACGCGATACCTTCCAGATGCTGCACGAACAGGGCGTGTTTATGGAGGCCAAGCCGTTCTCGATTGGCTTCCGCATCGAGCACCCGCAATCGCTGATCGACAACGCCCGCTTTGGCCCAAATGCCGGGCACCCGATTCTGGGCGCGGCGGATTACAAGCTGGTGCACCACGCCAGCAACGGGCGTTCGGTGTACAGCTTCTGTATGTGCCCGGGCGGCACCGTGGTAGCGGCAACGTCCGAGCCTGGTCGCGTGGTCACCAACGGCATGAGCCAGTACTCGCGTAACGAACGCAATGCCAACGCGGGCATCGTGGTCGGCATCTCACCCGAAGTGGATTACCCGCAACATGTGCTGGCCGGCGTGGATTTTCAGCGCAAATGGGAATCCCGCGCGTTTGAGCTGGGCGGCGGTACCTACAGCGCGCCAGGCCAGTTGGTGGGCGATTTCATCGCAGGCCAGGCTTCGACTGAGTTCGGCTCAGTGCAACCGTCGTACACGCCCGGCGTGCATCTGACTGACTTGGCGACTGCATTGCCGGACTTTGCCATTAGCGCGATTCGCGAAGCACTGCCCGCGTTCGACAAGACCATCAAAGGTTTTGGCATGCACGATGCGGTGCTGACTGGCGTGGAAACGCGCACCTCGTCGCCTGTTCGCATCAAGCGCGACAACGAGACGCTGCAAAGCATCAACACCAAGGGTTTATTCCCGGCCGGTGAAGGTGCTGGCTATGCGGGCGGGATTTTGTCGGCAGGCGTGGATGGCATCAAGATTGCCGAAGCGGTGGCCTTGAGCATCATGCAAAGCCGCAAATAAGCCGTTAAACGTAGGGCAAACAAAAAGCCGCATTCCTTAAAGGATGGCGGCTTTTTGCTTTTGTAGCCCGGATGGAGCCGCCGGCGGGAATCCGGGGCCGCCATGCACAGATGAGATGCATTTCTGATCTAGCCAACATCGCGCCCTGGATTCTCGCTAACGCTTCATCCGGGCTACGGGTCTATTGTTTATGTGTTGGCGATAATTGCATGGTGGATTGCCTGGCGGCGAATCCACCCTACGAATTACACCCGCAGCAGCGCAATCTTCAGCGGCGGGTTGCCATCCAGCGTCGGGAAGTCGGCTTCAGGCGTGATCCATTCCATATCGCGAATTTCGCGGCCGGCTTTTTTGGCACTGCGTTGCAGTTGGTCAAACCAGTCTTGCCGATCCACCGAGGCCACGTTGTTGGTACAAATCAGCGTGCCGCCTTCTGCGGTGGCCAACAGCGCCGGTTTGAAGAGCGCGGAGTAGTCGTTCACCAGATCGACCACGCCAAAGATGCTCTTGGAGTAACGCGGCGGGTCGAGCACCACCAGATCAAACTGTTGTTTCTCCAGCTTGGGGAACGGTGGCAGGCGCTTGCCACGCACTACGCGTGGCTGGCCCAGACCGGAATACTGGCGCAATGCGGCGAAGGCATCGCTTTCAACATAGCGCAGCGTGTGACCGAGGTGATTCAGGCGTGAGTTCTCTTTACCGACCAGCAAACTGGATTCGGCAAAGTCCACATTCACTACCTGCTTGGCACCGGCTTTGGCGGCGGCAATACCCACGCCGCAGGTGTAAGCAAACAGGTTCAGCACGGTTTTGCCAGCGGCTTCTTGCATCACACGGCGGCGACCAGCGCGCAGATCAAGGAACAGCCACGGATCTTGTCCAGCGTGGCGCGCCTGAATGCGGTAAGTCACGCCCAGTTCTTGCGCTTCACGCGGCTCGAAGGCGGCGTCCATTTGTTCATTGGACAGCTTGTTGGCAATGCGCGAGTTCGGCTGGCTGCGGTCGTTGTAAATGATGTCGAAGCCAGGAAAGCTGCGATGGTAAAACGTCTCAAGCTCGGTCAGTTGTTCGGCGGTCAGCGGCTCGTGAAAGCTCTGCACCAACAACAGATTGCCGTATCGATCCACCGTCAAACCCGCTACGCCTTCTACGCTGCCATGAAACATGCGGTAGGCATCGGTTTGTTCTGCGTGTAACCGGGCAACCAGTTCGGAGCGGGCCGTCAGGGCGGCGGAAAGCAGGTCGGTAAAGGAAGATGTCATGCGGTAAGCCGTGGGCGAGTGAAAGAAGTCCAGCAACGCGCCAGACTTTGCTGACAACGCGCGAACCGGGCATTTTAACAGGGATCGCTCGCACAAACTGGTTTGATGGACCACGCTGGTCGCATGTTTCGCAATAAAAACCGGTATTTATGTGCAATTGTTGGTCAGATATGCGGCAGGCGCTACGTCGGCAGAGGCGCAAATATCCGGCCTGATCCTGTTACCATTCTTTCTTTTGCCCAGCGCAGATCACCATGCAAACTTTTGAAGTCGAAATTTCCACCGAATACATCGCCCTGTGTGATGTGCTGAAAATCACCGGTCTGGTCGATAGCGGCGGCGCGGGCAAAGCCATGGTGGCCAGTGGCATCGTTATGGTTAACGGCGTGCAGGAACTGCGCAAAACCAACAAGATTCGCCCCGGCATGCAGGTGCAGGTAGAAGACCAGGTGTTGATCCAGGTCGTCGCTGCACCCGCAGAAGAGTAATGCTTGATCGTCATCAATATCCGGCGCCGTGCGTACTCGTAATCCCGACTGGGCATTGTGCACAACGCGTGCCACATTAAAAAAAGCCCCGCCTACGACCCAAGTAGCCGGGGTTTTCACCTTGAACGGAACCCTGTTTTGGAAACATCTCAACCACAAGAAGGCCTCAAGCGCGGGCTGAAAAACCGGCATATCCAGCTCATTGCGCTGGGTGGCGCCATTGGCACCGGTTTGTTCCTCGGTTCGGCCAGCGTACTCAAAGCCGCCGGTCCTTCCATGATTCTGGGCTACGCCATTGGCGGCTTTATTGCGTTTCTGATCATGCGCCAGTTGGGCGAGATGGTGGCGCAAGAGCCCGTGGCCGGTACCTTCAGCCACTTTGCGTATAAATACTGGGGAGATTTCCCCGGCTTTTTGTCGGGCTGGAATTACTGGGTGTTGTACGTGCTGGTGAGCATGGCCGAGCTGACCGCCGTGGGTGAGTACATTCAGTACTGGTATCCCGGCGTGCCCACCTGGGTTTCTGCGCTGGTGTTCTTTGTGGCGATCAACGCCATCAACCTTGCTAACGTGAAGTTGTTCGGTGAAATGGAATTCTGGTTTGCCATCATCAAGGTGGTGGCGGTGATCGGCATGATCGTATTTGGCGGTTATCTGCTGCTGAGCGGCCACGGTGGCCCGCAAGCGTCGTTCTCCAATTTGTGGAACGACGGCGGGTTCTTTCCGCATGGCTTTGGCGGCTTGTTCATGATGTTGGCGGTGATCATGTTCTCGTTTGGCGGACTGGAGTTGATCGGCATTACCGCTGCTGAGGCCGATGATCCGCGCAAGAGCATTCCCAAAGCGGTGAATCAGGTGATCTACCGGATTCTGATTTTCTACATCGGCGCGCTCACCGTGTTGTTGTCGCTGTATCCGTGGAGCAAGGTCGCCGCGGGCGGCAGCCCGTTTGTGATGATCTTTTCGCAGATCGGCTCGGGGCTGACGGCCAATATCCTGAACATCGTGGTGCTCACCGCCGCATTGTCGGTCTACAACAGCGGCGTGTATGCCAATAGCCGCATGCTGTATGGCCTGGCTGAGCAAGGCAATGCGCCAAAAGCGCTGCTGAAAGTGAACAAGCGCGGCGTGCCGACGCTGGCGATTGGTTTGTCAGCGCTGGCGACCTTTGCCTGCGTCATTGTTAATTATGTAATCCCGAAAGAAGCGCTGGGTGTGCTGATGGCGCTGGTTGTCGCCGCGCTGGTCATCAACTGGGCCATGATCAGCCTGACACACTTCAAGTTCCGCCAGGCCATGGTCGCCAAGGGCGAAGAAATCGCCTTCAAGTCATTCTGGTATCCGCTCACCAACTGGATTTGCCTGGTCTTCATGCTGATGATTCTGGGCATTTTGTTGTTCACGCCCGGGCTGGATGTGTCGGTGTATCTGGTGCCACTGTGGTTGCTGTTGTTGTGGGGTGGCTATGCCTGGAAAAAACGTGTGGCGAGGCAGGCCGTAGTTTGACCGCGCAGCGCTCAATGGCTTGAGTCATCTCCGCCAATTGACTGGTAAAGGGTTAACGTCAAAAGCGTTAACCCTTTATTTTTTGCCGTATTTCATTGTGGCGGGGCCTATACGACCACCCTTCACCCCGGGAACGCTGATACTGATTGACTCCCCGACGGCATGACCTATGCATAACTTTGGGTTGGTTTATAAGCCGCGATGTCACAAAGCACCAATCCAGCCCAATCCCAACTCCAGTCCATGCATTTCGAGGAAAAAAAACATGAAAAAGCTTCTTCTTCACACCACGTTGACTGCGGCTCTTGCCCTTGGCTGCGCCATGTTCGCCAGCAACGCGGTGGCCGACAGCAATATGCCGGCAACCGATACCAGTTCCACACCGGCCCCGTCGCTGGCCAAGCAAGTGAAGGCAGCACTGGCAGATCCGGCTTTGGGCGCCAAGAAAATCAAGGTCAGCAACAAAAAGGGTGTGATCACTCTGAGCGGTACGGTCCCCACCAAAGCACAGGCAGACCAGATTGTTGATGCCGCCGGCAAAGTGGCTGGCGTGAAAAGCGTGGTCAACCATATCGATACGCAGGATTCACTGGCTGGTCAGGTCAAAATGGCCTTGGGTAAAGATGCCAGCCTGCATGCGTTTAATCTGAAAACTCACGAGAAAGACGGTGTAGTGACCATTTCCGGTTCGGTTGAAGAACAGGTTGAGTCGGATAAAGCAGTCACTATCGCCAAAGGCGTACCGGGCGTGACCAGCGTGGTCAATCACATCAATGTGATGCAAACCAACTGAGTCGGCCACATCTGCAAGATCAGGAAGCGGCTCTGCGGGGCCGCTTCTTTTTTGCCTGCCAGACAGGCGTGGCCCTGCCGATACGGTGGCGCTCTGCTAGCATCTGCAGACTTTTAGCCACTCTCATCTGTTTTTCATGCTCAAACACGGCACGCTGGTTATCTGGCAAGACGCACAAGGCTTCGGGTTTATCGAAACACCCGAACGCGCCCGCTATTTCCTGCATATCAAGAGCATCAAACGTACCGGTAACGGGCGCCCGCAAGTTGGCGATGAGGTGATCTTTGCACCGGGTAAAGATGCGCAAGGTCGGCCAGTGGCGAGCGCCGCGACGATCGGCACCAGCAGGCCAGGTCGGCTGCCGCCCGCGCGCTCGCGCCCGGTCCGATCAGAAAAGCGCCCCAGTTGGAGCTGGCTCGATTTGCTCGCAGTTAGCGGTTTGCTGATTTTGGGAGCAGTCTGCTTGCGCTGGCCGCATGGCATGCAGCTGTTGCAAATCATGGCGGCGCTGAGTGGACTAAGCCTGGTGTTATATGCCATCGACAAGCATCAGGCCCGCCGTAGCGGCAGACGGATTGCGGAGCGCACTTTGCAAGTATTGGCGCTAGCAGGGGGCTGGCCAGGCGCCTGGCTGGCGCAGCGGCTGTTTAACCACAAAAGCGTAAAGACCTCTTTCCGGCTGGTTTTTGCCATCGCGGTCGTGTTGCAGGTCGGATCGGTCGTCGGCATGGGCTTAATGCCGCATTGACGCGGCCTGGCGCGCTTTTTCTGCAGCGCTTATCAAGCGAGCCGAGGTCGCGATTGTCATTTTTGTTGGCCGAAATCCGGCAGTTGTCATGAAAACGCAATGATCTCTTCATACATTTCCGCCTGAGTCGGAAAATATCGCGCCGCGCGCGGTGCTTGCCGATCTGATTTCAACTGCTCCCAATCCGGTTAACAAGGAAAAAGAAATGAACAAACTGCTCGCACGCACTCTTATCGCCACCGCTCTGGCCCTGGGCACTTCCCTGGTTTCCACCGGCGCCATCGCCGCTGACGCACCAGCAGCTGCTCCGGTTTCCGACGAAGCGCTGGCCGCTGCTGTTAAATCGGCTCTGGATGCTGATCCAGAGCTGAAAGCATTCAACCTGGTTGTTGCTTCCAAGAAAGCGGAAGTCTCGATCGACGGTACTGTTGATCACGGCGTGCAAATGGCCCAAGCCGGCCAGATCGCCGAAAAAGTACCTGGCGTGAAATACGTCATCAACAACATCACACCAAAAGACTAAGTATCAGGTCTAAAGCAGCTGCTGCACCAAACACAACGCCCGGCCGGGTTAATCGGTCGGGCGTTTTTATTTGTGCCAGGAGCGCGCCAGCGGTTCAGCTGTGTTCTTTGAGCGTGAGCCACACGCGCAAGTCGAACTCAAGCTGGTGATAATCCGGCTGCATATGGCAGCACAGCTGGTAAAACGCCTTGTTGTGGTCCTTTTCTTTCAGGTGCGCCAGTTCGTGCACCACGATCATGTTCAGAAACTCGGGCGGTGTTTCACGAAACAAGGTGGCAACGCGGATTTCATTTTTGCGCTTGAGCTTGCTGCCCTGCACGCGCGACGTAAACGTATTGGTGCCCAGCGTGCCGCCAATCAGATCAAGCTGGTTGTCGTACTGCACGCGCGACAGCACCGGCGCGTTTTTCAGGTAGCGCTGTTTCAGGTCAGTGACATAGTCGTACAGCGCTTTGTCGGTCTGGATGTCATTGCGATCCGGGTAGCGTTGCTGCAGCCACGGCCCCAGCTCGCCGTTGCTCAACAGCGTGGCAACGCGTTCTTGCAGATGCGGCGGATAGGCCGCCAGGTAGCGTAATTCGGTCATCCGCTCATTGTAACGCGGTGCTTTGCCTGCTGCTTAGGCGCTCGCCGATGCGGGCTCTGGTTTGCTCACCATGCGCGCCCGGCGCCAGCCGCCAAACTTGTAGTACAACAGCGCCAGCACCAGCGACACCACTGAGCCCACCGGAAAACTCCACCAGATTGCCTCCGCGCCGTAAAGCTTGCTCATGAATGAGGCAAACGGCAGCCGGGTAAGCCACATCGAGATGATGAGAATAATCAGCGGTGGCACCACTGCACCGGTCGCCCGCACCGTGGCAAACAGCACGATGGTTACGCCAAACAGGATGAATGACCAGGACACGGTCAGATCAATATGCCGGGCGATGGCCAGCGCGTGGGCGTCATCTGGCAAAAACAGACCCAGCACCAGCCTGTCCAGCAGCAACAGTACGGCGACCAGCACGCCAGTCATCAAAAAATTGAATAGCACCCCGACGCGGGTAATGCGCGAGACGCGATCCCACAGCCCCGCGCCCACGTTCTGCGCCACCATAGACGACACCCCGGCTCCCAGCGCCAGTGCAGGCATCTGGATGTAGTTCCACAACTGCGAGGCCACGCCATAGGCGGCGGTCGTGGTCGAGCCGTGCTGGTTGACCAGGCTGATCATGACGATGGCGGATGAGGCAATCACCAGCATCTGTAAACCCATCGGCAAGCCTTTGAACACCAGCGAACGCAGAATGGCCAGATCGGGTTTGAGGTAATGCAGTTCGTGTTTGCCCAACAGCAGAAAGTAATGGCGGCGCTTCAAGTGCCAGAGCATGGCAAACAGACTGAAACTCTGCGCGATCAGCGTGGCTGTGGCCGAACCAGCAATGCCCATGGCCGGAAATGGCCCCCAGCCAAACATCAACACCGGGTTAAGCGCAACGTCGATCACCGCCGACAACAACATAAACCAGAATGGAGTGCGTGAATCGCCGGTACCACGCAGCGTCATCATCATCACGTTGTACAGATACATGAACGGCACGGCGATAAAGATCACCCGCAGATAAGACACTGCATACGGCCGGGCATCCGTTGGCGTGCCCATAGCATCCAGGATGTGCGGGGTAAAGATATAACCTGCCAGCGCCAGCAGCACTGACACCGCAATAAAGAACACCGCGCTGGTACCGACCACACGCTTGGCCTGATCAATATTGCGTGCGCCGACCGCCTGCCCGACCAGAATGGTGTTGGCCATCGATAAACCAAACACAACGCCCAGCAGAAAGAACAGCACGATATTGGCGTTGGAGGTGGCGGTCAGCGCCGCTTCCCCAAGGTAATGGCCGACCCACATCGAGTTGATCGAGGCATTGAGCGACTGCAGCACATTGCTGCCCAGCACCGGTAGCGAGAAAAAAAACAGCGTGCGCGCCACCGGCCCCGTGGTCAGGTTCATGCGGGATTTGCTCATGGGCGACGGGCCACTTTTATGTGATGATCAAAGGTCATCGAATATTGGCTGGTTTGAGCGCGAACGCAAACACTTTATGACGACATCCCCGCCACCCGCGCCCGCCGCCGAACCCTGGTTTGTCTATTTGCTGGAGTGCCGCAATGGCGCGCTGTATACCGGCATCACCAATGATGTCGCTGCCCGCTACGCCGCTCACGCCAGCGGTAAGGGCGCGCGTTACACCCGGGCCAATCCGCCAGTGCGGCTGGCCGCTGTGATCAGCCATCCGGATCGGGTCAGCGCCGCCAAGGCTGAATACGCCATCAAGCAACTCACGCCTGCCGCCAAACGCGCCTTGTGCCTGCAGCATCCGGCGCCCGCGTTCGTCGCCTTGCCGGATTAACCCTCAGTCTCTCGCGCCACGCGGCACAGGGCGTCGTAACAGGCGGGATCAATCGCCGGGCCCACGCTGCCTTGCATGATCTTCAGGGTTTCTTCAATCGACATGGCCGGGTGATACGGGCGCTCAGCGCTAATGGCGTCAAAGATATCGGCGGTGGTGATGATGCGGGTTTCAATGCTGATGGCGTCGCCCTTCAGGCCACGTGGATAACCCGTGCCATCCAGCCGTTCATGATGCGCGCCAGCCAGCGAGGCCAGTTCGCTGAACGAGGTAATGCGCGACAGAATCGCCTCGGTATAACTGGCGTGCATCTTCACCGCTTCCCATTCTGCGGCATCAAGCTTGCCGGGTTTGTCCAGAATGGAATTACTGACGCCCAGCTTGCCAACATCGTGCAGCAACGCCGCCCGCCGTAACCAGCGGCGGCGCGGTTCCGGGATTTGCATCGCCGCCGCAATGGCATCGGTATACAAGCCGACGCGCTGGCTGTGCCCGGCGGTGAACGGACTTTTGGAGTCAACCACCTCGCCAAAGGCTTCGGCGATGTCGTCCAGATAATCTTCATCTACCGGTACGGCAAACTGGGCGGGTTCCAGCGCCAGCACGGCTTTGCCGATTTGATCGGACTCCAGCATTTTCCAGAACGCGGCATCTTTGGCCACCGACTCAAATGCGGAACACAATTCCGGATCAAACCATTTGCCATTGCGTTTGCGCACTTCACGCAGCGCCGCCGTGCGGCCGCTAGAAAAATGAAATACGTCGATGACCTGCGCCAGCAGCGCCACGCGTGAAGCCAGCGGAATGGCATCGCCCACCAATTGACCGGGGCGACCCGAGCCATCCCAATGTTCATCCAGCGAACGAATGCCGTTGGCCACCTGATCATTAAAACGCAAGCGCTTGGCAATGCTGGCTCCGCGATCACAGCGAGTCTGGATCAGCTCTTGCGACATCTCGCCGCCATTCTTGAGCACGTTCAGAATGGCTTGCAGCCGAGCACTCCAACGCGCGTTCTTGCCGGTGTGTGAGAACACAAAGCCCAGAATCTGCGGCAAGCCAGGACCAACCAGTTTGAAGCTTTGTTTAAAGCCCAGATCGTCGGTGAGATACAGCTCGCAAATGCGCGCGGCGTTGCTGCTGCAGCCCAGGTCTTTCAGCAGCAGCGTGTAATAGAGATCCCATTGTTCGCGCTCACTCACACCCAGCGTCCGGGCGACGTTCAAGCCGATCCAGCAGCAGCGGATGCAATGCCCCTCGGGCTGGCCTTCGGTGATATCGAGTGCATAACTCAAGGATGCCATCAGATCAGCCAGCTTGAGCTCGGCCACCGGGATCGTGGGCGGAGAAAGGACGAACTGATCGTTCATGGCAAGGGCTCCGGTAGCGGGAATGTACTGAACATCTTTTTTGTCAGCTTATACACTTGTCATGATGTGGTTGGCAGCAAAAACCCGTTTTTTACTTACAGACAGACCGGCGGTTACGCCGCCAACCCTGGTAAACCAGCGGTTATGCGCGGTGCCTGCAAGAAATCCTTTATAATTCATGGCTATCCCAACGACATTCGAGATTATGGAATGTCTGACCGACCGGCGCCGGCTGCCGGTCTTGTCGTTTAAAGAGATCGCTGTGAACACCATCCCCGAAATTCGCCCCGGCCAGTCGGTCGAACTGCTCAAGCAACTGCATATCCTGACCCGCGACGGCAAACTCAACCAGGACAGCCGCCGCAAGCTCAAGCAGATTTACCATCTGTTCAACTTTATCGAGCCGCTGCTCAAAGACGTGCTCGCACAACACGACGATGTAACGCTGGTGGATCACGGCGCGGGCAAGTCGTATCTGGGCTTCATCCTGTACGACCTGTTCTTCAAGGAACGCAGCGGCGGCCATATCTACGGCATCGAAACCCGCGAAGCGCTGGTCAGCGGCTCCCGCGAGCTGGCGCAACGGCTGGCATTTCCACGCATGTCGTTCCTGCATGAATCGGTCGAGCAATCGATGACCTCCACCGCCATGCCCGCTGAAGTGGACGTGGTCACCGCATTGCACGCCTGCGACACCGCCACCGACGACGCCATCAAGTTCGCGCTGCAGAAAAACGCCCGCCATATCGTGCTGGTGCCCTGCTGCCAGGCCGAAGTCGCCGCCACTTTGCGCAAGCTGAAAAACCAGTCCTTCGGCAAAACCGCGCTCTCGGAAATCTGGCGCCACCCGATCCATACCCGTGAATTTGGTAGCCAGATCACCAATGTATTGCGTTGCCTGCTGCTGGAGGCCCACGGCTACCAAGTCACGGTGACCGAACTGGTGGGTTGGGAGCATTCAATGAAGAACGAACTGATCATCGCCAGCAAAACCACCCAACGTCCGCGCAACGCCAGAGAACGATCCGAAGCGATTCTGGATGAGTTGAATCTGGGGGAAATGCGGTATCGGTTTGTGTATTGATTGAGGGTTGAGCGGGGTCGGCAAGTAGTGATGTAGCCCGGATGAAGCGTGCTCTTCTGGGGTACGCCCACAAAGCTCCAGCATATTACATATGACAGTTGCAGCGGGGCAGCGAGAATCCGGGGAACGGTATCGGCAACTTCAAATGTCTGTGGTTCGTTGACGCTTGGTCACCCCGGATTCCCGCTGGCGCTCCATCCGGGCTACGGGGATTGGGTTTGCAAACGGTGGATGCGCACAAAGGCCCCTTGCAAACAGATGGTTTGCTCGGCTTTTGACCTTGGGCCCCGTCGGACGCTAGCGTCCCGGGTCGCCTTTCTTTGGGTTACCTTTCTTTGGCGAAGCAAAGAAAGGTAACGTGCTCCCGGGCACCCCCGGGTATCAAATGTTTTTCGCAAACGTGCCGCAGGCACTAACAAAACGATCTTTTGATATCAGGTTTGAATCCAAACATATAAGGATGCGCGGACTGTCGTTGCGCCCCGCATCCCATTTACCTCACTCCAACCCCTCAACACCCCGCATCACCCCCAACGCATCCGTAAACACTCCGCTCACTCCCCAATTCTTCAACTGTAAAGCCCGCTCCGGCCCATTCACCGTATACGCCAGCAACTGATACCCCGCATCCCGTACCTCAGCCACCCGCTGCGCATTCAGCAAGCGCTGATTGCAATGCAGCGATACCGCTTCCAGCGCCTGCAAGCGCTCGCGCCAGTCGTACTCCCATTCATCGATCAACCACCCCACCGGCAACCACGGCGCTTCCGCCACGGCGGCCTGCAAGGCTTCATACGAGAACGACGATAGCAGCGGCGGCACGGCTTCACCCTGCCAGAGCAACGCGGCGTCTTGCGCCACCAGCCGGCCGGTTTCCAGTTCGCGACCGGGGCAGGGTTTGATTTCTACATTGGCGTGCAAACCATTGCGCACGCAATACAAGCCGATGTCGCTAAATGCCGGGATAGGCGTGCCAACGTAGATCGGGTCTTTCCAGCTGCCCGCATCGATGCCGCTTAATTCGGCAAAGCGCTTGCTCGCCATGGCGCCAAAGCCGTCGCTGGTGCGCTCCAGCGTATCGTCATGCAACAGCACGCAGACGTCGTCCGCGGTGAGTTTGACGTCGAACTCCACTGCACCAAAACCGGTCTCAACGGCTTTGATCATGCCGGCAAGGGTATTTTCCGGTGCAAGATCGCCGCCACCACGGTGGGCAAACAGAAACGGATAAGGCCATGTGCTCATGATCATTCCACGCGCAGCAAAAGAGGGTGAGACGATTATGCCGCACGGATTGTTCCATTGCCGTGTCGGTGCCTTTGCCCGGACTAGCGCTGTGGCGCGTGCCATGCCAAGTTGAACGGGTACGCGGTGTATACTGGCAGGCTTACCCGAAACTGCACTGCCGCCTGTATGGGGCTATGGTTTTTGCCTGATAGCGTGGTTTTGTCATGCTGCGGCAATATGGGTGTCATTCAATATCGCATTTAGTGAGAGCAAAATGAGCAGAACCGTCAACTGCGTCAAATTGGGCCGCGAGGCAGAAGGTCTGGATTTTCCGCCAGTGCCGGGTGATCTGGGCAAGCGTCTGTGGGAAAACGTGTCGAAAGAAGCATGGCAAGCCTGGGTGAAACACCAGACCATGCTGATCAACGAAAACCGTTTGAATCTGGCAGACCCTGGCGCACGCAAGTATCTGCAACAGCAGCTTGAAAACTATTTCTTTGGCTCTGGCGCGGACTCCGTACAGGGTTACGTTCCGCCAGCGCACTAAGCGCACGCGGTATGGATTCGGGCCGCACTAGCGGCCCTTTGTGACTGCCGTTGACGCGGCAAACTGTTTTCAAGCGTACCGCCCCAAGTGTTCCGGCAACGTGTTTTGTCTTGGTGTATTACCGGCTTTACCCGTGTTTACCGAAAGCAAGCCTGCGCCCGGCACACTTTGTGCTGATCCTCTCCACCGCCATGCAGTCAGTCGATGCCATGAACATGAACTATAAACCCGCAGACAACCAGTTGATGCTCAACCGTGAGCTGGGCCTTCTGGAGTTCAACCGCCGCGTGCTTGCACAGGCTGAGGACCAGGCCAATCCGCTGCTGGAACGCCTCAAGTTTCTGTGTATTGTGTCTTCCAACCTCGACGAGTTTTTCGAGGTGCGCATGGCGTGGCTCAAAGAGAACATGAAGCTCTCCGCCACCCGGCTCTTGCCGGAAGGCGTCACGCCGCTGCAGGCGTTTGAATCCATCACTCGCGAATGCCACGATCTGGTAGAGCGCCAGTACCGCGTGTTTGGTGACGTGTTGCTGCCCGCGCTGGCCGCTGAAGGCATCCAGTTCTTCCGCCGCACGTTGTGGACTGATGCGCAGCGAGAATGGGTGCGCGATTTCTTCTTCCGTGAACTGATGCCGGTGCTCACACCCATCGGGCTCGATCCATCGCATCCGTTCCCGCGCGTGCTGAACAAGTCGCTCAACTTTATCGTCGAACTGGAAGGGCGCGATGCGTTTGGCCGCAATTCCGGCATCGCCATTGTGCAAGCGCCGCGCATTTTGCCGCGCTTTGTGAAAATCCCGTCTGAAGTATGCGGCGTGGATCACGGCTTTGTGTTCCTGTCGTCCATCCTGCATGCGCATGTGGATGAGCTATTCGCCGGCATGCAGGCCAAGGGTTGCTATCAGTTCCGGGTTACGCGTGATTCGGACGTGTCGGTCGATAACGACGAAGACGTCAAAGATCTGCGCGCGGCGCTGGAAGGCGAGTTGTCGCAACGTCCGTTTGGCAGCGCAGTACGTCTCGAAGTCGCTGACAACTGCCCGCTGCAACTGCAGGACTTCCTCAAAGAGCAGTTCCGCCTGGAAGACGTGGACGTCTATCGCGTCAACGGCCCGGTGAATCTGGTGCGCCTGATGCAGGTACCCGATCAGGTCGATCGACCGGACCTCAAGTTCGAGCCGTTCATGCCGGGCACCCCGGTGGAGTTGCGCAAGCAGTCCGATCTGTTTGCCGCCATCCGCCACGGCGACGTGTTGCTGCACCATCCGTACCAAAGCTTCACGCCGGTGATCGACCTACTGCAGCAAGCAGCGCTGGACCCGGGTGTCGTTGCCATCAAAATGACCGTGTATCGCACCGGTTCAGACTCCGCCTTGATGGATGCGCTGGTTGAAGCCGCCCGCCGCGGTAAAGAAGTGACCGCCGTGGTTGAGTTGATGGCGCGCTTTGACGAAGAAGCCAATATCAACTGGGCGGCCAAACTGGAACGCGCCGGCGCGCACGTCGTATACGGCGTCTATGGCTACAAGACCCACGCCAAGATGCTGCTGATCGTGCGCCGCGAAGAAGGCAAACTGCGCCGCTACGCCCACGTTGGCACCGGCAACTACCATCCGCGTACCGCCAAGCTGTATACCGACTTTGGCCTGATGACGGCCAATGAAGAAATCACCAGCGACGTGAACGATGTGTTCATGCAGCTCACGGGCCTTGGCTTGGCTGGCGATCACTATCAGCTGTGGCAAGCGCCGTTCACGCTGCAACCAAACATCCTCAAAGCCATTGACCGCGAAATTTCCCACGCGCGGCTGGGTCGCAAGGCCGTGTTGATTGCCAAGATGAACGCGTTGCTGGAACCGACCATCATCGAGAAGCTCTACGAAGCCTCGCAGGCTGGCGTCACCGTTCACTTGATCGTGCGTGGCGTGTGCGCGCTGCGTCCGGGGATTCCAGGCATCTCGGAAAACATCCGCGTGCGTTCGATTGTCGGGCGCTTCCTGGAACATCATCGCGTGTTCTACTACTACAACGATGGCCAGGAAGATTTGTATCTTTCGTCCGCCGACTGGATGGGCCGCAACCTGTTCCGCCGTATCGAAATCGCCTTCCCGATCCTCGACCCCAAGATCAAGCGTCGGGTGATTCGTGAAAGCCTGCGCCCGTACTTGGTCGATAACGTTCAGGCCTGGGAAATGCAATCGGACGGTCGCTATCGTCGCAAGACGTCCCGCGCCGCCAAACCGCGCTCCGCCCAGGCGGGCCTGCTGGCTGATATGGCGGCCAAGCAGCGCAATTGAGTACGCAAGGATCAAGTATGGATTTGATTTTGTGGCGGCATGCCGAGGCCGAAGATGGCTCACCTGACCTCAAACGCGCACTCACGCGCCATGGTCAGGAGCAAGCCCGGCAGATGGCGCGGTGGTTGACGCCGCGCCTGGCCAAACAATCGGTACGCATCTTCGCCAGCGAGGCCTTGCGGGCCCAGCAAACGGCTGCGGCGCTATCCAGTGACTTTCTGGTAGATGCCCGACTGAACCCGGATGTACGCGGCCCGGCAGATTATCTGGATGTGACTGGCTGGCCAGCCGGTAACGAAGGCGACATCACCGTTATCGTGGCCCATCAGCCTACTATTGGCCGCTTGGCTGGCCTGTTGCTGACCGGCCTGGATCAGGACTTGTCGACCCGCAAAGGCGCAATCTGGTGGATTCAGCGGCGCGTGCGTGGCGGTGCGGTTCAATATTGCTTGCGGGCAACCTTGTCACCGGATTTGCTGGAAAGCTAAGCGCATTTAACGCCCATGAAAAAGGCCACCTGCAGGTGGCCTTTTTATATTGCTGCTGCGTATTCCAGCGCCAGGGTTAACGTGCCAGGGCCAGATCCAGCGCAGCGCGGTAATGGCGGGCGGCATCATCGTGGCGATCCAGCCGCTCCAGCAGTTCAGCCAGCTCGGCATGGACCACGGCAGTTTTTTCAACGGCCAGACATGCTTCCAGATAGTTTTGCGCCTTGCCCCACAAGCCACGCGCCCGGCACAAACGGCCCAGCGTCAGCAATAACTGGCTGTCTTCCGGATGTGAGGTGAGCCACGCTTCGGCTTGTTGCAGCTGGCCCACGCGGTCTTCAGCTGGCAAATCCAGCCGACCATAACGCTCGACCAGTTCGCTCGACCACCGTTTGCCCAGCGCATCTTCAATCACCGAACGTGCTTCGGTCGGTGCGCCTTGCTCGGCAAATTGATCCACCACAGCGGTGGTAATTTGCGGCAGCGCTTTGTCTTCCGCCGACAGTTTGGCCCACCAGTTTTTCAGCTCACGTCCGGCCAACGCATGGCTGGCCAGCAACGACAATAACGCCTGAGCCCGAATGCGTGCAGCCTGGGCCGCGTCCAGCGCATCGGTCTTGGCCAGTTGCTCGCACAGCCGCAAGATGGCTTGCGGATTGTCTTCACGCTGGCGCAAACGCAGTTCCAGGCGCATGGCGGCGGTCAGCTTGGGCGAAACGGCACGGGCCTCGGCAATGGCGGCATCGGCATCGGCATAACGACGCTCGTCCAGGTAAAGTTCGGCCATGGTCATGGCCAGCGCCAGATGCTGCGGCGACAGCTTTTGTTTGAGATCGGCAAAGTAGCGATCACGTTTGCCGAAATCACGCATGGCATGCGCCGCCCGCGCTGCCAGCAGGCCATTGACGGCAATGGCTTCATGATTGCGGCTGGCGGCAAACGCTTCTCCCGCCAGGCGTTCGGCGCGTTGATAGCGGCCTTCATGAAACGCAATGCGTGATTCGCGCTCCAGCTTGATCGAAGCGTCTTGTGCCTGGCGCTCACGATAGCGCTTTACGCGGACCGGCAAACCACCCAGCTCGCGCACCAGCCGTGTCACCGCATAAATCACGGCCACGGTGATTAGTACCAGCAAGATAAATACGTTGAGCGAGATTTCCACTCGCCACGGCGGCACAAACAGCAGGGCGTAACCGGTGTTCACTTGGGCAAACAAGGTGACGCCGACCGCCAAAGCAAACAGGGCAATCAACCAGACCAGAATTCTCACGGTTTGGTCCTTTCTGCAGCCTGGCGGGCAGTGCGGACAGCGGCAAGGCTGGCATCCAGCGTCGGCACACTTTGCGCGAGCGAGATCCGTGACAACTCATCCAGGCTCGCCTTGGTTTGCTGCACCGGCTTGGCCGTCTCATCAAAATACTGCTGCAGGTAATGGCTGACCGAAACCAGATCGGCGCGGAAGGCATTCTGGTCACGCGTCAGCAAGGACGTACGCGCATCCAGCAAACGTAGCTTCATGTTTTCGCGCAAGAAGAAGGTTTGATTGGCAGTCAGCAGCGCGGCATCAGGTTTATCCATGCGGCGAATCTGGATCAGCGTCTTCAGATCAGCCCACAATTCGGCGCCAAAGTTACCGGCCCAGTTGGAGCTGGCAGGCACAGTCTTGGGTTGTTCTGGCAGACGGTTTACGTCTACAGCCAGTGGCAATTGGTCCAGTTCATCAATCAGGCTGTTCAAACGCGCGGCGATGCCAACGGTATCCAGTGCGGGCAGGGTTTTGAGCCGGTCCATATCGCGGGTGACGGCCTGGCGCAGTGAAATCAGCTCGGGCTTGTTCAGCTCCTGCAGCTTGCGATCAGTGCTATCCAGCGCCGTCAGCGCCAACGCAACGCTGCCGGACAATTGCAGTTGCTGGCTGGCATAGGTGAGATTCTGTTCAATCTCGGCCAGTGAGCGCTGGGTGTCTGTGCGGGTGAGCGCGTCGTACATGGTGGTGAGCGAGGCCTGCTGGCTCTGCGCTTCGGCTTCTTTTGCCGACACCAGGGCAATTTGCTGCTGCACAGTGTGCAGTTGCAGTTGTGCCGCCGCGTTGGCCGCTTGCGCTTGTTCGGCGCGCAGGGTTTGCTGTTCAACTTGCTGCGCCAGGCTGGCCTTGAGCACATCCACCTGATGCTGTTGATGCAGCCACACGCCACCAGCCGCCAGAATGGCGACGATAGCGAGCAACACACCCGGTTGTGAAATGGCAAAGCGGCGGCGCGGCTTTGGCGTTTTTGTCAGCGCTGCCGACAGGGAGTCTTGGTCCTGGTTCATGGCGTCCTGTTGAAATGACGGCACAGCGAAGTCACGATGCCAGCATCACCCGCGTCGGTGGCAACCAGTTGCGTGGCGCCATGTTCTGCCAGTGCGGCAGCGATCCGCGGGTGCGGCGTGAAATATAAAAGGGATTGTAGCCGCTGGATGTGGTCGGCTCCAAATCGGGTGAACAGATAATGGGCGGCTTCGGAGCTGGAAACAATGACACCATCGCATCCCGCCGCCAGTTGCTGGCCCAGCTGCACCGCATCAAACGCCGGGGGCAAGCGCCGGTAAGCCGCGATTTTTTCCAGCTGCGCGCCACGATCCTGCAACCCTTGCGGCAAGATATCGCGTCCGCCATCGCCTCTGAACAACATGACTCTTTGCCCGCTCAGCTGCGCCAGACGCGGTTCCGCCAGCAAGCCTTCACTATCAAACTTTTCCGCCGGTGCAATGACATCGGCAATACCGTACTCGCGTGCCCGCTGCACACTGCCCGGCCCGACCACCGCGACCGGCACATGCGACGGCCACGCGCCTTGCAAACGGGCAAATACGGCATCCAGCGCCGAAGGGCTGACAAACACCGCCAGGTCTAGCTGCGCCAAACGCATCAGTGCGTCGTCCAGTGTGACCAGGTCAAGCGGCGGGGCGATTTCCAGCAGCGGCAAACTCACCGCGTGCGCTTCTTGCGCTTCTAACAGTGCAATCAGCGCCAGTGCTTGCGTGGCGGGCCGGGTGACCCAGATCCGCTTGCCTGCCAGCGATGTCATCGGATCAGTCTTGGGCCGCATCGGCCAACGCGGTGAGAATTTCGGCCGCGCCTTCCGTCAGCAGCAAATCGGCCACCTGCAGACCCAAGCCATCGGCCGCAGCCCGTGAGCCATTGGATTCGGCGTAAACAATGTCGCTGCCATCCGGATTGGCCACAAAGCCGCGCAGCCGCAAGAAGCCATCGTCATCTTCCGCAAACGCGCCCAGCGGCACCTGGCAAGAACCACCCAGACGCCGCGATAGGGAACGTTCAGCCTTCACACACGCGGCAGATGCCGCATCATTCAACGGCGCCAGCAGCGCTTTCAGATCATCCCGCCCGGCGAGAATCTCAATACCCAGGGCACCCTGACCTGGCGCAGGCAAGCTGTCTTCCGCACTCAGCGTTTCGCGAATCCGCTGGTTAAAGCCCAGGCGCTTGAGCCCCGCTGCGGCAAGGATGATGGCGTCGTATTCACCGGCATCCAGTTTGCCCAGACGTGTTCCCAGATTGCCGCGCAGCGGTTTGATCACCAAGTGCGGAAAGCGCGCGCGCAGCTGGCTTTCCCGACGCAGGCTGGATGTCCCAACCACTGCGCCATCGGGCAAATCCGCCAGGCAGCTGTATTTGTTGGAAACAAACGCGTCGAACGGGTCTTCACGCGTAGTGATGGCCGCGATATCAAAGCCTTCCGGCAACACCATCGGCACATCTTTCATGGAATGCACGGCCAGATCGGCTCGGCCTTCTTCCAGCGCGGTTTCCAGTTCTTTAACGAACAAGCCCTTGCCGCCGATCTTGTTGAGCGTGCGATCCAGGATGCGGTCGCCCTGAGTGGTCATACCCAGCAACTCCACAACCAGACCGGGATATAGCGCTTGCAGGCGGTCACGAACGTGATGGGCCTGCCACAAGGCAAGCGGGCTCTCACGAGTGGCAATAACAAGGCGGGCGGGTGCGGCTGCAGTCATGGCGTGCATCAAGTTCGGGGGAAACCGCCATTCTAACGCGTAGTTAAAGCCAGACGGCGGCCGCAACCGGGAAATATGCCCGCGAACGAATCAGCCCAAATCGTTCGGCCCGATCAACGACAGGTCAAAATCAATATCCTGCCACTGCTGGGGCGCGGACAGAACCGGCGGGACCTGAGCCTGTTCAACAGGCGCCCGACGGCGCAACAACATGAATAGCGCCCCCGCAACCAGCATCGCCAATGCGCTCCATTGCAGGATGCTCGATAACAAACCGGAGGCCTCATCGGCTAATGCAAATGGCCAGAATGTCCCGGTGTCTGGCTTCTGGATCATGGGTGCTGCCCTGTCCGCCACGGCAGGTATCGCCCGCGCCTGCACGGTGCCACGCCATTGCCGTTCCAGCAGCGTCATACGCAACTCAAGCGCATTTTTGTCCCGCCGCAATTGCGCCAGCGAGGCATCCAGTTGCGGCGATGAAACGGCAGGCGGCAGCGCTGCCGGGTCTGAAAGCCGGCCATCCAGCATCAGAGGTATCCGTTGTTCACCAACGTATACCTCCTCATCCGCTTGCGCCGTTCCACCGGTGCCCACACAGCCCAGCAGAACGATGCTTATCATTAGCAGCCGAAGCCTCCCGGTCGCTTGAGCAGCGTTTCTTTGCATGTTGTCGCGATCCAATAGCCCAGCGGGCTGACAATAATTGCAAGCCGACCAGTTTATTGAGGCGAGGAACCGTTTCCTATAAGAATGCGCCTATTCAAAGCAGGATGTGTCGGAGGTCTGGATTCTGAACGGGCAGACTTAGTGTGCTTCTTCCCAGTTCATACCTACCCCTGTATCGGCCACCAGCGGCACTTTCAGGCTGGCGACACTGGCCATCACTTTCGGCAATTCGGTGCGGACCAGCTCCAGTTCGGCATCTGGCACTTCCAGGATCAGCTCATCGTGCACCTGAAGCACCAGTTTTGATGCCAAGCCATCGCGCTCCAGCCAGCCTTGCACCGCCAACATGGCCAGTTTGATCAGGTCGGCCGCTGTACCTTGCATCGGCGCGTTAATGGCGGCGCGTTCGGCACCGGCGCGGCGCATCGGATTAGCTGCTTTGATTTCCGGCAGCCACAAGCGGCGACCAAACACCGTTTCAACAAAACCGACGCGCTTGGCTTCAGCGCGAGTGCGTTCCATATACGCCGCCACGCCCGGGAAGCGACCAAAGTAGCGATCAATATAGTTCTGCGCCGCGCTGCGTTCGATTTCCAGCGATTGCGCCAGGCCAAACGCGCTCATGCCGTAAATCAGGCCAAAGTTGATGGTCTTGGCGTAGCGACGTTGTTCGGAACTCACTTCCAGCGGCGTCACGCCAAATACTTCCGCTGCGGTGGCGCGGTGAATATCCTGGCCTTCCGCAAAGGCCCTGAGCAACGCAGCATCACCCGACAAATGCGCCATGATGCGCAATTCAATTTGCGAGTAATCGGCCGAAACCAGGTGATGACCCGGCGGCGCAATAAATGCCTCGCGAATCTTGCGACCCTCTGCCGTGCGCACCGGAATATTCTGCAGATTGGGGTCAGTAGAACTCAGCCGCCCGGTGACCGCCACCGTCTGGTTAAAGCTGGTATGCACGCGCCCGGTTTGCGGGTTCACCATCAACGGCAGTTTGTCGGTGTAGGTGGATTTGAGCTTGGACAGCGAGCGATGCTCCAGCAGCACCTTGGGCAGCGGAAAATCCTTGGCCAGCTCTTGCAGCACATCTTCATCGGTCGACGGCGCGCCTTTTGGGGTTTTCTTGATGACAGGCAGCTTCAGTTGCTCAAAGAAAATCTCCCCAATCTGCTTGGGGCTGCCCAGATTGAACGGCTGCCCAGCCAGCACGTAGGCTTCTTTTTCCAGTTCGAGCAAACGCAGGCCGATCTCATGACTCTGTTTATTGAGCTTGGGGCCATCCAGCAAAATGCCGTTGCGCTCCATGCGGTACAGCACTTCGCGCACCGGGAACTCGATTTCGCGGTAGAGCTTGTCCAGTTTGGGCAGTTCAGCCAGCCGGGCATGCAACGAATGCGCCAGCCGCAAAGTGATGTCGGCATCTTCTGCTGCGTAGGCCGTGGCGGCTTCAACGCCGACTTCTTCAAAGCCAATCTGTTTGGCGCCTTTGCCGCAGATGTCTTCAAACTTGATGGTGGTTTCGCCCAGCTCACGTTCGGCCAGGTCGTCCATATTGTGGCGTTCGTGGCTGGCCAGCACGTAGGACATCAGCATGGTGTCATCGGTAATGCCACGCAACGTTACGCCGTGATTGGTAAATACGTGTTGGTCGTACTTGAGGTTCTGGCCAAGCTTCTTGTGTTCAGCCGATTCCAGCCACGGCTTGAGCAGCGCCAGCGTGGCATCAAACGGCAGTTGATCGGGCGCGTCGGTGCCGCGATGCGCCAGCGGCAGATAGGCGGCTTCGCCCGGCGTGACCGAGAACGACATGCCAACGATGCGTGCCTGCATCGGATCAAGGCTGGTGGTTTCGGTATCGACCGAAGCCACGTCAGCAGCGGTCAGTTTGGCCAGCCAGTTTTGCAATTGTTCGTTGGTCAGAATGGCTTCGTAGTTGCGTTCCAGCTTGCCAGCGGCTGGTGCCGCAACGCCGTCCGCGTTTGCCGGTGCATCACCGCCCGTGTCGCCCGCTGCCAGCTTTTCTTCAGCCTCACGCAACCAGGTACGGAAGTTATAGCGACGGAACAGCGCTTCCAGTTCTACCCAGTTGGCCGCACGCGGCGTCAGATCGGGCAGCGCGTTGGGCAATTCCTGGGTCAGATCGACATCGCATTTGATGGTGACCAGCGCTTTGGCCGTGGGCAGCCACTCCAGCGAAGTGCGCAGGTTCTCACCGACCACGCCGCCAATTTTGTCGGCGTTGGCGACGATGTTATCCAGCGTCTGGTATTCGGCCAGCCACTTGGCGGCAGTCTTCGGGCCGACTTTAGGCACGCCCGGCACGTTGTCGACGGTATCGCCAATCAGCGAAAGGTAGTCAACGATCTGATCCGGGCGCACGTTGAATTTGTTGAAGACACCAGCTTCATCCAGCACTTCTTCGGTCATCGAGTTTTCGATGCGCACGCAATCATTGACCAGCTGCGCCATGTCTTTGTCGCCGGTAGACATGATGGTTTCAATACCTTGAGCACACGCCATGACGGCCAATGTGCCGATCACATCGTCGGCCTCAACCCCTTCAATACACAGAATTGGCACACCAAAAGCGCGTACTGCCGCGTGTATGGGTTCTACCTGCACTCGCAACTCGTCGGGCATCGACGGGCGGTTGGCTTTGTATTCGACGTAAATATCGTCGCGAAACGTTTTGCCCTTGGCATCAAACACGCAGGCGATGTAATCGGCGGGAGTGGTCTGGCGCAATTTGCGCAGCATGTTCACAAAACCGTAGATGGCATTGGTGGGGGTGCCGTCCGGTGCCGACAGTTCGCGAATCGCGTGAAAGGCGCGGTAAAGATAAGACGAACCGTCAATGAGCAAAAGCTTAGGCATCAGGGGAAACCCTCTATACTGAAAAAAAGCGGCGGCGCCTCGCGGCCCGGGAAGAGTCTCTAACCAGAACGGTTTTTGGTAGCGACTCTATCTAAAATCCACCACTTGAAAAGAAGCCACCATGAGCCTCAAAGATAAAGTGCCCACACTGGTTGAGAGCGCAGTTCACGCCGACATTCATGCCTGGCGCGCGCGCGAATCATGGCGCGTATTCGAAATCATGGCAGAGTTTGTCGAAGCCGCCGAAAGGCTGCAACCGATACAGCCTGCGGTGTCGATCTTTGGCTCTGCCCGCATCCCGCCAGATCATCCGTATTATAAGCTGACCGAGCAAGTTGCCCGTTTGCTATCGGATGCCGGTTTTTCGGTCATCTCCGGCGGCGGCCCGGGCATTATGGAGGCGGCCAATAAAGGCGCGTTTTACGGCAAAAGCCCATCGGTGGGCCTCAATATCCAGCTGCCTCACGAACAAGGCGGGAACCCCTATCAGGATGTCAGCCAGAGTTTTCGGCACTTTTTCGCCCGCAAAGTCATGTTCGTGAAACACGCTACAGCGTATGTTGTGATGCCCGGCGGGTTTGGCACGCTGGACGAACTCACCGAAGCGCTCACTCTCATTCAGACTGGCAAGTCACGCAAGATTCCGATCATTCTGGTCGGTGCCGCGTTTTGGAGTGGCTTGGTGGATTGGTTCCGCACCACGCTGGTTAACGAAAAAATGATCGCCGCCGCCGATATGCACCTGATTCAGTTGATTGATGACCCGGCTGCCATTGTGACGGCTATCTTTGATTATTACGAAACGCGCGGCTTTGAGATGTCGCCGGCTGAACGCGAAATGCAATTCAGCCTCTAAGCGAATACGTGCACCACACAAATATAAAGGAGACCTGCTCATGCGTTTCACTACCCTGTTTGCCGGCTTGATGCTGGTGGCAGGCCTGGCTCAGGCTGCCGCCCCCGACAACAACCGCGAGCCGGAAGGCCCGCCGCCGCCGCCGATGCCCGCAACCGATTCGCCAGCGGCACCCGAACCCGAAGTGACCATCGTTGAAAAAGCCGATGCCACCATTTCCGAGTACCGCATGAAGGGCAAGCTGTACATGATGCGCGTGGTGCCCAAGGTGGGCGCGCCGTATTACCTGATTGATCGCGAAGGCAATGGCCGCTTCTCGCAACTGGCCGATAATGGCGGCGATAACCTGTCCCCGCCACGCTGGGTTTTGCTGGAGTGGTAACAATCCATCCTTAACGCCGGGTTTTGATTGAATTCTGATCGCGCCTTTGAAACAATGCCCGGCGTCGGCCAACCCACCAGAAGAAATGAAGCGCTATGTCTGTATTCACCACCGTTACGCCGGATGAGCTGGCGCCATTTCTGAAACGCTATTCGATCGGGCAACTGGTCGAACTCAAAGGTATTGCGGCCGGGGTGACCAATACCAATTATTTCGTCACCACCACGCATGGCCGTTACGTATTGACGCTGTTCGAGACGCTGCAAGCTGAAGAGCTGCCGTTCTACGTCAATCTGCTGGCACATCTGGCGCATCACGGCATTGCCGTGGCCGCGCCGATCGCCAATCTGGACGATCAATATATCGATACGCTCAATGGCCGCCCCACCTTGCTGGTGACCTGCGTACCCGGTGGCGTTGCCGAAACTCCCAATGAAGCCCAGTGCGCCCAAGTCGGCGAAATGCTGGCGCAAATGCATCTGGCCAGCCGCAGCTATGGCGGCTACATGAAAAACCCGCGCGGCGTGCAATGGTGGGCCGATACCGCTGCGGCTGTTGATGAATTCCTTGCCCCGGCCGACGCTGCACTGCTGCGCGCTGAAGTGGCGCTGCAACAGTCACAGGACTATCGCAGCTTGCCCGCTGGCGTGGTGCATGCCGATCTGTTCCGCGACAACGTATTGATGGATGGCGATCGGGTTGGCGGCTTTATCGACTTTTACTACGCGTGCAATGACGCCCTGTTGTACGACGTCGCCATTGCACTGAATGATTGGTGCGCGCTGGCGGATGGCGAAATCGACCCAGTACGCGCCCGTGCCTTGCTGCGCGGTTATCAGGGTGTGCGGCCGTTTGTGGCAGAAGAAATCGCCGCGTGGCCCGTTATGCTGCGCGGCGCGGCGCTGCGCTTCTGGACGTCCCGACTGCTTGATTTCTACAAACCCGCTGCCGGTGAAATGACCTTCGCCAAAGATCCGACACACTTCCAGCGGGTGATTCAGCAGCACACCGGGCGCCAGGATTTCTGGCTCAATTGATCAGGCCGTAGCGCATCGAGATAAAAAGTAGGGTGTGCATTCATGCGCACCATGCAAGTCGGACTCTAGTTGAACGCGTTCGCACGCTAAGCGTGCAAACCCTACTACTTATCTACTGACTATAACTGGCGCATTAATGTCATTTTCAGAATCACTCCACCAGCTGCGCCCGGACCTGTTGCGCTACGCCCGCTATCAGCTGGGCGACGACACAACCGCCGAGGATGTCGTCCAGGAAACGTTGCTAGCCGCGCTGGAAAAACCTGACTCGTACAGCGGGCAATCCAGCCTGCGTACCTGGGTTACAGCTATTCTCAAGTTCAAGGTGATCGACGCCCAACGCCGCCGGTATCGCGACCCGGTGCTGGTCAATCCGCATCTGGATGAAGAAAACGATCTCTCTGATTTCGACAATATGTTTGATCGCACCGGCCACTGGGGCAGCGATGGCCCGCGCCACTGGGCGCATCCGGACGCCAGCTTGCAGGACAAACAGTTCTGGAGCACGTTTGAGGCCTGCCGCAAGAACATGCCCGCCCGTACGGCGTTGGTGTTCTGTTTGCGAGAAATTACCGGTCTTGAGATTGAAACAATCTGTCAGCAATTAGAGATCACCGCGACTAACTGTTCTGTACTGCTTTATCGCGCCCGCATGGCGTTGCGGTTGTGCTTGCAGAAAAACTGGTTTGACGAGGCCACCGAATGATCACACCGGCCAACAAGGAGTTCGCTTAATGCTGGGAGCCTGCAAACAGGCCAGCCGCCTGCTGTCCAAAGCGCAAGACTTGCCACTGACTTTTGGCGAGCGGCTGCAGCTGCGCTTTCATCTGAGCCTGTGCGACAAATGCCGCAATTTCTCGCGCCAGCTGCAAATGCTGCGCCGTATCGCCCGCCAAGGTAGCGAGCGGACCGAGTCTGACCCTACGTTATAACCGCGCCTTCAAGCCGTATTCCCGATAGAGAAGTCCCGCCATGTCGCATCCGTTACTCGCTGAACTCGCTACTTTCCTCGACGCTGCCGGCATCCTCACCGGGCCTGCCACCGAGGGCTACATGATCGACGGGCGGCGGCGCTATCACGGCCAGAATCTGGCGGTATTGCGCCCGCGTTCTACCGAGGAAATCGCCGCCGTGGTCAAAGCCTGTGCCCGGCACGGCGTGGCGATGGTGCCGCAGGGCGGCAATACCAGCCTGTGCGGCGGTGCGACGCCCGACGAAAGCGGCCACGCGGTCGTCATCAGCATGGAGCGCATGAACCGCGTGCTGAGCGTCGATGAAGGCAACAACACCATTACCGCCGAAGCGGGGGCCATCATCGCCGATGTGCAAATGGCCGCGCTCAACGCCAAGCGCTTGTTCCCGGCCGATTGGGGCGCCAAGGGTTCGGCGCGCGTCGGCGGCGCTTTGGGCACTAATGCGGGCGGCCTGAATGTGCTGCGCTACGGCAATATGCGCGAGCTGACGCTCGGGCTGGAGGTGGTGCTGGCCGATGGCCGCATCTGGAACGGCTTGCGCGGCCTGCGCAAAGACAATACTGGTTATGACCTCAAACAGTTGTTCATTGCCTCTGAAGGCACGTTAGGCATCATTACCCGCGCTACCTTCAAGCTGTTCCCGTTACCCACCGCGCAATCCACCGCGCTGGTGCCAGTGACCAATCCGCAAGGTGCAGTCGATTTGTTGCGCGGTTTGCAGCATGAACTCGGTGACCGGATTACTTCGTTCGAGCTGATCTCGCAGCGCTGCTGGGAACTGCTGGCGCAATACTGCCCCGAACTACCCAAGCCATTTGCCGAGCTGCCGCAATGGACTGTGCTGGTGGAGGTTTCCGACGGCGGTGCGGATGAACATTTGCTGGATCGTTTCGCTGAAGCGTTGATCGCCCTGGGTGGCGACGACGCGCTGATTGCGCAAAGCCGCAGCGATGCCGAAGATTTCTGGCAACTGCGGGAGGCCATTCCCGAAGCGCAAAAGCGCAAAGGCGTGAGCATCAAGCAGGATATCGGCGTCCCGACTTCGGCTTTCCCGCAGTTTCTGGTTGAGGCGCAAGCGGCCCTCAAAAGCGAGTTTGCCGAAGCTGACATCATTGCCTTTGGCCACTTGGGCGATGGCAATCTGCATTACAACGTATTCATGCAGGATGTCACCAAGGCTGCCTATGCGCACGAGCCCAGAATTAATGAACTGGTCTACGCGGTGGTACAGCGGCACAATGGCACCATCTCGGCCGAGCACGGCATTGGTCAGCTCAAACGCAACCTGCTGCCGCATTTTCGCAGTGACGTGGAAATGGCGCTGATGCATGACATCAAGCGTGCGCTCGACCCAAACAATTTGATGAATCCCGGCAAGTTGCTCGCGGACTGATCCTTACCGGGATCAACGCGGCGGGCGACTCAATCCAACCCATCCTCTTTGGTGCCCGCATGCTCACGCTCTCCACCGCTTTTGATTCCGGTGCAATTGAAACTATTTCACTGGAAGATCACGCCAATATCCGTTTGAACCTGCGCGCGGATAACGCCTCTGCCTTCAAGCAATGGTTCCACTTCCGCTTGTCTGGCACCGCGTTTCGCGAATGCGTGATGCACATTGAAAACGCCGGGCAATCGGCTTATCCAGGCGGCTGGGATGGCTACGCCGCACGCGCCTCATATGACGGCATTGAATGGTTCTGCGTACCGACCGAATACGAAAACGGCGTGCTGACCATTCGCCACCAGCCGCAACGTGACACGGTTTACTACGCGTACTTCGAGCCGTATTCGTGGGAGCGTCATCTGCAAATGCTCGGCCACGCCCAGATTTCGCCCGATTGCGTGATCCGTGAACTTGGTCAGACTGTCGATGGTCGCCCGCTGGACATGCTGCGCATCGGTACGCCGGAACCGGGCAAGAAAACCATCTGGATCACTGCCCGCCAGCATCCAGGCGAGAGCATGGCCGAATGGTGTGCCGAAGGCGTTATCGGCACCTTGCTCGATACCCAGCACGCCGTGGGCCGGACCTTGCTCAATAAAGCCGTGTTTTACATTGTTCCCAATATGAACCCGGATGGCTCGGTACGCGGCAATCTGCGCACCAACGCGGCTGGCACCAACCTGAATCGTGCGTGGCAAGCCCCGAGCATGGAAACCAGCCCTGAGGTGTTTCTGGTTCGCCAGGCCATGCAGGAAACCGGCGTGGATGCGTTCTTTGACATGCACGGCGACGAAAGCATTCCGCACAACTTTGTGGCTGGCTGTGAAGACAACCCTTCGTTCTCGGCACATCAACGCGCGCTGCAAGACGCCTTCAAAACCTTGTGGGTGGCGGTCTCACCAGATTTCCAGACCGAGTACGGCTACGGCGATAGCCAGTTTGGCCCGGAGACCCTGACGCTAGCCACCAACTGGGTCGGCGATCATTTTGGTTGCTTGGCTTTTACTCTGGAAATGCCGTTCAAAGACACGGCCAATCACCCAGAGCCCGACGTAGGCTGGAATGGTGAGCGCAGCATGCAACTGGGCGTTTCCATGCTGACAGCACTCAATGGAGTGATTGATCGCCTGCGTTAAATACTTCCCACGCCACTGCGCGAAACGCAGCAAATAAAAAAGGCACGCCGTAGCGTGCCTTTTTTGATCAATCCCCGGCAATCAAGCCATGGCTGGTTCAAGCGCGTCTTTCATCTTTTGCAGCGCCTTGGCTTCAATCTGGCGAATCCGCTCTGCCGAAACACCAAATTCGGCGGCCAGTTCATGCAGCGTAGTGCTGCCATCGTCACCGAGCCAGCGCGCTTCGATAATGCGGCGGCTACGTGCGTCCAGCGTACCCAAGGCTTGCTGCAGCCCTTCCGATTGCAGATTGTCGTAGGCGCGGCGTTCGATCTGGCGAACTGGTTCGTTTTCGCTATCAGCCAGCCAGTCGATTGGTGCGTAACCGTCGTCGTCCCCGTCGTCCGCCATCAAGGCCACATCCTGGCCAGTCATGCGGGTTTCCATTTCGAGGACTTCTTCCGGCTTCACGCCCAGGTCTTCGGCAATCACTTGCGCTTGCGCTTGAGTCAACGCGGAAAAACCGGTTTTCTTGGAACGCAGGTTGAAGAACAGCTTGCGCTGGGCTTTGGTGGTGGCAATACGCACCAGACGCCAGTTGCGCAAAATGTACTCATGAATCTCGGCTTTGATCCAGTGCACGGCAAACGAGAACAGGCGCACGCCACGGCTCGGCTCGAACCGCTTCACAGCCTTCATCAGGCCAATATTGCCTTCCTGTACCAGGTCTGCCTGCTGCAAACCGTAACCGGCATAACCACGCGCAATGGAAACCACTACGCGCAGATGGGACATCACCAACTGGCCGGCGGCTTCCAGGTCGTTGTCATTGCGGTAGCGGTTGGCCAGATCAATTTCCTGCTCATGAGTGAGCATGGGCACGGCATTGACACGCTGAATGTAGCTCTCAATGCTGTCGCCACCAGTGATGACCGGCAATGCAACGCTATCTACCATGAATATTCTCCTGTGTTGCTCTGCGTCGTTTCAAACGACGACGCTAGATATTAGCACTCCATCCCTCAGAGTGCTAACGATGCAAAAAGTTCTTATGAATTCAAGCACAGAAGAATCATTGTTGCACGGCAATATTTTCAATCTACCCGATAGGCTAGACCAATCGGTCGCCTCAACCGACAGGCGGCAGCGCCAGGTTAGTGAAATTGCCGCAGATGGCGGCCGACTGCCAGCGACGCGCCCAACAGGCATAGCAGTGTGGTCACCACCAAGGTCACCACCACCACGCGCCAATCTGCCAGCGCCAGACTGAATTGCTGACCATAGCTGCGTGCCAGCGCTTCAACCGCTGGGTTCAGCCAGGTGCGGGCGCCCCAGACAATCGCGCAAGCCAGCAAGCCGCCCAGTACGCCCTGCATCGCCGCAAAATAAACAAACGGACGGCGGATAAAGGTATCGGTTGCGCCAATCAGCTTGGCCACCTCGATTTCATCGCGACGGGTCAGAATCTGCAGCCGGATCGCGTTGCCGGTAATAAGTACCAAAGCGACGGCCAGCAACACCAGAATGATCTGCAACAGGCCTTTACCCACGGCAATTAGCTGCTGCAACCGCCGCGCCCAGGCTGAATCAAGCTGCACCTGATCCACGCCAGAACTGGCGGTGAGTTCTTTTTGCAAAGCTTCTAGCGCTTCTGGCGAGGCATCGGTATGCGCGGTAAGGACAAAGGCATCGGGCAACGGATTATCAGTGAGCCCGGCCAGCAAATCGCCACTGCCCACACTGGCTTGCATCTGTTTGAGGGCCTCGTCTTTACCAATAAAGCGCACGCCTGCCAGCCGCGTATCCGCCTGCAAATGTTGCTTGAGTGTGTTGATCTCGTCCGCTGTGACCGAAGTGCGCAAATAGACGGATAACTGCGGTTCCACCGGCAACTTGCCGATGACGCCTTGGGCGCTGGCAATCAGCAGATAAAACCCAAGCGGGAAGGCCGCTGCAATGGCGATCACCAACAGATTGAGCAAGCTGGACAGCGGCGCACGGACAATGCCGCCGAGCGTGCGTTGAAAAGCGATCCAGTTCAGGCGTATCCAGTGTTTCATGCGTGCGCCACCTTATGCGGAGAACTGGCCGTTTTTCAGGCGCAGGATGCGGCGACCATAGTCGGCCATGAGCGTTTCATCGTGGGCGGAAATAACCAGCGTCACGCCCACCTGGTGAAACGACTTGAACAATTCGAGGATGTCGTTGGCGTAATCGCGATCCAGATTGGCGGTGGGTTCATCGGCCAGCAGGATGGAGGGGCGGTGCACCACGGCGCGGGCAATGCACAAGCGTTGCTGCTCGCCACCCGACAGACTCACCGGGTTGAGGGCATCTTTGCCAGACAGACCAACTTTATCCAGCGCGGCCTGCACACGGCGTTTGGCTTCGCGGTGATCAAAGCCGATGATATCCAGCGGCAGGCGCACGTTTTCAAACACGCTGCGGTCGTAGAGGATTTTGTGATCTTGAAAAATCAGCCCGATATGGCGGCGGGTATACGGCATGGACGCGCGGCGCATGCGCGCCAGGTTCTGGCCGTTCACCAGTACCGCGCCCTGGGTTGGGCGCTCGATACCGGCAATGAGCTTGAGCAAGGTGGATTTACCTGCGCCCGAATGGCCAGCCAGAAAGACGAGTTCGCCATCCTGGATTTCAAAACTGAGTTGTTTGACGGCATCAAAGCCGCCGGGGTATCGCTTGGTGACTTGCTGGAACTGGATCATGCGCCGTCCGTTATCAGGGTAACCATGCCGCGGGGACCGGATATATCAATCGTCAATCAAACAACGCATCAACATAATCCTTCGCCACAAACGGGCGCAGATCGTCGATGGTTTCACCTACACCAATAAAGCGGATCGGCACTGGCCGTTGCTTGGCAATCGCCGCAATCACGCCGCCCTTGGCGGTGCCGTCCAGCTTGGTCAGCACCAGCCCCGTCAGGCCCAGCGCATCGTCAAAGGCTTTGACCTGGCTGACTGCATTCTGGCCGGTATTGGCGTCGATCACCAACATGATTTCATGCGGACCAGTCGGGTCTGCTTTTTGCACCACACGCTTCACCTTTTTGATTTCTTCCATCAGGTTCAGCTGAGTCGGCAGGCGGCCGGCGGTATCGACAATGATCACATCACACTGGCGGGCGCGGGCGGCGTTGACCGCATCGAACGCCACCGCTGCGGCATCGCCGGATGCCTGGGAGATCACCTGCACGCCATTGCGCTCGCCCCAGACCACCAGTTGTTCGCGTGCCGCAGCGCGGAAGGTATCACCGGCCGCCAGCAGCACACTATGGCCCTGGCCCTGGAAGTACTTGGCCAGTTTGCCGATGCTGGTGGTTTTACCGGCGCCGTTAACACCGGCAACCATCAAGATAAAAGGTTTTTGCGGAGTGATAACCAGCGGCTGTTCCAGCGGCTGAATCAGTTCAAGCAACGCTTCTTTCAGCGCCTGGCGCAATTCGGAAGCGTCTTTCAGGCCACGCAGCGACACCCGGTCGCGCACATCTTTCAGCAGCGTATTGGTAGCCTCCACGCCCATATCGGCGGTAAGCAACACGGTTTCCAGCTCTTCATACAACTCTTCATCGATCTGGCCGCCGCCAAACAAGCCAGCCAGATTCTTGCTCAGCGAATCCCGGGTTTTGGCCAGACCGGCCTTCAGCCGCTCTGCCCAAGACATTTTGGGCTTTTCTTGCGGTTGCGGTTGCGGCGGTTCCGGTGCCGGAACAGGCACTTCGACCGCTACAATGGCTTCCGGGGCGATGACAACGTCAATTGGCGCCGTAGCAGGCGGCTCGACGGGCTCAAGCGGCGTGGATACCGGTTCGGCAACAGGTGTTGTCGGGTCGGTTTTGGGTTTCTTGCGGAAAAAATCGAACATAGGTGTTTGCGTCGCGTCGCCAATGGCGGAAAATATCTGATTTGGCGCGATTTTAGCGCGGGTGAGGCATGGCAGGACAGCATAAAAACCAGGTTCGCATAATTGGGGGCGAATACAAGCGCCGCATGGTCCATTTTCCGGACGGCGATGGCCTGCGTCCGACGCCGGATCGCGTGCGCGAAACACTGTTCAACTGGCTCGGCCAGGATCTGACCGGACAGGTTTGTCTGGATCTGTTTGCGGGCAGTGGCGCACTGGGTTTTGAAGCCGCATCACGCAATGCCAAACGTGTGGTGATGGTGGAAAAAGCCAAGCCGGTGTATGCCGCGTTGTCCGATAACCACAAAACATTGGGTATGACCAACGTCGAACTGATCTGGTCCGATGCCATCACCTGGTTGAAAAATGCATCCGGCAAGTTTGATGTGGTGTTTCTTGACCCGCCCTTCGCCTCCGATCTATTACCCCAGGCGCTGGAACTGGTGGCGGGCCTGCTCAATGATGACGCGGTGGTTTATGCCGAGTGCGGGCAGTGGCCAGATTTGCCGGGCTGGGAAGTGACGCGGGAACTGAAAGCGGGCGCGGTGCGTTGTGGTTTGCTGCGGCGAGTTGGTTGAACAAATGATCCAATCATCACAATAGGGCAACAATAGATGAAGAAACTCATCGTATTGCTATTGCTCGCGTTTGTTGGTGTGCGCGGCTGGCAACACTACCAGGAGGCCAAAGCAGTCGACGCCGCGGCCTTGGCCAGCACCAACCGTGCATTACCACGGGTTGCTCCCGGCGATGACCGGGTAGCTGCTAACGATTTGCCGGTACGCGCAACACAGGCCGTGTTTCAGTGCGAAGACAAGCACTACTGCAGCGAAATGAGGTCATGCGAGGAGGCAAAGTTTTACCTTAACAACTGCCCTAACCCGAAAATGGACGGTAATCACGATGGTGTCCCATGCGAACAGCAGTGGTGCCACTAATTCACGAAACGATCCACCCGCACTGCCGTCCAACAGATATGCCGTTGTCCCGTAGTAAGGAACGTGGGACAATCGCCGCCGTTCTAAACGTAGCTGATTTTGAAGGAATATCGCCATGGCGCTGATGATCACGGATGAATGCATCAATTGTGATGTCTGCGAACCCGAATGCCCCAATAGCGCAATTTCGCAAGGCGCTGAGATTTACGAGATCGATCCGAACCTGTGTACCGAGTGCGTTGGCCATTACGACGAACCGCAATGCCAGCAGGTCTGTCCGGTCGATTGCATTCCGTTCAATCCGGAAGCAAAAGAATCGAAAGAAGAGTTGTATCAAAAATATCTGATCATCTCGGGCAAGGCATAAGCGTCTTCGCAGACCGCATGCCAATAAAAAAACCGGACGGTGATACGTCCGGTTTTTTTACGCCAGTGATTCGCGCCACCCAAGGTGGCAACATCAGCCTTGATAACGGGTCGGATCAGCCACCCCCGCGGCTTCAAACCCGGCTGCACGTAAACGGCAGGCATCGCACTGACCACAAGCACGGCCATCCTCATCCGCTTTGTAGCACGTCACGGTCTGGCTGTAGTCCACACCCAGCGCCAGCCCGGCTTGTACGATCTCAGCTTTGGACAAGGTAATCAGCGGGGTGTGTATAGTCAGCGGGGAGCCTTCCACGCCAGTACGCGTCGCCAGTCGGGCCATTTGCTGGTAGGCGGCGATATAGTCAGGGCGGCAATCCGGGTAGCCGGAGTAATCCACCGCGTTTACACCGATATAAATATCATCGCTCTTCAGTACTTCGGCCCACGCCAGTGCGTACGACAACAAAATGGTGTTGCGTGCGGGCACGTAGGTAACCGGAATCTCGTTCTCAGTAGTCTTGCCATCTGTTGGCACTTCAATGGCCGCATCGGTCAGCGCCGAACCACCAAACACCGCCAGATCAATCTTGATGATGCGATGCTCAACTGCGCCGAGCGACTTGGCCACGCGCGCTGCGGCTTTGAGTTCGGCGTTGTGGCGCTGGCCGTAATCAAACGACAAGCAATACGGCGCGAAGCCGCGGCTTTTGGCAATCGCCAGGCAAGTAGCCGAATCCAGTCCGCCGGACAACAGAATGACAGCCGGTTTGAGTGACGAAGATTGTGTAGTCATATGCGTTACTCCCGTTTCTGCGCAGCCATTTGCTTGAGGATATTGGCAGCCAGATCGTGATAAAGATTGGTTCGATAGATACGGGCCACGCTGGAAGCCACCATTGCGGCTGCCAGCGTGGAGATCACCATGGCGTGACCATCGGTCATTTCGATCATGATGATGGCCGAGGTAATCGGCGCCCGCGTCACCGCCGCCAGCATGGCAACCATGCCGATGGCGAGAATTTTGATATGGATGGTGTCGGCAAACAGCGGCGCAAACCAGCTACCGACGCCTGCGCCCAAAGCCAGGGACGGGGCAAAAATGCCGCCCGGCAAACCGGTGAGGAAAGTGGCCAGCAGGCTGACAAACTTGAGCGGCAGGTAATACCAGGCCAACAAGCCATGTCCGCTGATGGCCCGGCTGGTTTCATCGGCGCCGCTGCCAAAAATCGGCAGGATCAGGCCACACAAGGCAATGGCCAGCCCGCACAGGGCGATGAACCAGTACGGATGGGCCACCCGGAAATGCAATACTGGGCCCGGTAACCAGCGCGTTTGATGCACACAAAGCCAGGAAAACAGCCCGCCAATCAGTCCGGCCACCACCGCTACCAATATCATCGGCGGGAGGATGCTGTACTCGAACTCCGGTACGTGAATCCGCCCAAAGTAGGTGTAGTCGCCAATCAGCGCCAGCGAAACCACACCAGCCAGGATGACGGCACCAATCAACTTGCCGCTGGTTTCGGTTTCGACCGAGCGCGCCAGTTCTTCAAAGGCAAACACTATCCCCGCCAGTGGCGTGTTGAAGGCAGCCGCGATACCCGCTGCGCCGCCCGCCAGAATCAATTGGCGCTGGAATACCGGATCGGCCAAAGGTAAAAAGCGGCGGCAGGCGTACATGATGCTGGCACCAATCTGCACCGTCGGGCCTTCGCGCCCCAGCACAAAACCGCTGCCCGCACCCAGCACAATCCCGAGAAACTTGATGGCCCCAATACGCAGCGAGAGAAGCCTCTCCGCTTGTTCTGGCTCTTCGGCGACCTTGATGGCTGCCATGGCTTGCGGGATGCCGCTGCCTTCCGCTCCGCGGCCCAGTCGGGACATCAACCAGCGAATGCCCATCCCGCCCAATGGCAGCGCCAGCAGCGGCCACCAGAACCAGCGCGCGGTGAGATGCTGAAAGCCCAGAAAAGCCCATTCCGCGCATTTGGCCAGCAATACGGCTACCAACCCCACCATTGCCGCGCCACCCCAGAACACCAGCGTAGAGCGGCTGCGATAGGGCAGTTCCTTGAGTCGAACCAGAATGCGGATAGCGAGGATACGCAGCTTCATCAAATGGCCGTGTAATTGTGGAGAGTCGGACATTGGGGTTCGTTTAAACGCCTGGGCGATCACCCCAAAGAATTTTATGCAACTGCACTTGCATGCGCACCGGCAGATGGTCTTCCAGCACCCAGGCGGCCAGATCGGCCGGTTTGAGTGTTTCCCAGACCGGTGAGAACAGTACCGGGGCGCGTTCGTTCAGTTTTTTATCGCGTAACAAGTCACGCGCCCATTCGTAGTCTGCGCGGTCAACCAATACGAACTTGACCTCGTCGCCGGTTTTGATGGCGTCCAGGTTTTCCCAGCGCATTTTGGCCAGCTCACCCGAGCCTGGGGTTTTGATATCAACGATGCGGGACACGCGCGCATCCACGCCTTCAATGGCCAAAGCACCGCTGGTTTCCAGGCTGACGTCAAAGCCCTCGTCGCATAGTCGCTGCAGGAACGCCAGGCTGTGCTTCTGCGCCAGCGGCTCGCCGCCAGTCACGCAAATGACGTTGGCACCAAACGAACGGATTTTCTCAAGGATGGTGTCAAAACTCTGGGTTTCGCCACCATGAAATGCATACGCGCTGTCGCAATAGCCACAGCGCAAAGGACAGCCTGTCAGACGTACAAAAACCGTGGGCACGCCCATGCGGCTGGTTTCGCCCTGCAGCGAGAAAAAGATTTCGGTAATACGTAAAGAGGGTGCTTGTTCAGCCATTGATGAATACTCCGTGCCGGAAACACAGTCCAGCGGATTGCAGATGGCGCATTACAGCAGTAACGCAGCCGGGTTTTCCGAGCCAGATAAAAGTCCGGCGGAAATGAAAACGGCGTCGGCCATGACCGACGCCGCGTCAATCTTGTGTTGCCCACCTCAGTTGGTGGTCAGCAACGCCTTCTTGGCGATGGCGGCTTTATCCGATGAGGGATACTTTTCCAGCAATTGTAGCAGATAGGCGCGCGCACCCTTTTTATCGCCCGCGGCATTGGCAGCGACAGCGCGGCCATAGAGTGCATCCGGCGCAACGGGATCATCCGGCGCCTGGTCGAGCACGGCACCATAAGCAGCTTGCGCCGCCTTGTAGTTCTTCAGGCCGGTCTGGCTCACGCCCAGCCAGTATTGGGCGGTGGCGGTATGTGCGCTGTCCGGATTGGCCTGGATAAACTGCGTCAGTGCATTGACCGCATCTTTGTTCTTGCCGCCTTTGGCCAGCGCGATGGCAGCATCCAGCGATTGCTGATTGCTGGCTTGCTGCTCTTGTACGGCTTGAGCCTTGGCTTGTTCGATCGTGCGAACACGCGTGTCCAGGTCAACGTACAAATCTTTCTGGCGCTTGGTGGCTTCATCCAGATTGTATTGCAGCGTTTCATTCTGCCCACGCAAGGTAGCCAGATCCTGCTTGAGTTGTTCAAGCTGGTTGACCAGATCAAGCATGCGTTTGTTGGCGGCTTCCAGGAACTGGATGCGCTGATCTTGCGAGCTCACCTGGGTCTGCAGGTCGACAATCTGCTTGCGGGCGTCGTCGTCACTGAACAAACCAGCGTTGGCATGGGTGGTGGCAAAAGCCAGAACGAGAAGGGCGGCGATTCGTTTCATCGTTTTCCGGGTTTCAATGTGAAAACAGCGTTGAACCAGCGCCTGCCGGTCCAACGCTGCACGATAGGCAGTTTTATGCCTGCGGGCAAGCCTTACTGTGCCGATTCGCCGTTATAAACGATCTGGGCACGACGGTTACGCGACCATGCTTCTTCGGTATCGCCTTGTTCCAGCGGTTTTTCCTTACCGAAGCTCACGGTTTCGATCTGGCTATCCGGTACACCCAGCGCGCTCAGCTGTTTCTTGACAGCTTCCGCACGCTTTTGACCCAGCGCCATGTTGTATTCGGCAGTACCGCGGTTATCGGTATTGCCTTGCAGGATGATCTTGGCATCCTTGTGTTCCAGCAGGTACTTGGCATGCGCCTGGACCAGGTCGCTGAACTTGCTGTCGACCACGTACGAGTCAAATGCGAAGTAAACGTTACGTTGCGACAGGATGTTGTTCGGGTCAGTCAGCGCGCTGTAGCCGGCAGGCAATGCTTTGCCCTGGGTCAGGTCAACGGTAGCTGGCTTGGTATCAGCAGCAGGCGGAGTGGTGGTCCCGGTAGTGACAGGAGCTGGCTTGGGCGAAGAAGCGCACGCGGCAAGCAAGGCAGTGAGCAATGCGCTCATCAAGATTTTTTTCATATTCAATTATCTCCAAAAGTGTGCATCTGCAACCCATTGGCAGCAACGAGTTGCCGCAGCCCGCTTGTTTGAATGGCACGGCTGCGTGTGCGTCCCGACTGTTTTATTTCAGCATGGGTCCCCATGCCGGCTGCCTTACATCACCCGCTTGCGCTCTGAGGCGAGCCTTGACGCGTCCATCGCTGGACACTGCCGCCAAAACTCCTTTACCTCCAGCCTGTGTTTCGTACAGCACCATCCGGCCATTGGGCGCAAATGTGGGCGAATCGTCACGGCTGCTATCGGTCAACACCTGCACCTGGCGGGTGGACATATCCATGATAGCGACCTTGTAACCACCGCTCTGGGTCACAAACACCAGAGACTTGCCATCGGCACTGACTTTGCCAGAGGCGTTATAGCTGCCCTGAAAGGTGAGACGCTCGGCCGCGCCACCGTTGCCAGACATCCGATAGATTTGCGGGCTACCGCCACGGTCAGAAGTGAAGATGATCTGGCCATCGGCAGTAAAAGACGGTTCGGTATTGATGTCACCTGTGTTGGTCAGCTGACGGGCATTACTGCTGTTGCTATTGGGGCCGCTGGCATCAACCAGATAAATCTGTGAGCCGCCAGTACGCGTCAGCACCACCGCCAGTTTTGAGCCGTCAGGCGACCAGGCCGGGGCGGAGTTGCTGCCCTTGAAGTTGGAAGCTTTCCAGCGCTTGCCAGACAACAGATCCTGGATATACACCACCGGTTTCTGGTCTTCGAACGATACATAGGCCAGGCGGGTGCCATCGGGCGACCACTTGGGCGACATGATCGGCTGGTTGGATGCCAGGATAGCTTGCGAGCCAAAACCATCGGCATCGGCCACTTGTAGCTCGAAGCGCTTGCCTTGCTTGGTAATGTAGGCGATGCGTGAAGTGAACATGCCACCAAAGCCGGTGATCTTCTGGTAGATCATGTCGGAAATCTTGTGCGCGGCGTAACGCATTTTGGTAGGCGGCACGATCAACTCGTAACCCACCAGTTGTTGCTTGCTGGCGGCATCCATCAGCCAGAACTTGACCGACACTTGGCCGTTACTCGACGGCGAAACATTACCGATCAGCACGGTTTGCGCGCCTTTGGCAGCCACCGCGCCAAAATTGATCTGGCTGGGTTGGTATGGCACCGGCGAAAGATCACCGGCCCCAATCACCTTGAACAAGCCGCTGCGGGTCAAGTCATCGCTCACGACGGTCGTAACCGGCTGTTGCTGCTGCACTTCGTTCTGGAACGGGGCAATCGCAATGGGGTATTGATTGGCACCCACGCCCACGACATCGAACGAGATATCGGCACGCGCCGCGGCGCTGGCCAGCAGGCTCATGGCTAGTACAAAACGGGCAAAGCGTAGCAGCACTGGTTTGTTCTCCTTGTTCAATGTGTATTAGCTGGTGATGCGTCAGTCTTTAAGCCGGAAATTCGCCGTCAGTGAACGCCATTCGCCGGTAAACGGCACGCTGCCCGGTCTTGGTGGCAAGCGCCCCAAATCCAGAATGGCGCGTTTCACTGCATCATCGTAGGCCGAATTACCACTTGGCTTGACCACTTGCGCATCCTGCACCGTGCCATCAGGCAAAACAGTGATGCGCATGCTGACCGCGGGGTTTTCATCCCCGTTAGGCACGTAATGAATTCTGGACCGCAACAGACTGCTCAAGCTCGCCAGATAACCACCACTCCCCCCGGCGCCAGTGCCTTTACCACCTGCCGGGCCAGTATTGCTGGTGGCATCGGGGTTATTGCCCTTGCCACCCGCTTTGCCGTTCGGCTTGGCCTCTGCCGTATTGGTCAGCGTATTGGCCGACAACAAAGCATCCATCGAGTTCGGATCGACCTTGGGCGGTTTTTTCTCAGCCTTCTTCGGCTCTGGCGTCGGCTTGGGCGCCTTGGTTGGTGCTGGCGTTGGCGCAGCAGTCGGTTTCGGTGTTGGCGTCGGCTTGGGAGTTGGGGTCGGCGCAGGTTTAGGCGTCGGTCGCGGCGTAGGCACAACCTTCACTTTTTCTTCCTGAATATCCGGCTTTGGCTCCGGCGTGACCACGGGCTCGGGCGTTATGACCTGTTGCTTGACCGGTTTTTCCGGCTGAGGTTCCGGAATTTTTTCAATTGCCGGCGGCGGGCCGCCCCAAAGTTCCACTTCCACCGGTTGCGCCTTGTGCGTTTGCCAGTTCACTGAGAACAGCAAAAACAGCACAAACAGGCCGTGCATCGCCAGCGCCAGAAGCAGCGATAGCGTGGATTTTTCTTCCGGATGTTTGGGTGGGCGATGTTCCATCACTGCGTTCATCAGTGGGTATTCACCTTCAAGCCAACCCGGGCAACCCCAGCCTGCTTGAGTACGTCCATGGCGTTCATCACGGCTTCGTAGCGCACCGATTTATCGGCGGCGATCACGACCGGGCGATCAGCATTGCCGGCCAGATGGGTTTTAACCAGATCGGCCAGACCTTTTACGTCTGGCGTCGATTCCGTGTTGCCCTTGTCATTGACCTTGATCGCGCCATCGGCGCCAATTTCAACAAACACCGGCGCGACATCCATCTGTTTATCAGCTTTGCCCACGGAGGGCAGGTTGACCACACCGCTTTGCATCATCGGAGTGGTCACCATAAAGATCACCAGCAATACCAGCATCACGTCGATATATGGCACGACGTTGATCTGGTTCATTGCGCGGCGCGGGCGTCGGGATCTTGCCATTTCGCAATCCCCTTATTTGGCCGCTTGCCGTTGCAGGATGTTGGAGAACTCTTCAATAAAGCTGTCAAAACGGCTGGCGAGCTGATCCACATCGTGCGCAAAGCTGTTGTACGCCACCACCGCGGGAATCGCCGCAAACAGGCCGATGGCGGTTGCCACCAGCGCTTCGGCAATACCTGGCGCTACGTTAGCCAGCGTGGCTTGACCCACATTGGATAGACCACGGAAGGCATGCATGATGCCCCACACCGTACCGAACAAGCCGACGTAAGGGCTGACCGAACCTGCTGATGCCAGGAACGAGGTGTGTTTGTCCAGGTAATCCAGTTCGCGCTGGTAGCTGGCCCGCATGGCGCGGCGAGTGCCTTCCATGACGTCAGACAGTTCCATGCCGCCTTTCTGGCGCAGCTTGAGAAACTCCGAGAAACCGGAGATGAAAATCCGCTCAATGCCGTTTGGATTGCCGCGCCGCACCTGTTCGTACATCGCGTTCAGATCTGAGCCGCTCCAGAAGCGGTCTTCAAATTCGTCAGTGCTCTTTTTGGCTTTGGCGATGGTGAAATACTTGCTGAAAATCCGCCACCAGCTCAGCAGTGACACCAGTACCAAAATCGCCATGACCAACTGCACGACCGTACTGGCCTGCGTGATCAGCGACAGAATCGACATGTCCTGGGTGCCAACTTCCACGGTATTTCTCTCCCTTTATGGCCAGCATTGCGGCCAAAACGCAACATTTTAGGCCGGTATTGGCCATTTTTTGTATGAAACTATGACACGTGAATATTCACGCGGCAGTAATCAAATCCCCGCATCTGTCTTGGGCGGGGTCAAACCAAAGTGCTGATAAGCCAGCAAAGTAGCGATGCGACCACGCGGCGTGCGTTGCAACAGACCTTGTTGAATCAGATAAGGTTCCAGCACATCTTCAATGGTGTCCGAGGCTTCACCTATGGCGGCCGCCACATTGTCCAGGCCCACTGGCCCGCCACCAAACTTGCTGATGACTGCGTCCAGCAGCTTGCGGTCCATCACATCGAGCCCCGCGTGATCGACGTCCAGCATCAACAAGGCGGCATCGGCCACTTCCTGGGTCACGGTGCCATCGGCTTTGACTTCGGCGTAATCACGTACCCGACGCAGCAAGCGATTGGCGATCCGTGGCGTGCCACGCGAGCGTCGCGCTACTTCAAACGCGCCATCGCCCAGAATGTTGACATCCATGAGCCCAGCCGAACGCTCAACAATGCGGGTCAACTCCTCCGCAGTGTAGAACTCCAGGCGCGCCACGATGCCAAAACGATCGCGCAACGGGTTGGTCAGCATGCCGGCGCGGGTGGTGGCGCCAATCAAGGTGAAAGGGGGGAGGTCGAGTTTGACCGAACGCGCGGCCGGGCCTTCACCGATCATGATATCGAGTTGGAAGTCTTCGAGCGCTGGGTAGAGAATTTCTTCCACCACAGGCGAAAGTCGGTGAATTTCGTCAATAAACAGAACATCGTGCGGCTCAAGATTGGTGAGTAGCGCCGCTAGATCGCCAGCGCGTTCCAGCACCGGGCCACTGGTCTGGCGCAGATTCACTCCCAACTCACGCGAGATGATGTGTGCGAGCGTGGTCTTGCCCAAACCCGGTGGCCCGAACAGCAACACGTGATCCAGCGCTTCGCCGCGTTTCTTGGCGGCTTCGATAAAAATTTCCAGCTGGCCACGTGCTTTTTTCTGGCCAACATATTCGTCCAGCAGTTTGGGGCGCAAAGCGCGCTCCAGTTGCTCCTCCTGCGACGACATGGTTTTGGCAGTAATCAGCCGCTCGGCGGGGGCGGCAGAAAGGGAATCGGTTTCGATCATCGGTGCAGGTTCCAGGCAAATGTCGGGCACGGCCCATGCGGGAAAGGCCCAAGAGAGGCAAATCCGCTGCGTGCTAGACTGGCAGTCCGGCTATTGTAGCCGGATAGGTACGTCTTCAGGGCGGGGTGAAATTCCCCACCGGCGGTATGGCGATGGATGGATTGGCGGCAACGCCGGATGTCCCGCGCTGAGCCCGCGAGCGCTTGCTGATCACCGGGACAATGGCCCGGGTCGGCAAGGTCAGCAGATCCGGTTATCCCAAAGGCCGTACACAAAAGCGTCATGACACGACGCCGAGCCGCCGACAGTACATGTTTGGTACGGCCAGGCTCGGCAACACAGTCAGGGCGTTTTTGTGTGCGGCCCCGAAAGGAGATTCCGGGGCCGACGGTTAGAGTCCGGATGAAAGAAGAGCGTGCTCACCGCGCAGATCAGCGATTGCGTGCATGCCATTTTGCGCGTGCCGTTTGCTGACTGCGTGGTGTGTATTCGTTGGTTTTACTTCTTGTCTTTTTCAAAGCCCTGAAACGTTTATCGCACTTACTTATTGATCACCAGGATCACTTGCGAGGACGTTTCTCATGCATTCCCCACAGCAATCTCTTTCCAGTCTGACTTCAGCCGAATTACATGCGGTAGAAGGCGCCATTGCCACCATCAAAGCCGGTAAACCCGTGTTGCTGCTGGATGACGATGATCGTGAAAACGAGGCCGATATCGTCATGGCCGCCGAGGCGGTAGATATCCCCAACATGGCGCTGATGATTCGCGAATGCAGCGGCATTGTTTGTTTATGCCTGAGCAATGATCTGGCCGATGCACTGGCCCTGCTGCCGATGGTGCCCGCCAATCAGAGCCGTTACCAAACGGCGTTTACCGTGACTATCGAAGCGGCGCAGGGCACAACCACTGGCGTTTCTGCTGCCGACCGCGCCACCACCATTCTCACCGCCGTAGCGGATGGCGCCAGGCCAGAACACCTGACCCGGCCTGGTCACGTCTTCCCGTTACGTGCCCGCAATGGCGGCGTGCTGGAACGACGGGGCCATACCGAAGGGTCCGTTGATCTGGCGCGGCTGGCAGGCTTCAAACCCGCCGCAGTGCTGTGCGAACTAATGAACCCGGACGGCACCATGGCAGTTGGCGAACAGATCATGGCATTTGCGCAACGGCACAGCATGCCGGTGGTCACCATCGACGCATTGGCTCGCTATCTGGCCCAGCAGACGACTGTTAGCCGCGAACCAGTTGCCGCAATGCCAGCTTGATGCCTTGCGCCACTTCAACGTCGGCGGGCAGCTCTTTCATGGCCTGCGCTGCTTCACGTTCGTTGTAACCCAGCGCCAGCAACGCGTGCAGCACATCGGCGTGGCCGCCTTGCTCGAGCAGCGGGGCGGCCAGCTTGCCCGTGGTCGTCGTCGCGGCGGCCATGCTGCCCAGCTTGCCCTTGAGTTCCAGTACCAAGCGTTCTGCAGTCTTCTTGCCGATGCCGGGCACTTTGGACAACCGGGTGATGTTTTCGGTAGCAATCGCAACGGCCAGTTCGTCTGCAGACAAGCCGGACAGGATCGCCAGCGCGATCTTGGCGCCGATGCCAGTGATCTTGATCAGGGCGCGGAACAGATCGCGTTCGTCCCGCGTGGCGAAGGCGTACAGCAACTGGGCGTCTTCACGCACCACCATGTGGGTAAACAGGGTGACTGGCTCGCCCACATGCGGCAGCACGTAGATTGTGCTCATTGGCACGTCGACTTCATAGCCGACACCGGCCACGTCAATGACCAGTTGCGGAGGTTGTTTTTCGACGAGCGTGCCGCTCAGGCGTCCTATCATCTGTGCAATCCGGAAAAGGGGAACGGGAAAAAGAGGAGTATAGCGGGATCGTGCGCCAGCACAGCACTGGACACATCAAGCCAGACGGCCGCGCTTGATCTTCAAGCCCGCGCCAAGTTGCTTGAGTGCACTGCCCGCATGTTGGGCGTGGGTCAGCGCCACTGCCAATGCATCGGCCGCATCAGCCTGCGGCAAGCCATTAAGCTTGAGCAGCCGCTGCACCATGTGCTGCACCTGATCTTTATCAGCATGGCCATTGCCAACCACCGCTTGTTTGACCTGCAGAGCGGTGTATTCAGAAATGGGGAGTTTGGCGATGACCAGCGCCGAGATCACGGCGCCGCGGGCCTGGCCCAGCATCAGTGTCGATTGCGGATTCACGTTCACGAACACTTGTTCAACGGCAGCTACATCAGGCTGGTAAGTGGCGGCGACCTGAGCAATGCCTTCGAGCAAGCTGGCGATGCGCTCGGGCAAAGTGCCACCGACCGGGGTGCGTATACAGCCAGACGCCACATACGCGCGTTGCTGCCCGGCAATATCCAGTACGCCAAACCCGGTGACCCGCGAACCGGGGTCAATACCCAGGATGCGCATTACCGGCCGCTCGCCGCTTGCAGTGCCAGATCTTTGGTGAACGACCAACGTCGCACCACCACCAAGACGGTGGCGCGGTTGCCGTTTTCATCAACCAGGCCCTTGGGCAAGCGGCTGAATGGCGCCGAACGATGCACGATCTGCAGCGCCGCTTCGTCCAGCTTCGGATTGCCCGAACTGCTATCGATGGTGGCCGAGCGCAGCGAACCATCTTCATTGATTTCAGCAGTCAGCGTCAGCTTGCCGTAGAGCTTGTTGCCATTGGCATCGGCCGGGTACAACGTGGTACCCAAGCGCTCAATCTTGAGCTTCCACTGGTCTTCCCACACTGCAGTCAGGCTCTTGTTGGCCGGCAAGCCAATGCGCGCCTTGCGCGGGCGTTGCTGATATTCCTGGTTTTCCTGGTCGATCTTGCCCATCGCGCCGCTCAGATCCTTGATCTGCTGATTGAGCTTTTCGTGATCGACGCCAGTCGTATGGGTCTGTTGCGATTTATCCGCAGCATCCTGCAATTGCTGCACGGTGGCCGGAACCTGGCTTTTGATCTGCGCCATCAAGCGAGCCGAATTTTGCTCAAGCTCCTGCTCCTGGCGCATCACCTGTTGCAATTCGGTATTGAACTGGTCCGACTTGGCAGGCAACGGGCTGGACACCTGTTTGTCGGCATCGGTGTTACCGCCGGCATCCTGGTCCACCTGGGCCCGCACTTTGGCCTTGGTGGGCGCAGTGGCGGTGGCTTTGTTGACGAGTTCCACCTGCATGAACTCGGTTGAAACTGAAGGCAACATATCGGGGCGAACGATTTTGATGCCAATAATGATTGCGGCATGAGCGAGCGCCGACACGACGATTGCTGTCGTCATGAACCGTTCACCGCGCATCATTGCCAATTCGCCTGTCATGGAAGTCATCCGCCGAGTGTAGCATAGCAGTCTTATTCACAAGAACGAGCCGCCTGGCGCGGCGTTTGCAAGCCTGACCGGCATTGTTAATATGCTGCGTCGCCCATATATGGATGTGAATCAAAATGCGTCTGACCCCGATTCTGCTCACCTGTCTGCTTGCCGCCACAACTCTGGCCCATGCAGAAGACGGCGCCAAAGTCGCCGCCAAGTACAATTGTCTGGCCTGTCATGCGGTCGATCATAAAATTGTCGGCCCGGCTTACAAGGATGTGGCGGCCAAGTATCGCGGGCAGCCAGGGGCAGAGGCCAAGCTGATGAAGACAGTAAAAGAAGGCGGTGGCGGCACTTGGGGCACCATCGCGATGCCGGCGCAGCAAATTGGCGATGAAGATTTGCGCACCATAATCAAATGGATACTGGTACAAAAATAGTCAGTCAGCACAGTGACAAGGCGCACTTTGTGTTGCACCGGCGGTCTTATTGTGGATTGGCTGATATTGCATTGGGCGCATGAGTTGATTAAGCTCCATGCCCATTTGGCGGGCCGGGTTTTGTAAGCCTCTTGCCATTTTAACCACCGGCCCACCCGGTTCTGATAAGCGAGCACGACAATGGCCAAACTCACCGAACAAGACATCCTCAGCTGGAACGGTCCGGAAGGGGATTACATGAATCAGGACCATCTTCAGTTTTTCCGGGAACTGCTCCAGAAAATGAAGGTGGAACTGCTGGCGAACGCAAACCAGACCAGTCAGCACCTGCAAGAGCAGGAAGCGACACCGGATCCGGCTGACCGCGCAACGCTGGAAGAAGAATACGCACTGGAACTGCGCACGCGTGATCGCGAACGCAAGCTGCTACTGAAGATCGACTCCACGCTGCGCAAACTGGATGATGGCTCTTACGGCTACTGCGAAGACACTGGCGAGCCGATTGGTCTGGCCCGCCTGGTTGCCCGTCCGACCGCTTCGCTGTCGCTGGAAGCCCAGGAACGCCGCGAACGCCTGAAAAAGCAGTTCGCTGACTGATCTGCAACTGGCTGCGGCCATTACGCAGAGCGGGCACTAGTTCGCTTTGCTGTTTCATGCGCATCGCACCCGCTGCCATCCCGGCCGGGTGCGTTGTTGTTTTCTGCACCCGCTGTTTATGATCGCGTGCACTGACGCGGTAACGCCAAATCCGGCACAACATCCGTGCGCCACGGCCGCGCATCGCCCCGAATACGTGCTTTCACTCTTGTTCCGCGCTGGCGGGCAAGCTACTCTAGTGGTTTCCCAAAAATCTTGCGGTGCAGCAAGCCTTGGCACCGGCCGACCTCCAGGACTGTTTATGCAATACCAGACCGACGACGTACGTATCCGTGAAATCAAGGAGTTGCTGCCTCCGGTTGCCGTTCTGGAAAAGTATCCGGTCACCGAAACAGCCTCCAGGACCGCTTTCCAGAGCCGCCAGGCCATCCAGAATATCCTGCATGATCGCGACGACCGCCTGCTGGTCATCATTGGCCCCTGTTCCATCCATGATCCGGTTGCGGCACTGGAATATGGCCGCAAGCTGATCGCGTTGCGTGAACAGCACAAAGCTCATCTTGAAGTGGTCATGCGCGTGTACTTTGAAAAGCCGCGCACTACCGTAGGCTGGAAAGGCCTGATCAATGATCCGTTTCTCAATGGCAGCTTCAATATCAATGAAGGCCTGCGCATTGCACGCAAGTTGCTGCTGGATCTGAACGACACCGGTTTGCCTACTGCTGGCGAATTCCTCGACATGATCACCCCGCAATATGTGGCTGATCTGATGAGCTGGGGCGCCATTGGTGCACGTACCACCGAATCTCAGGTTCACCGCGAACTGGCTTCGGGGATTTCGTGTCCGGTCGGCTTCAAGAATGGTACCGACGGCAATCTGCGTATTGCGCTTGATGCCATCCGTTCCGCCTCGGCACCGCATCATTTCTTGTCAGTAACCAAGATGGGCCATTCCGCCATCGTCGCCACCGCCGGTAACCCGGATTGCCATGTGATTTTGCGCGGCGGCAAAGAACCGAATTACGACGCCAACCACGTGCGCGCTGCCATGGCCGATCTGGCTGCAGTCGGTTTGCCAGAAAAACTGATGGTCGACTTCAGTCATGCCAATAGTCGCAAAGACTATCGCCGGCAGATGGAAGTCTCGTCAGATATCAGCGCGCAAATTGGCGAAGGCAACAAAGCCATTTTCGGCGTGATGATCGAAAGCCATCTGGTGGAAGGTCGCCAGGATCATGTTGAAGGCCAGCCACTGTGCTACGGCCAATCCATTACCGATGCCTGCATCGGCTGGAGCGACACCGAAAAAACCCTGCAAGAACTGGCCAACGCCGTGGCACAACGTCGCGCCTTGGGCAAAATCGGCGCCTGATCGGGACGTTGCCGATTAGCTCGCACGACAAAACGCCTCGTCAGGGGCGTTTTTTTATTGGCCAACGCTTCGTTACCGGTTGGTTTATTTGTGAGCAGAACCACGGTGCGGTGGTCGATAGTGTAGTTTCATGGTGAACCGCCAATACCCAGCTACCCAGAGATGCGCCAACCACTCGTTCCACTTCACCTGCTGGCCTTGAATGCCGACGCCACCTTGCCGTGGCGCCAGGCCGTATCGTCGGGCATTGCAGTTGGGCTGCCCGCGCTGATCGGCCTGCTTACCAATAATCCTGTTGGCGCCTTGCTGGGCGCAGTCGGGGGCTTGTATGCCACGTTGCTGGATTACGGCGGCACGGCACGGCATCGACTACTGACTCAGGCATTTGGCCTGTGCCTGATCCTGGGCTGCGGCGCTTTGGGTCTGTGGCTGGGGCCGCATCACGTCATGATGTTTGTGCTGCTGGCGTTGCTCACTTTTGCTATCGGCTGGAGCGACGGTCTGGGTGTTGCAATGGACAACATCTTTCGCTTCGCCGCACTGGCCCTGGTGCTGTACGCCTATCTGCCCGCACCACCTGGCGCCGCATTTATCTTTCTGGCAATTGGTATTGGCGTGGGCGTTGCCAGTGTATTGATCGACGACCGCCTGTGGCCCCGCGCGCTACCACGGCAGCATAACGGTCTGAAAAATGCGTTTCGCCAACTCCGCTCCGGGCACAGTGCCGGACTGCTGCATGCCATTGGCCTGAGTGTGACGACCTGCGCCGCGCTGTGGATCGCCCAGCACACGCATTATCCGCGCCCCGCCTGGGTGGCCGCAGTGGTGTTGTTTGTCACGCGGCCCGACGGGCTCGATAGCCTCACCCGGCTGTTTCGCAGTGTCTTTGGCGCGTTGATCGGAGTGGCGCTGGCCTGGCTGGTCACGCATCTCACCCCGGAAACCTACGCCTTGTATGGCTGGGCTGTGCTATTTGCGTTTTTGCGCCCTCTGGCGCTGGCCCGCAATTTCTGGGCGCACTACGCCCTCATGACCGCCATGTTGATGATCCTGTTCGATATTCTGCTGCTACCGGAAGGTCAGGCGGCGGGGGTTGCCATCCTGGCAATCCGTTTGCATGGCGTGGTATTGGGTGCGCTGATCGCGTTGATCGGCATGGTGACGTTCAACCAGCAAGCCCGGCGTTATTTCGTGCAACAGGTCCGCGATCGATTGCCTGGCAAATAACGCGCTGCCCGGCACTAGCTAGCGCCGCAACAAGCCCCGCACATGGCGTTCCACATCGTGTTCTTCGATTTCGCCTTGCGCACCGGTGCCTGCTACTTCCGCCAGATCTACACCCAAACGTGCGGCCAGTTGTGCGGCTTTAAGGCTGGCGACCAGGTAATCCCGGCGGGCCACATAAGCAGCCACCAGCGCCGGCGGTTCGTCGTCACCGGGCTGCACCGGCGGCGGCAAGATTTCCAGCCAGTCGCCGTCTTCGTCCTCGACTTCCATCATCAGCAGCAAGCCCGTGGACTCGATCTGATCACCGGTCTCGACCAGATAGCGGTCAACAAAACCGGCAGCCGGCGCGTGGATGGCGATTTCGTCATCGCCAGCGCGCAAGGTCACCAGCAAGTCATCGGCACTGACACCGGCGCCCACGGCCGAATGCAGCTCGGCCACCAGCGCCTGGCCCGCAAATTCGGGAGCACAGATGAGATGGGTCGTATATTCTTTTGTCATCATTCTTCGGCGCTGTAAACGGTCGTATCCCGCATTGGACGTGGTAAAAATCTACGCAAAGCGCATTGATCTGTACCAATATTTGCTTCTGATGGCGTCATAAAATATGCAGCGGTAATTTTATGCCATCGCATTACACGCGCGCATGGCAAATCAGCTTCACCGATCAGGCGCCAGTATAACCGGGCCAGCCCTACAGACCGCGAATCGCCGCCGTAATGCCCAGGCGAAGGTCGATAGTTCGACTGGATTTAGCAGTTCAACCCGCGATGCTGGCGCGATTTATCGCGGAACTCACCCAATGCGCCGCTACATGCGGCGCGGGCATGAATGCCGGAGCACCAGCTGCCCGCATGCCAACCAGGAGAAATGCCTCATGAATGACCTGATTCTGATCATCAACGCTGGTTCATCCAGCATCAAGTTTTCCCTGTTTGCACAAACATCTGCTGATCCAGAGCTGTTGTACAAGGGTCAGGTTGAAGGCATTTACGTCGACCCGCAATTTTCTGCCAAGAATGCCGCTGGCGACAAACTGGCCGATGAAAAACTGCCAGCGGATTCCCCGCGCAGCCACGACTACGCCCTGCGCTACCTGCTTGATTGGGTTAATGGCCATACCGACGGTCGCAAGCTGGCTGTGATTGGCCATCGCGTGGTGCATGGCGGTTTCAACTTTACTCAACCGGTACGCATTGACGCGCAAGTGTTGGCCGAACTGGATAAAACCATTTCGCTGGCACCGCTGCATGCGCCCGCCAATATTGGCCCGATGAAGGCACTGGCGTCGCTGCTGCCGGACGTGCCGCAAGTAGCATGTTTTGACACCGCCTTCCATCGCACCCAGCCTGAGATTAATCAGCTGTACGCACTGCCGGTAGAACTGGCCGAACGCGAGGGTATCCGCCGCTGGGGCTTTCATGGCCTGTCGTACGAATACATTGCCAGCGTTCTGCCGCAGATTGACCAGCGCGCTGCCAACGGTCGCACCGTGGTCTGCCATCTGGGTAATGGCGCTTCGATGGCAGCTCTGGATCAGGGCAAGTGTGTGCTGACCACCATGGGCTTCACCGCATTGGAAGGCCTGCCGATGGGCACCCGTACCGGCAGTCTCGATCCGGCCATCGTGCTGCATTTGATGACGCATCTGAAAATGACCACCGCCGAAATCGAAACCCTGCTGTACAAGGAATCGGGCCTGTTGGGGTTGTCTGGTGTTTCCAGTGATATGCGCGAGCTGCATGCCAGCAAAGAACCGCGTGCGCGCATGGCAGTGGAATACTTTGCCAACCGCATCGTGCAGCAAGTGGGTTCGCTGGCCGCGTCCATTCAAGGTCTGGATGCGCTGGTGTTCACCGCCGGAATTGGCGAGAACGACGACGAATTGCGCGCACTCGTCTGCAATGCGCTGCGCTGGCTGGGTGTGGATATTGATGAGAGCGTCAATGCCAAGCGCAGTGGCGAGCCACGCCGTATTTCCCGCGCGGACAGCAAAGTAGCCGTTTACGTGGTGCCAACCAACGAAGAACTGATGATTGCGCGGCATGCCTTGCGCTGTATTGCCGCCTAAGACCCGGCAACATTTTCTCAGCATTTTCTGCCCAAGGGCACAGCATATCGCTGTGCCCTTTTTGTTTTTGCGGCCAGCCCACGTAATAAAAAATGGCGATGGTTGCACCAGATCGCAGCCAAACCGGCTATCGTGTGTTCCCTTGCTTGCAGCGGCTGAAATCCTCAAGCGGCGACAGCAAGGGAACGCATCACACCGATGCAGGTCCACAACGGGCAACATAGCTCTGTGCTTCACACAGCTTTCACAGCATTTGCCGATACTGATCAACTTGTCAGCATCACCGTTTGGTCAATACGATGCAGCGTGAGGCAGACAATCAAGGAATTACGAGATGGATTACACCGGCATCATCATCGACAACAGCGTGGAGCCCAAGCGGGTTCCAGCCAGTCACGGCTGGCTCTGGATCACCGACGCGTTTCGGCTGTTTTTCCGCCATTGGTGGCAATGGCTCTTGCTGACTGCAATTACGTTGACGATTTTGATGGGCGTAATGCTGATCCCGGTGCTGGGCATGATTACGCCGGTGATCGCGCCGGTGTTGCTGGCTGGCATTGCCTGGGCCGCCAATGAATCCCGCGTCAACAACCGCGCGCCCGCAGTGCCGGATCTGTTCAACGGCCTGAAAACGCATGCGCGCAGCCTGTTGGGTGTCGGGCTGATTTACGCCATCGGCACCATGATTATCGTGATGATCCTCGGCGGCCTATCAGCCTTGCTGATTTCACCGGATCAGATCGCCGCCATTCGCAGTGCCGAAACCACGCATGAAATCCCGGATCTGGGTGCCGGTAGCCTGGTGTTCATCCTGCTATTTTTCTTTGGCATGCTGGTGATGAACAGCATTTATTTTTTTGCACCGCAGTTGGTCGTTCTGCGCAACATGCGTGCCGTTGAAGCCATGCGCACCAGCTATCTGGCGTTCTGGCGCAACTGGCTGCCGCTGACAGTTGCCGGCTTGATCCTGATGGTGCTGGCCGTTATTGCCAGCTTGCCCATGATGCTGGGCCTCATCATTTTATTGCCGGTGTCGCTGCTGTTTAACTACTGCTGCTATGCCGATGTATTTAGCGAATTTAGCGACATTCCTCCTCATCCATAAGGAAGTATCGTGCCTGAAAGTCCGTACAAGGGAAAAACCGGGGTACAACGCGTCTTCAATGCTCTGGGCTACTCGCTCGACGGGCTGAGCGCTGGCTGGAAAAACGAGGCCGCTTTTCGCCAGGTCGCGTTGCTGGGTTGTGTCGGGATTGTGGTGGCGTTCATCGTGCCACTACACGCCTGGGCGCGAGCCGTGGTGATCGCCAGCCACTTGCTGACGGTGATTGTGGAATTGCTCAACTCGGCCATTGAAGCCGCCGTCGATCACACCTCGCTGGAACGCCACGAACTGGCCAAGCGTGCCAAGGACCTGGGCAGCGCCGCCCAGTTGATCTGCCTGATCAATCTGGCAGCGATGTGGGCCTTGGGGCTCACTGGAACCTGACCGTACGACAAGTTCGAGTACCCAACAAAAAACCCCGCCAGTTTGCAGCTGCGGGGTTTTTGTTGGGCGTTGCTGATGCTTCAGGTACTACAAACGCGGATCAACCGTTGCGCTTGAATTCCTTGATCACATGCTGCTGGCGGCGGCTGACGGCCAAACGCTCCGGCACGTCTTTCAATACGGCGACCCAGTGGGTTTCACCGCCATTGGAAGGCATCTTTTCAAAGCCGACCAGCGATTCACGCGCCACCAGACAATTGCGGTGGATGCGCACGAAGCGGCTGCCAAATTCTTCTTCCAGCCGGGTCAGTGAATCCTCCAGCAAATACTCCCGTTCACGCGTGCGCAACGTAATGTATTTCTGCTCTGCCTTCAGATAACGCGCTTCGGCTACCGGAATCAGATGCAAACGGCCGCGCTCGGTCACACTGAAATGGCTGCGGGCATGCGAGGCCGGTTCGGCCTGGCTGCGCGCCTGGCGCAATTCCAGCACGCGGTTCAGCGCATCGAGCAAACGCTCGCGCCGGATCGGTTTGAGCAAGTAGTCTATCGCGCGTACTTCAAAAGCCGCAACGCCGTACTCTTCAAAGGCCGTAGCGAAGATAATTGCGGGCGGCTGGGACAACCCCTGCAACTCACGCGCCAATTCAATGCCGCTCATTTGCGGCATCTGTATATCGATAATGGCAGCGTCTGCATCAGCCTCGGCCAATTGGGCCAGCGCGGATACGCCATTGGTGGCTGTGCCAACAATCTCGATGGGGCATTCGCCCGATACATCGTTCAACACATCTTCCAGCCTGCGCAGAGCAGGCATTTCGTCATCCACCAAAAAAAGGCGAAGCGGCGTCGTCATGGGTGATCTCTCTGTATGGCACCACAATGTGTACTTGATAATAGTCGCTCGCTGCCTGAGTTGTCAGCGTAGCTTCAGCATCAAAATGCAATAGTAATCGCTCACGAATATTTTCGAGAGCCATCCCGTTGCCAACGTGCTCGCGAACAGCATCGGGCGGCGGCAGCGGATTCTTCACGTCCAGGTGCAATTGGTCGCGAAAACGGAAAACATGTACTTCAATTGGTGCGGGATTCAGCGCGGGCTCAACACCATGATAGACCGCGTTTTCGACAAGTGGCTGCAACATCAAAGGCGGCACTGCGGCATCGCCTGGCATGTTCTCGGTATTCCACTGTACTTTCAGGCGCGAACCCAGTCGCACCATCTCGATATTCAGATATCGCTTGGCCAGTTCGACCTCGCGATCCAGCCTTGAGAGCTGGCGATTGTCTTTCATGACCACGCGGAACAAATCCGCCAGATCTTCCAGCACTTGTTCCGCTTTGGCTGGCTCGTAACGAATCAGCGCCAGCACGGCATTCAAACTATTAAACAGAAAGTGCGGGCGAATCCGCGCCTGCAACGCAGCCAGCCTGGCCTCTGACAAACGCGGCGACAAGGCTCGCTGGCGCAAATGAAAATACTTCAGCAACGTCAGTGCGCTGGCCACCACGACCACGGCATTTGCCAATAGCGCGTTCCAGTTGGGCACGCCCAACATCAATAACCAGTGCCCGAAGGTGCCAGCCACCGCGACCAGCACACAGGTCGCCGCAACACCGCGCGAATATTCCAGTTTGGCCAGCAACGGGTTGGCCAAACCCAGCAGCAACAATGCCGGCAACATCGAGAATTCCAGCCACAACACCGCCGCGGCCAGATTCTGCGGCCACGCTTGCCAGCGTTCAAGCCCGATCAATGTATAGACGAACAGCGCCAGGTGTACAAACACCAGAATGCGCAGCAGGACTCCCATATTGCGAAAGTCAGGCAGCAGATCGGACTCGATAGATACGTTTGGATTCACGACGGATCAAGGTTCAGGCAAAAAGCAGTGGATACACTATAGCGGACCCACATTGCGGATTCGAACCATAGATTATGTCGCTGGCGCTGATTTTCACCCGGGCACTGGATGGACTCAACGCCAGGCCGGTTACAGTAGAGGTTCATCTTGCTAACGGGTTGCCTGCTTTTAATCTTGTGGGGTTGCCCGAAGCGGAGGTCAAAGAGAGCCGCGAACGGGTACGTGCGGCACTCACCGTAGCCGGTTTCGAGTTCCCGGCACGACGCATTACCGTTAATTTAGCACCCGCAGACCTACCCAAATCCTCTAGTCACTTCGATTTGCCGATTGCCGTCGGGATTCTGGCGGCAAGCGGTCAGTTACCGCGCGATACACTGGCGCAATACGAATTTGCAGGTGAACTGGGCCTTTCAGCCGAATTACGGCAGGTGCGCGGCGCGATTGCCTTGGCCAAAGCCGCAAGCCAGGACGGGCGCCAGTTGATCCTGCCCGCTGAAAGTGCGCCAGAGGGAGCGCTTTATCCCGGTGCAACCGTCTTATCCGCGCCACACTTATTGGCCATTTGTCGCCATTTCAGCCAAAACCAGCCGCTAGAGGCAGGTCGGCCACCCGAGGTCGGCGCCAGCGTTAGCTATCCCGACATGCGCGACGTGCGTGGGCAGCAGCAAGTCAAACGTGCGCTGGAAATTGCCGCTGCCGGCCAGCACAGCTTGCTGATGGCGGGCCCGCCAGGTACCGGGAAATCGATGCTGGCGCAGCGACTGCCGGGACTGCTGCCACCGCTGGATATCGACGACGCACTGGAAGCCGCCGCCGTGCGTTCGCTCACCCGCGCAGGTATGGATCCGCGCCAGTTTGGCATCAGACCATATCGTTCGCCGCACCACACGGCATCGGCGGTGGCGCTGGTGGGAGGCGGCTCCAACCCGCAGCCGGGCGAAATCTCACTCGCACATCACGGCATTCTGTTTATGGATGAATTACCGGAGTTTGATCGCAAGGTTCTTGAGGTTCTGCGCGAGCCACTGGAGAGCGGGGAGGTTCATATCAGCCGTGCCAATCACTCGGTGACCTTTCCGGCACGGTTTCAGCTAGTAGCGGCGATGAATCCCTGTCCATGCGGTTATTTTGGTCATCCCACCCGCGCTTGCCGCTGCACGCCCGACCAGATCAACCGTTACAAGGCCAGATTATCCGGGCCGTTCCTGGATCGGATCGATCTGGCAGTCGAAGTCCCGGCAGTAAACGAAGCTACCTTGATGGCCGCACCCGACGGCGAGAGCACCGTTGTGATTCGCGAACGTGTCATCCGTGCCTGGAATCTGGCTCGCCAGCGACAGGGTAAATCCAATGCCGCCCTCACAACTGCCGAGATTGACCGCTTTTGCACGCCCGATGAAGTAGCTCGCGCGCTGCTGCATACCGCGCTGCAGCGTCTTAATTTATCTGCCCGCAGTTTTCACCGGGTGCTAAAAATCGCTCGCACCATTGCTGATTTAACTGGCACCGAGCAAATCCGTTCCGATCATGTTGCTGAAGCGATCCAATACCGGCGTGGATTGGGCTAGCGACGGACACAACCAGCTGTTGCGCGGCATATCAATTAAGCTGGCGGCAGCGGGAGACGGTCAGGTTGGTGGGGGTTTCGACGATCACCGGCGCGGGTCGTGGCTGGGGAAAAGATTGCTCCAGAATATCCAGTCGGCGCTGCCAGGCTTGCGCCAGATCAGCCGGCACGCAACGGGCAATGGCTTTGCGAAACAACTGGAACACCACACCATGCGCTTCAGCAAAAATAGCTGGAAACTGCATGCCACTGTTGCCGCCACGACTCATGGACAGCCGCCAGGTTTCGCCATCCAGTACGGCGTACCAGAACTGCACCAGCCGACCTTTCAGCGGCCCTTCATCAGCAAACTGGTTAATACTCGTGGCAAAACGCGGATGCTGGCGCAACAGCGAAAGAAAATCGTCGACTACGTTTTTGATCGCCGGAATGCCGATCATGGATGCAAGCGCGTACATGGTATCTTCCAGTCCGTCTTATGAATTCGTATCGCTGAAAGACTTTCTGCCGCGGTAAACGTTCCTTTTAAACCCGACGGTAATGTACACATAACAATGGTGACCGGCAGCACAGCGGTTTGCCGCAGGACCGGCGTTTGCTAGACTTCGCCGCATCTTCCCGTAACTTGTCAGAACACCCGGTCGCCCCATGTCCACACCCCGCTATGATGAATCCGCTGTAAAAGTCCTCAAGGGCCTTGATCCGGTACGCCACCGTCCCGGCATGTACACCCGCACGGACAACCCGCTGCATATCTGCCAGGAAGTGATCGATAACGCGGCCGATGAGGCACTGGGCGGCTTTGCCACGCGGATCGACGTGGTGCTGTATCGCAACCAGACCTTGCGCGTGGCGGATAACGGTCGTGGGATTCCGGTGGGGATTCATCCGGAAGAAGGCGTTCCCACCGTGCAAGTGGTGTTCACCCAACTGCACGCGGGCGGCAAGTTCGACAAAAAAGACGGCGGCGCTTACGCGTTTTCGGGTGGTTTGCATGGCGTGGGTGTTTCGGTCACCAATGCGCTCTCTACCCGGCTGGAAGTTGAAGTCAAACGCGACGGCCAATTGAACAAACTGGCTTTCGCCAATGGTGACGTGGTCGAGCCGCTCACGGTGGCTGGCACTTGTGCAAAAAAGGACACCGGCACTGCCGTGTTTGTAGCGCCGGACCCAAAATATTTTGATGCGCCCAACATTCCGCAAGGTGACCTGGAGCATCTGCTCAAATCCAAAGCGGTGTTGCTGCCCGGTTTGATCGTTACCCTGAAACTGGAACAAGCCAACGGCGAATTCCTTGAAAAATCATGGAATTATCCAGATGGCCTGCCAGGCTATCTGGCTGAGCAACTTACTGGCTATGAATTGGTTATCCCGATTTTCCGCGGTGAGAAATACATCGAAGGCGCGGACGACACTTTCTCGCCCGGCGAAGGCTGCGCGTGGGCGCTGACGTGGAGCGAAGATGGCCCGACTTCGCGTGAGTCGTATGTGAACCTGATCCCCACACTGGTCGGTGGCACGCACGAATCAGGCCTGCGCGACGGTGTATTCCAGGCCGTGAAAACCTTCATGGAGTTTCATTCGCTCACGCCCAAGGGTGTGAAACTACTGCCGGAAGACTTGTTTAGCCGCGCTTCATTTGTACTGTCTGCCAAGGTGCTGGACCCGCAATTCCAGGGCCAGACCAAAGACAAACTGACCAGCCGGGATGGACTGAAACTGGTTTCAACCATGGTCAAATCGCCGTTCGAATTGTGGCTGAACGAGCATGTTGAGCTGGGTAAAAAGCTGGCGGAATTGTGTATCCGCGCGGCTCAAGCCCGGCAAAAGAACGCGCAGAAAGTCGAAAAGAAAAAGTCCAGCGGCATTGCCGTGTTACCCGGCAAGCTCACCGATTGCGCCAGCGATGAAACCGGCCGTTGCGAGCTGTTCCTGGTCGAAGGCGACTCGGCTGGTGGTTCGGCCAAGCTGGGGCGCGAGAAAGACTTCCAGGCCATTTTGCCGTTGCGCGGCAAGGTGCTGAATACTTGGGAAGTGGATCGCGACCAGATTTTCGCCAACAACGAAGTCCACGATATTGCGGTGGCCATTGGTGTGGACCCGCACACCATCAACGAGACACCCGATCTGTCCGGCCTGCGTTACGGCAAGATCATCATCATGTCCGATGCGGACGTAGATGGCTCGCACATTCAGGTGCTGTTGCTCACCTTGTTCTATCGCCATTTCCCGGGCCTGATCGCCAATGGTCATGTGTACGTGGCACAACCGCCGCTGTATCGGGTGGACGTGGCTGGCTCCGGCAAGAACAAGCCACCACGCAAGTTCTACGCGCTGGATGAAGGCGAAATGACGGCGATTCTGGACAAACTTCGTGCCGAGAAAGTACGCGAAGGCGCCTGGAGTATTTCACGCTTTAAAGGTCTGGGTGAAATGAATGCCAGCCAGTTGTTTGAAACCACCATGAACCCGGACACCCGCCGCGTGTTGCGCGTAGGTATCCCGGATGATGTCAGCCAGAACACGCGTGATCTGATGCATATGTTGATGGGCAAAAGCGAAGCGTCCAGTCGCAAAGCATGGCTGGAAGCGCGCGGTAACGAGGTCGAAGCGGACATCTGATACCGCCAGGCGCCCGGGGCCGCGCAATGCGGCCCTGACATGGCCTGTAATCGGCCATAATATAGCAACTTCATCTTCGGCTGGCTCACTCGAGAGCCAAGTGCTAACCCATTTATGGTTGCTGATATTTCCGTTTATCTCGCCGGGCCAGGCGTCTTCCGGCAGGATGCCGCGGTCTGGGGCTCCCGCCTGAAAACCGCTTGCGATATCCACGGACTGGTCGGGCTATTTCCGCTGGATAACGCCCTGCCAGCGTTGCCGGACGAGCGCAGCAAGCGCGAATGGATATTCCAGCAAAACTGTACAATGATCAGCCGCAGCGACTTGGTGTTCGCCGACATGCGCGCTTTTCGCAGTGCCAGCGAACCCGATTCCGGCACTGCGTTTGAAGTCGGTTTCGCCTTCGCCTTGGGCAAACCGGTGTGGCTATGGCTATCCGATGTCACCGCCGACACACCCATGTACAAGCGCATTCCCAGCGCGTTTAAACAACAAAATAGCTGGATGGATAACGACAACAACGCCATCGAAGACTTTGGCGTGCCGTTGAATCTGATGCTGTGGCAAGCGGCCACCGGCGTGATCGTCGCCAACAGCCCCGAACTGGCCATCGCTGAGCTGGTCAAGCGCGCCCGCCTGCCTGTGCTGCGCCATCGTTAGTATTTATCCAGCGGAATACGTAATTGCAGCAGCCCGCCAAACTGGGTTGCACCGTTACTTTGTTTGCGGATCACACTCGCCCCGACATTGGCCTGAATGTGGGTGCGCGGCACCATCCAGTTCACGCCGCCAATCAACCCGTTCAAAGTGTCAGCACGCGGGAAAGCCTGATTGATCGCCTGATCACCGGGATTCACTTGAGCGTGCAGGTAGCGGAAGGTGTATTGCTGCTGGTAGCGCCATTCTGTTGGTGTCCAGGTCAGATTGGCCGAAACCGATTTGCCATCGCCCCCCATCCAGCTCCCAATCGGCAACTGGTCCTGGTAATAGCCATCGCGGTAAGTCCAATGGTTATATGCCAGGCCGGATTGCCCTGCTTTGCGACCAAAGAAACGGTCGGTCTCACTGTCTGTGGCTTCAAGGTGCCATTGCAGGCGGTGGCTGCCCAGTGATTGCGCCATGCCGATGCCCGCCAACACCATATATTTCGATGGCAAATGGCCGGCTTCATCTTCGCCAATGGCTTGCCCATACAAGGTCACTGGATTACCGCCGATAAATGGCAAGGTATAGCGCAGATCAAAGCCCGCTAGCTCATCGCTGGGGTCGTCCTGTGCTGTCGCGGTATTGGAGTTGCCGCTCACCGCCTTCCAGAAGCCGCGCGCGTCGTTGGCCCGCCCGGCGCCGCCCCACATGATCATGCGCGAGGCACCCAACTCCAATCCACGCAATGGTCGTGCATAAACCCGCATGCCCGTAACCTGTGGATGGGCAATCACCTCGTCATGCTGAATCTGCCCCAAAAATAATTCGTAGCCCCACGGCCCTATCCACGATAACCACCGCGTCTGGAACGGTGCATCGCTGCCGTTGCGCAAACCGACGCCAGCGATAGCTGAGGCGTGATTGGACCAGATCAGACTATCGGACCAGCCCGGCCCCCACCAATGATCCAGTTGCCCCACATACAAAATCTGGCCAGCCACATTGAGCGCCGCGTAGCTACCTTGCAAATCGGTACGGCTCTGCCGGTCAGTAAGCGAAGAATTGAGTCCCCTCACTTCCAGATGAGCCGCAGCCACATCGTTACTGCCTTGCCCATAGACCGATGCCGCCTCTCGCGCCAGCGGTGTATTTTCAAAACCAGTAGCGCGTATTTTGCTGGTGTTGACGTCTAGCTCCGTACCCCACGAGTTTTGCGTAGCCGCTTCCACCGCCCGAACAACGCGCTCAAGCGTTGCATAATCTTGTGGGCTGGCCAGGCGGATGTTTCGGCGAGCGACAGCCTCGACCACGATGCTTGCTGGTAGCGGCCATGTAGAAGTTGATATGTCCAGTACGCCCCGATTGGCCAGCCACTCCAGATCTGCTCTTAGCGCGGCGTCACCGGCTTGCAACAAGACAGGTGAACTTCCCGGGTATGCGGCCTGAACGATGGTTCCGGCCAGCAGAGCAAACGTCATTAACAGGGTTTGAGACAAACGTATTTTGGAGGGCATCGCTGGCTATCCACGAGCAAATAGCGCGACCCTAATCGCGCACTATCGGCGGTAATATCGGAAGAATCTGTAAATGCCGATCCATCACGCTGATTTGTTCGTGTTGTGTTCCACGTGGAACATTCTGTGTTTCGTACACACATTCGGTAGCGGCGTGTTCAGCTTGCCCATCTCGCGGCTACAATGCCGACTGACTTGTTTTCATTGATCCTGGTGCCATGTCCGAAATCGAAGAACCAAACGATCTGCTTACCGAATCCACCACTGTTGAAGAGGTGCAAGTTGAGGCGGATCAGGGCGGCAACCGCCGCTATATTGCCGCGCAGGTGTCCGCTACCCTGCCCGACGACGGCGAGTCCGTGCAACTCGGCTTATACGCTGAAAAGAGTTACCTCGAATACGCAATGAGCGTGGTGAAAAGCCGTGCCCTGCCGCAAGTCGAAGATGGCCAGAAGCCGGTGCAGCGTCGCGTACTGTATGCCATGCATGAGATGGGTCTCACCGGCACCGCCAAGCCGGTGAAGTCAGCGCGTATCGTTGGTGAGGTACTGGGCAAGTTTCACCCGCACGGCGACCAATCGGCCTATGACGCATTGGTGCGCATTGCCCAGGATTTCTCGCTGCGTTATCCGCTGATTGATGGCCAGGGTAATTTCGGCTCGCGCGATGGCGATGATGCTGCGGCGATGCGCTACACCGAAGCGCGTTTGACACCCATTGCCGATCTGCTTTTGGCCGAACTGAACCAGGGCACCACCGATTTCATCCCCAACTACGATGGTGCATTTGAAGAGCCGGTATTGCTGCCCGCGCGCTTGCCGATGCTGCTGTTGAACGGCGCCTCCGGCATTGCCGTGGGGATGGCCACCGAGATTCCGTCGCACAATCTGGGCGAAGTAGCCGACGCAGCGATTGCCTTGATTCGTGATCGCTCGCTCGACGTGGCCGCTTTGATGCATTACATCCAGGGCCCGGATTTGCCTGGCGGCGGCCAGATTATTTCCGGTCAGCGCGATATCCAGGCCGCCTATGAAACCGGCCGTGGCTCGCTCAAGATTCGGGCCCGCTGGGAGAAAGAAGACCTCGCGCGCGGCCAGTGGCAGATGATCGTTACCGAGTTGCCGCAAGGTACGTCGTCGCAAAAAGTGCTGGAAGAGATCGAAGAACTCACCAATCCGAAGATCAAGAAAGGCAAGAAAGCGCTCACCCAAGAACAGATGCAGACCAAACAGCTGGTGCTGTCATTGCTGGATCGGGTGCGCGACGAGTCGGGCAAAGAACAGTCTGTGCGCCTGGTATTTGAGCCCAAGTCATCGCGCCAGAACCCGGATGACCTGATGAATGTGCTACTGGCGCATACGTCGCTGGAAACATCGCTGTCGATGAATCTGGTGACCATTGGCCGCGATGGTCGCCCGCAGCAAAAGTCGCTCAAAGCCTTGTTGAACGAGTGGGTCGATTACCGCTTTGTAACCGTGACTCGACGACTGAATCACCGTTTGGGTCAGGTGAACGATCGCATGCATATTCTGGAAGGCCGTTTGATTGTCTTCCTGAACATTGACGAAGTCATTCGCATCATCCGGCATAGCGACGAGCCCAAGCCTGCGCTGATCGAAGCCTTCAATTTGTCTGATCGCCAGGCCGAAGACATTCTCGAAATCCGTTTGCGCCAGTTGGCGCGGCTCGAAGGCATCAAGATTGAGCAAGAACTGGCGGCCTTGAAGATCGAGAAAGAAGAGCTAGAACATTTGCTGGGCAATGCTGGCGCGCTGCAAAAGCTCATCATTAAAGAGATCGAAGCCGATCGCAAAAAGTTTGCTGATCCACGCCGTACTTTGATTCTGGCCGCAGAAAAAGCTGTGCTGGAAGCCACCGTAGTGGACGAACCCACCACATTGGTTCTGTCTGAGAAAGGCTGGCTTCGCGCCCGCCAAGGTCACGGCCTGGATATCCAGAACCTGGCCTTCAAGGATGGTGACGCACTGCTGGCCGCCATAGAGTGCCGTACAGTCGACCAGGTGGCATTGTTCGGTACCGATGGTCGCGTGTATACCATCGCCGCCGCCAGCGTGCCTGGCGGCCGTGGCGATGGCATGCCAGTCACCACGCTAGTGGACCTGAACGCGCAAACACGCATCACGCAGATGGTGGTCGCCAAAGCGCAGGACTGGCTGGTCATAGCCAATACCGCGGGTTATGGCTTCACCTGCCAGTTCGAGAATTTGTTGTCGCGACAAAAAGCGGGCAAGAGCTTCATCACTGTGGAAGCTGGCGAAACCATCCTCAAGGTCACGCCATTTGTTCCACGTGAAACATCGCTGGTGGCGTGTTTGTCCAAGGGCGGTAAATTGCATCTGTTCCCGCTGGCTGAGTTCAAACAACTCACGGGCGGCGGCCGTGGCGTGATCACGATGGCGCTGGACGACAAAGATACACTGGCGGCGATTACCGTTTCTGATGGCAGCACACTTAAATTGACTGGCACTGGCCGCGGCGGAAAAGCTGTTGAACTGGTGCTGGATGCGAATGAGATGGCGCCGTACATTGGCAAGCGCGCACGTAAAGGCAAGCCGATCAACGCCGGGCTGAAATTCCCGGGATTCTGATCTCGCTATGACTGCGCCGTCATCCGATCTGCAATTGCTCTGGGCCAGTCTGGGCATACCCCCAGACTGGGTGGCAGCGCATGGCTTGCCTGTTTATGTCGAAGCACAAGCGCTGGAATTGGTGGAAATCCCCGCAGCAGTGTCGGGCAAAACCATGTTGCTCTCCCCTGCTGCGGCAAATGCCTGGCAGGAGATGCAGGCAGCCGCCGAGAGTGACGGCGTCTCACTGCTGCTGATTTCCGCTTGGCGCAGCATTGCGCGGCAAGCTGAGTTGATCAATAACAAGCTCGCCCAAGGCATGTCCATTGACGCGGTCTTGCAGCGACTAGCCCCGCCAGGATGTAGCGAACACCATACTGGGCGGGCCATCGATATCGCCACGTCGGATGCGCAGTCGCTAACGGAAGCCTTTTCCCAAACACCAGCTTTTGCGTGGTTAACAGCGAATGCCGGACGATTCGGATTCACGCTCTCTTTTCCACAAAACAATCCATATGGCTATATGTATGAGCCGTGGCATTGGTGCTTTCAGGTTTGAACTCACTTATCTTGCACAAATATAAAACGGCCCGTTTGGGCCGTTTTATATTTGGTCGTGCTGCGGTAGTCCCAGCTGGGCGCTTCATCTATCCATCCACTAAGCGCCGTTCATGCACTCAACATGCTGAGCGCATCCAGTGTAGTCCGCGCGCCCGACCAGTTCCGCTCGGCGCCATTCAATTGCTGGATTAACTGCGCGGCGCAGTCCTCCGGCGAAGCAACTGCGCTATCAAGCGTAAAATCGTAATCCATGTATTGATGCACCCGATTGAATTCCCAAGCCGCCAGCCCTGCTGCGCGGTCTGCTCGCTGCTTCTCCCGGCGGATGACTTCATCCAGCTCACATTGCACCCCGACCAGCGCCACCTGATATCCAGCCAGTTCGGTCAACAGCTCAAGCTTTTCACTCACGTCGCACCAGGCGTTATCTACCACCAGTTTGAGTCCGGCCTGCAACAGGCCAGGCAAGCAATAGTGATAGCCACGGACCAAGGCTTGCCAGTCGTACCCGTTGCGGGTGATGACATCGCCTTTTTGCATGCGTATCAGATCAGCAGCGGGCAATGTGTAAAGCACACTATCGATAGAAAAATTGAGATATTGCTCCGGCAGCAACTCCTGCAGGACATGGGCAATCGACGTTTTGCCGGAGGAACTGGTGCCATTCAGGACGATAACTTGCGGCAGTGTCATAGGCTTATTCAGGCATAAGCGGCAGGCACAATTCGTAATGCCCGCTCAGATACTGGTCTTCTTCGTAACGCTCCACCCGTGGCCGGGACGGATCGAGCACCACCTTGGCGTTGGCTACCCATGTCAGCATCAAATCACGCCAGCGCGGGCCGATATCGTCGTTGGGACCATGATGGCGAAACACCGCCCAGCGCCCGCCCTGTAATTTGTAATCACCCAGCCCACGCGGAATGCGGGTTTGCGGACTAATGATTTGCGCTGCATCGTAACGACGGCGGCCCGATGGCGTGGTGGCCGGATCGCTCCAGATCAAGCCATAGCGGCGTGCGGGAGCAATGCCGTACATGGTGCAGGTTTTACGAAAGCGCTTCCACAGCAAGTCCAGATTGCAACCGTACTCGCCCACCTCGCGGATATACACCACGCGTTCGGTATCCCAATGCTCGATGGTGATCCGTGCGTTTACTTCGGCAAAACTCCAGTGGTAATCCGCCGAGGTACCAGCGATCGCCGCGCCCGGTTTATATGAATGCTCGCCCAGATTGCGATCACGCCACGCATCTGCAGCCGGCGCGCCTTTGCGCCATTCACTCGGCGTAAAACCGAACTCACGATGAAACGCCCGGCTGAAGGTGGCCGCTGAAGAGAACCCCACTGTTAGCGCCACTTTGCCAATCGGCATTTTTGGCATCCACTGCAATATGGATGCCGCCGTTTCCAGTCGCAGCCGCCACAAGAACGCTTGCGGGGTAGTCGCATAACGCGATTGAAAGCGACGGACCAGATACCAAGGGGAATAGTGAGCTGCGTCGGCCAGATCGGCCAGCGTAAGCGGAGCGGAAAGGTCGCGCACCATGCGGTTGATTGCGCGTTCCAGTCGCAGGCAGGGAGTGGACATCGGGGTTTGTCCTTTACGTGTGGGGGCGTGCAGCCGGCTATTTTAGCAGCGCCTGCTCAAAGCGCCTACGCGCCCCGTCCGCTTTTAATGCACCAGGTTTGCAGGATGTTCCACGTGAAACATCCCGCAAACCATCTCACTTCACGCAGCAGGCGTTTCGGGCTTGGCGGCCTCTTCCTCTTCGCCGGTCCGCGCCCAGAACAAGCGGTCCGGGATGAACTGCCCCATTCCCGGCCGGAAAGCACGACTCAGAGCCTGCCAGGTGTATTCCTGAGCATCACGCACGGCCACGGGCAATTCCGCGCCGCTCGCCAGCGCGCCGGCAATGGCTGATGCCAGCGTACAGCCTGCACCGTGGTAACTGCCCGGCAATCGATCCCAGCTATCGCTGCGCGTACGACCGGCGCGGGAGAACAGCGTGTTGTTCACTTTGGGTGTGTTCTCGTGCGTGCCGGTGATCAACACGTATTCACAGCCACAATCGAGCAAGCGGCTGGCGGCGGCATCCAGCGCCAGCTCTTCCTGCTCGTCCGGATCATCCGAAGCCAGACGGCGGGCCTCGATGCTGTTCGGAGTAATGATCAAGGTATGCGGCATCAGCAATTCGCGCATCGCGTTGATCAATTCTTCGCCCGATGGCTCATCGTGGCCCGAATTGAGCACCGGCTCGAATACCAGCGGAATATCCGGGTAATCCGCCGCGATTTCGGCAATCACCGCCAGATTTTCAATACTGCCGACCATGCCCACTTTAATGGCATCGATCTGCATGTCTTCCAGAATGTAACGGGCCTGGTCCTGCAGCCAGTCCGGTTCAACCGGCTGGAACTCCTGCACACCGGTGGTGTCTTGCACGGTCAAGGCAGTCACCACCGGCAAGGGATGACAGCCCAAAGAAGCCAGTGTCAGAATGTCCGCGGCAAGGCCCGCGCCGCCTGAAGGGTCGTTTGCACCAAAGACAAGAACTAGCGGAGGTGTAGCAATCATGGGCGGGCAGCTATTATTTAATCAGGTAGAATTCTGATTCTAAACCAAGCAACAAAGTGGACCGCATGAAAAAATATATGTGCCTGATTTGTGGCTTCATTTATGACGAAGCCGAAGGCTGTGCCAACGATGGCATCGCCCCTGGAACCAAGTGGGAAGACGTACCGATCAACTGGACTTGTCCCGATTGCGGTGCACGCAAAGAAGATTTTGAGATGGTCGAAATCTGATCTTTGGCGATGCAAACGGCGCTGGCTTTTTGACCCAGCGCCGTTTTTTCATTTTTTCTGCCGGAAACAAGTCCACCATGCTTTGGGTCAAAGCCTTTCATATCCTGTTTGTAATCAGCTGGTTTGCCGGCCTGTTTTATTTGCCGCGCATCTTCGTCAATCTGGCCATGACCGACGATGCCACTACCAAAGAGCGCCTGCTGCTTATGGCAGGCAAGTTGTTGCGCTTTATGACACCGCTAGCCGTGCTGGCCATCGTCTTTGGCGTGTGGACATGGTCGTACTACCAGTTCTTCGCCGGCCCCGGCTGGCACTGGATGCACGCCAAACTGGCGCTGGTGCTGTTGCTGGTGATCTACCACGGCTGGTGCTTCAAACTGTTTAATGACTTCACTGCTGGCCGCAATCGCCACAGCCATGTGTGGTATCGCTACTTCAACGAGATCCCCGTGGTGGTACTGCTGGCGGTGGTGATCCTTGTCACGGTTAAACCATTCTGAACGCCGTCTGCCGCTAGTCATTATCGGATATAAGGATTGCCACCATGGCGCAGGAAATCGAAAGAAAGTTTTTGCTGAGTAGCGAGGACTGGCGTAACCAGGCAGAAAATGCCACTCGAATTGCCCAGGGTTATCTCAATGCCGACCCAGCCCGCACAGTTCGGGTACGGATCAAAGGCGAGCAAGGATTTTTGACCATTAAAGGTAAAAACGAAGGTATCACCCGCGCTGAATACGAATACCCGATTCCGCTGGGTGATGCGGCCGAATTGCTGCAACTGTGCCCCAATGTACTGGACAAAACACGCCACGAAATTCGCAATGGCGGATTTTTGTGGGAGATCGACGAATTTGCGGGTGACAACACCGGGCTGATCGTCGCCGAAATCGAACTACCCACCGCAGATACCGAATTTGTAAAACCTGACTGGCTCGGCACCGAAGTATCGGGCGACGCGCGCTATTACAACAGCGCCTTGTCCCTCACCCCATACAGCCGCTGGCCACGTTGAACTGGAGTCTCACGCATGTCTCGCAATACTGAATTGTTCCAGGCCGCCTGCAAACATATCCCCGGCGGCGTTAACTCCCCGGTGCGCGCCTTTGGCTCTGTCGGCGGCACCCCTCCCTTCATCGCTCGCGGCGAAGGCGCCTATGTCTGGGATGCTGATGGCAAACGCTATATTGATTATGTTGGCTCATGGGGCCCGCTCATTCTCGGCCACGCCCATCCACAAGTGATCGAAGCCGTGATCCAGGCCGCGCAAAATGGCCTGAGCTTTGGCGCCCCCACCGCAGCCGAAATCGAACTGGCCGACTTGCTGTGTGACCTGCTGCCAGCGCTGGGGCAGGTACGGCTAGTCTCGAGCGGCACAGAAGCCACCATGAGCGCAATTCGCCTGGCCCGCGGTTTCACTGGTCGTGACAAACTGATCAAGTTTGAAGGCTGCTATCACGGCCATGCCGACAGCCTGCTGGTCAAAGCGGGCTCCGGCCTGCTGACCTTCGGCAACCCTTCCTCCGCCGGCGTACCCGCTGCCGTGGCTGCCGACACCATCGTCCTGCCCTATAACGACGTCGCCGCGCTGGAAGCCGCCTTTGCCGAAAACAAAGGCAAAATCGCCGCGATCATCGTCGAGCCGTTTGCCGGCAACATGAACCTGGTTAAACCATCCGCCGAATTCGTCGCCGCCATGCGCCAGCTGACGCAGGATGATGACGCGGTACTCATTTACGACGAAGTCATGACCGGTTTTCGCGTAGGGCTGCGCTGCGCCCAAGGCCTGCACGGCGTAACGCCGGATCTGGTGACATTGGGCAAAGTCGTCGGCGGCGGCATGCCCCTGGCCGCCTTCGGTGGTCGCGCTGACATTATGGCCAAACTGGCGCCACTAGGCCCCGTGTACCAAGCTGGCACGCTCTCCGGCAACCCGGTCGCAGTCGCCGCCGGTCTAGCTACGTTGAAACTGATCCGCCAACCCGGTTTCTTTGAAAAACTCACTGCACAAACCAGCAAACTGGTTGATGGCCTGAACAAAGTAGCAAAAGACGCTGGTGAAACCTTCTGTGCGCATAGCGTTGGTGGCATGTTCGGCGTGTACTTCAGCGCTACTCCGCCGCAATCCTTTGCCGAAGTCATGGCTTCAGACCGCAACCGTTTCAACGCTTTCTTCCATGCGATGATGGATGAAGGTGTGTACCTGGCGCCATCGGCGTTTGAGGCGGGGTTTGTTTCGGCGGCGCATACGGATGAAGATCTGGCTGAGACTATTGCCGCTGCCCAACGGGTGCTTGGGCGAGGCTAACAGACACCACCGTTGGCAGCCAGCGGGGCCGTGACTAGTTATGGTTAACTCAAGACCTGGGCCCGGAGATATTCGGGCCGGTCTTGAATTCCAGTTCCATATAGGTGGCCACATCATGACCATTCAGGCGACCGGGTACAAAACCCGTCCGCTTGAGCGCATCGGCAATCAAATCAGCCGCATCCTGATCGCGTTCGTCATGCTGCAAGATACTCACCCGATAGACCATCCCCGACTCCAGTATGTAAACCCGAATACGAATAGGCTTGCCACTCCCCTGCAACGCCCTTTGCGCGGCGCTGATCAAGTTCGGCGCACTACGTGGTACTGGATGGATGTCCAGCGTCCCTGAATCGATAAAAGGCAGCGGCGGCTGTACCGCAATTTGAGCCGATTCATTCTTGATTGCCGAAGTCTCGTTTTGGGTCGGCTGAATATTTACCAAAGCGCCATTTGCCTCAGCCCCCCCCGCTTCTGGTATCGCACTGATGATTTCACCGGAGGAGTGCCTAATGCCAATAGCCTCCCGCACCTGCACTTGTTGCCTTATTACAACGCTGAACACTGGGTTATCCACCACTACAGGCGCGGACCCACCCTGCCAGGCTACATCGACCAGCAAAAACGAGTGACAAAAAAGAGAAAAACAAAGGGCAGAAAGAAATCTGCCCTTTGCTGGATCAAGTTTCAAACGAAGCTCACTGATCGGTAAATACTTCTCGCCAGTTCAACACACCCTCCGCACCGGTGTTACATTTCACCGTGCCACTAATGCCAACGTTACCATTCGAAAGACCGTACTTTCTTGGATCGACGCACGTGTTTGGGACCGGTGGCGACGTTGGCGTGGGCGTCGGCGAAGTTGTAGGTCCTCCCGGTGAAGCAGTAGGCGTCGGTGTTGGCGTCGGTGAGGTTCCACCGCCCGTTGTTCCAGAGCTACTGGTAGAAACTACGGTGATATCAACCACCAGACCGGCCACGGGCTGGTAGGCAACCGGATTGTTCGACGAATCGATATATTGGGTAGTACCGTTAGCAATATCCACGTCATAGATTTTTGCTGTACCTGCGGGAGTGCATACGTCGCCGTTAGGCAAGTTCGCCGCAAAAGACACCGTATTGTAATAAGAAACGGGAGCCACATTTACCTGTTCTGCCGAATTTGTGGTCACTGCCAGGTCCATATACCAGCCCAGTGGCGATGTGGGCGCGGAGCCAATACCTGTCAATACGTTTGAATTGTTATTCAATTGTGACCTGGTAATCGGGAACGTATAACCACTTGGCAAGGTAGATGCCGTGTAAAACGCTGACGATTTTCCATCTGCAATGGCATAAAAGCTTTGCTTCTGTGTTGAATTAAGATCAGTAGGCGCCAACAACTTGCCGGTACCAACCAAGATATAACGCCGGTAGCTACCAGGGTAGATGGCAATGCCAGGTGCGGTCGTAATCGGCTGTGCAACGCCACTCGCATCGGTTAACTTGGCAATACGAGTTGGATGCGGGTAATTGCCCGTTGAGTCGGTCAAGTCAAACCGCCAAAGATTGCCGTTCAGGTCCCCGGCATACACTGACTCCGCCGTACCATCCGAATAACTCTTTATATATGCAGAAGCTTGCGTCAGCCCATCCGAAACAGCTGATGCATCGTTGTCATCAACCGCTGCAATCTTCTTGATCAGTGCTCCTGTACCTGGATCCACAATGTAGAGATAACCCTTGCCATCCGGCGTGTTGTAACCAGACGTCAGGATCACAACCCAGCCGTATTTAGCGGTTTTTACAATGGTAGGTGTGCCAAAGCTAAAACCCATGGAAGGATCAGTGAACTCCCACTTCGCAGCACTGGCCAGTGCTGTTTCTGAAGTAATCGCAGCCGGATTTGTTACGTCAAGAGCGTAATAACCCTTACCGCCCTTACCCAACCCACCAACCAGTAAGGAAATCCAGTTGGTGGTTGCGCCCGAGGCAGCTGCGCTGGTCTTGGCCAGGTCAACATCGACGATCAGTGGTGTGGAATCAACTCGGTAGTAGTGAGTGAATGACGGGTTACCAAAGGCAGCAAGCCCGTCAATCTGGGGTCTACCGCTTGGTCCTTGTAAAACTGGGCCTGGGATATAGGCAAACAACTCTTTACCCCCGGTAGCACCGGTTACCGAACCATTAACCGCATGCAGCATGCCATCGTTGGAACCGAAATAAACAACAGTCGGTCGGGACGCCCATGTCGATTTGAATGCAGCGTACCCGGCGTTATAGCCATCGCCATACGGATAAGCTGGCGCGCCAATCGCTTGCAGCTTCGAACCCACTATATCGCCAAGCACATTGGCGCGCGTTCGGTAGGCTTTGGTGCTGCCACTGGTTGAAGATGCCGCTTCGTTGCTTTGATCGCCGCGCAAATAGTTCAGGTAATTCGCTTGCGTGGTAGCGCTGGAAACATTATTGGGCGCAGATAGTGACGGCGCCGGATCGAGTGCAGCCAGATCAGTAGCCGAGAGGTTCGCTGTACGAAATGGGACCGCTTGGCCGCCACTCCGCGTTGCTATGATCCGCCCGGTATTCCAGCCGGTGCCAGATACCTGGCTTTGTAACTTCGTGGATAACAACCACTGCTGCGTGAAAGAACCATCTGAATTCAATGATGATGCTTTAAGTTCGCCAGTCCAGCTTGCCGGATCAAACGACGCAGCATAAACCGCGCTGCCAGTTACAAACGTTGTTGGGTCGGGCACGGCAAAACCGGTCGTTGTTTCTTTGGTTTTGCTGGAAATATCCTTGAACGCCGCCTGCAAACCCGCCACCATTCTATCCGCTTGGCCAGCTAGATAATAATTGTCCGGCTGTGCTTTCCCGTTAGGGTCAACGCCACCCAAAGTGTTCCACGTCGATTGGGCCAAAGCGGTGGTATTGGTGTATGGGTTATAACCGTTAGGCACCACAAAACCACCGTATTTTGCGGCCAGCCAATACTCATTCTGATAGGTATACGTCTGGTTTTCCTGAACATCCAGCCAGTAGGTCGAAACCGTCTGGATATTGGATTTCGTACCGTCCGGGTTCTTGAAATCGTTCGGCCGCATATCTTTGGTATGCGAATCGTATGCAAGACCAGCAATATAGTACGTGTCGTAACGGCCGCTGTTAATGTAGGTAGACGCCAGTGAACTGCCCAACCCTTCCAGACTGCCAACCTTGTTGGTCGCAGTCGCCACATTGACTGTTGTATCTGACGAAACGGTCGATGGCATTGCAGGCTCTTGTCCCGCGGCATAATTAGCTGAATACAACGAACTGCCTGGCAAATCAGAATCGCGGTGAGTATTAATATCACCAATGCCAATAATGAAGTTCTTCTGGCAGCTATATTGAATCGGGTCTTGCCAGTTTGTAATGACCGGGAACGAATCGGCCATTGTTGAATTAAAACTACTCGAATATTCAGGAACATACCCCTGGTTTTTAAAATACCGAATTGCCGTGTAATACAGCTCACTGGCCGGGTCATATGTTTTATAGGTGTGTGTTAACTGACCAAATTTATTCAGATAGTTAATTGCACCGCTATTAGGAATAGTCCCACCGCCACTTGGCACAGTTGCAGTCGCATCGGCGGGGTTCGGGTTGGTCACGAAAACACCAGTTGTGCCGTCCCATTCATTCTGACTATTGGTAACGTCAGGCTGCCCCGGTTGTGGTTTGGTCGGTCCAATAAACTTCATTTGAGTACGCAAAACGCCACCATCACGTTTTACGTTATTATCATTCAGATAACTAATCACCCCAAACCGTAATTTGGAAGCATATTGCTGCATCAAACCTTCGGGCTTGTAATTGGAGCCATACTGCACACAATTACTTTCCAGGCCCGCGCTTTGCACACAGACTTGGGCACGCATCACAATTGCGTAAACATTATTATTGGGGTTACCACTGGTATTATCGGCAATGCTCATGGAGCCATCATAAGCAATTACGTTGCTGCTGGAAGCGCCATCAATAGCCGTTTTTCCAGAAGGTGCGAACCAGACCAGATTACCCAAGCTTTGCGTGCGGGAATAAAATTTGTTCCAGCCAAATGGGGTCAAATTACTGACGCTGCTACTAATTGTACGATCCTGCATCCCGCTGGTCGTGGACCATGCTTTTTCCAGGATAGTATTTGTCGTCGTATCAACGTAGCGAAAACCGCCGGTCAATGCTTGTCGAAATGGGTCAAGCGCTTGCATTGAAATGTAATTCAGGAGCTTGCCGCTCCACAAATTGCTGCCGCTACACTGATAACTCGCGTTTGTTTTCGTACCACTTGGGTAAAAATAACTGCCATTGGTTTGGTTGTTTACCGTTACCGAGCTGTCATAGTGATAGGAATAACATTTGCCCGGATCAAAATATCCGATCAAGCCTTCGCTGGCGCCAAATGTGTTACTGGTATAGGCCGACGCGTTGGGGGTTGGGTATTCCACCGACAACGTCAACATCACGTTACCAGGCACCGCAATGGTGGAGAAAATGGGTTGGTCTGCCAGATTTGTCACTGCCCCGGCCAACGGCGAAAATGAGTACATCATCAAAGTGACTAATGCGCATGTCTTGCGCCAACTTGATGTCGTTGAATGCACACTGAACTCTTTATTATTGTTCATTGTCGCAATTCCTCTTATTTAAGAACTGTCGATTGCATGAAAAGTTGAGTATTTTTTGGCCCAACTGCTCGAACTGAAATTCGATAAATAACCTGACTGGGAAGCGGCGGTTGAGCCTCCGTTGTAGGTAGCCATTTCCCACCGGGTATCTGCGGCGTTTTCAACATGCAATTTGTAAGTGATGCTGTGCCCGCCGTATTGCACATCCGATCAATAACAAAAGAGACGCTAATGCCATTGCTGCTATCTGTTAACGTATTATTTGCAGTATAAGCCGAGGTCGAATTCAGCAATTCGTCTGGAATGCCATATTTAGATGAGGGCAACATAACCGCTGAGTAATTTTTTGTCGCATCCGTAGCCGTCCAGGCGCCACTAGTACCTAGTTGGTTAATAATGCCAATTGCCGCGGTTACGCCGCGTTCAGCTTGATTTGTTAGATCACGGCGAAAACCAATATTGCCAGAAGCTAAACTGGAATTTCTAGCCGATTGCAATAATGCAATCGTGGTAATGAGTAACAATACCAATGCAACCAATGTTACCAACAAAACAACGCCTTGCTGACGGAAAGGAGGCGCAGAATAAATCATGGTTTTCCCCCATTCAGCTGTATATGGTTTAACACGTTTCGAATCGGTATAGTCGACTCAATAGTGCGAAACCGGTAATTCTGTTCGGTGCCATTTAACGTTCTACTATAGGAAGGCGCTGGAGTTCCAGCAGGTGTCAGGTCGCTAAACATTTGAACCGTGGCCCCCGAAGAGACAGCTGTTTTTTCAGGCAAAGCAGACTGCGTGAGCAATCCGATGCGTATGGCCTTTATGCTACTCAATAGACTCGAAGTGTTTGCCGGAGGGTTCAACAGGTTCGCCGCCGAATATGTTCCAGATGGGTCAACCCAAGTAATGCCACCACTTCCATCATCAACGCCATAGACCGCGTGCATTTCAGCAATACCGTCCGCGACCAACTCAACATTTCCCGCGGTAAGAGTATTTGTTTTCAGCAAATCATAGCTATAAAGTGTGTTGTTATCACCCACGCCAAGCAAAGTCATTGTTGGTGCATTGCCTTTCGCAATATTCCCGAAATTAACCACCATTGCTCCATCCCACAATGATGAATCGGACATTGGGATATTCATTGAATAATTGCCGTTAGTGAAATCGAGACCTGTCGGACTTACGGTTTTCACCTGCTCAAGATAACAATTGGTTCTATCATTGCCACTAGTTTGACCGGTAACCAAAACAATGTCGTTCGTACCGTACCCTGTCGTTGAACCTACACTAACGGATGTATTTGTGGGTGCAATAGACAGCGTAGCAGGGAATTCTGCCATTCCACTGTTCCCCCCCATTATAATTAATACATCCGAACCCGCTGATGACGCGTTTTTGGCAATGATTACCGGCGATAACCTGAATGCTCCACCAATATTTGCTAGTAATGTGGCAAATGGGCTTGCCAGCGTCTGACCAAATATGGAAGTAGCCGGGGTACCATTAAACATGCCATTTAGTGTGCAGCCAAATGTGGCATCAGGTAACCCGGAAAACCCGGAACCAGCAGAACGCACCAGGCTGTCGATCTGAAACATGGCGTAGTTGCCCGTTTGCCCGATATCATTCACCGAGGTTATTGTTCGTTTGCGGCCCTCGCTGATTTTCAGCACGCTGAAAATTGCGAGTGATACCAACAAACCAATTACAAGAGTAACCATAAGCTCAACCATGCTGAAACCGCGCATGGTTTTGACTGAAGAAAACGTATCTTTTCGGTTAGGGTTCATGGTTGGCATCAATGCAGATAAACAGTCGTGGTGTATGTGCTGGTGGCGGTGGCTTTGGGTTCCTGCCAGGTAACACTAATTACAGCCTTTGCATTTGCGGCATCTGCGGTTACCGTTCCTAGACCGTTTGGCAACGGCCCCAAACCGGTATTGGTATTGGAAGTATTCGTTGCTGTTGACAGCGATAGCGCGGTTTGCCAGTTGCTTATGGTGGTAGGGCTTAGTGTCACGGAATTTGTTGTCCACATTTGCGCAACTATCTCATTTGCCCAAAGTGCAGCCCGACCACGGTCTTCTGATTCGGTTGAATTGCGAGATGCAGCGGTGACGGCTGCAACCAGGCCTAAAAGGCCGATTGAGAAAATCAGTATGGCGATGAGTACTTCAATCAGCAGAAAGCCTGCCTGACTGTTCACAGATTTCATGCTGTCTCCCCTTAGGGGGTCAATATCATTCAACTAGTAAAACAACCGTCTGGGTTGTTTGTGCTTAGTAACTTGGCAGGATCACACATTCTTACTGCACCACTGACTGAGACCAGAACATCCAGCGGTCTGTTTGAACTGGTACCGTTAAGTGCAACGCTGCTCAGCGTGTAGGTATAGAGATTGGTGGTTCCAACAGGAGCGTTACAGCCAGCGGCTGCGTTGGTTACGAGTCTTCCTGAGCCGTTAAAACAAATAGCGGGCGGGCCGCTGACAGAAGTTGCGGCCGAAGATCCCAGCGCGCCGCCTTGTATGTACAGTGAACCTGCTGAATCGTTGCTAAGCAAGGGTATGAATTGGGTATACCAGTTGGTGCCGGATGAAGAAGCAGCTGGTAGGTTCGCTGCCGAGGGATTCTGCGTAGCTAACGAAAAAACTACGATACGGTTTTGCTGGGTTGCGCTTATACGAGCCCCACGTAACGCGTTTTGCAGGATTTCTGCCGCGGTGCGGGTTTTTGAATTTTGAATCCAGGCGCCAAATTGGGGTAACGCAGCAGCAAACAGAATGCCGGCAATGGCCAGCGTTACCATCAGTTCAATAAGACTGAAGCCACGGCTTGGTCTACGCGTCAGCATGCCCCACCCTTGTTGGTAGACCAGCAATTCTGCACGGTGGCGTTACTCCAGGCAGGGCCAAACGTGGTTGTTTTGGTATCCGCTTGATTAACTGTGTAAGTGAAGCCAGTCGCCGGGCCAGTAGTTGCTGTGATTGATAGTGTGTATTGCGTCGCGTCGCGTGTTCCGGTGCAACTCACAGTAAATTCGCCGTATGTTCCGCTGCAGGGTGCTACGAAATTTCCGGTATCCGCATAAGTACGATTGTCCTGATAGTACTGTTCCATCTGCGCCTGAGTGGCACCAATTCCGTTAACTGCATTTGCCAGGTGGGACCGGATCACATAATCGCGATACATCGGCATGGCAATGGCCGCAAGGATGCCGACGATTGCAACTACGATCATCAGTTCTACCAACGTGAAACCAGAGTGCTTTTTAGTTTGTCCGTTTTGCCAGACCATAAGCGTTACACCTTATGATTAAATGCTTATTTACCAACACGTTATCTAGCAAGAGAGCACATGTTTTCGTGTAAATTACTTAATGTTTAAGTATTAGTAAGACTTGTGTGGCTGGAACTTAGACAACACACGCCATTTTCATGGCGTGTGCAAGACCATCATTTTTCTCAATATGCGCAGATATTAGTGTAAAGCTGTCAGCATATGGTAACTAGTACTGACGAATGTCCCAAAAAAAGCCGCAAGCGGCGTGTTTACTGTCTGAATTTTGCAGCAGTGCGCACGATGACAAGGGTTGCTGGCCAAGGAGGATGGCCAGCCAAGGAAGAGGATGTGGTCAGGTTAAAGCGTTGGATCGCTATTAATTATCAATATAGTTTTTAATGGACTTCAGATCGAACTGTATTGGTTCGATCTTTTCATTTTAAATAAATAGATTTAATCAAATCAATTTTTCAGCCGATTATGTTACCGGTTATCACAATACTTCTGGGCAAAAAAAGAGCCCTCTTCATCAGGGCTCACTTTTTTATCTACTCAAATTAACGCGCTAGTTCATAGAAGTTTTTCAATTGTTACTTCCAGTTGTTCCTTATTAATTGCGCCCAAATACTGCTTTACAATTTTTCCGTTTTTATCAATCAAAAAACTGGTCGGTGTAAGGCTTACATCGCCAAATGCTCTGGCTATATTTCCACTCAGATCATGAGTAATGATAAATGGCATCTTTTGCTGGCTGACAAAATTTTGAACATACAGCTGCGGGTCGTACTGCATGGCTACAGACAGGGTTTCGTAACCTTTTGGGCCGAATTTGTTTTGTAGAGAACCCAAGTTGGACATTTCTTCAACGCATCCCGGACAGGTGGTTGCCCAGAAATTGACCAATACCACTTTTCCTTTCATGGATGCCAAGTTACAGGTTTTGCCTTGCAAGGTGGTGTAATCCACGTCAGGTGCAGGTTTTCTGGTGTCTTGGGTTAGCAGAATCGCTGCTGTGATCAAGGCTACAACTACAGGAACAAGCCAGTACAGACGTTTCATCGTGATTCTTTAACGTTAGGGCTGAAGGAAAAACCATTCGGTGAACAGGTTTTCACTTAAACAACAATATTGGATAAGAAGATACAAGAATAGATAATAAGGAACGACCTTTTCTGTGGATAACCTTATTTTCTGTTTCTGATCAGCATGTTATTACGGTTCAAGGGTTGTATTCAAGTCGCGTATGACCTGTGGATAGTTTGGGGGTGCTTTCGGGCGGTTGCCGGGTGGGGCGAGTTATCCCCTGGTCCACTTTTTTTTTCCACAGGCCATGTGATTGATTTCATTAGTGCTTTGTGAACAAAGGTATAATCCAACGCTTTTTTGCTTCACAGAAGGGGACGTCCGATGGCGATCCAGTGGTATCCCGGGCACATGAACGCTGCCCGCAAGGCGGTGGAAGAAACCATCGGCAAGGTAGATATGGTGATCGAGATCGTCGATGCCCGTCTGCCGCTGTCCAGCAGCAACCCCATGCTCGAAGTCTTGCGCAAGAGTCGGCAGCGGCCAGCGCTGAAAATTCTGAACAAAGCGGATCTGGCTGATCCGGTGCAGAACAAAGTCTGGCTGGAATGGTTCAAGGCGCAACCGAACACTGCGTCGTTGCTGCTGGGTGACGACAAGAAGCCTGGCGACGTGAAGAAGATCGCGCAGTTGTGTCGCGAACTGGCACCCCATCGCACCGGGATGGAAAAACCATTGCGGGCGCTGATCGTGGGGATCCCCAACGTTGGCAAATCGACGCTGATTAACACGCTGATGAATCGCAAGGTCGCCAAGGTGGCGGATACGCCCGGTGTGACCAAGCGGCAGCAGCGGGTAGAAACGCTGGATGGCGTGATCCTTTACGACACCCCTGGTTTGCTGTGGCCACGGATCGAGCGGGAAGAATCCGGTCTTCGACTGGCATTGGCCGGGTCGGTAGGTCGTAATGCGTTCCACGAGACCGAAGTGGCGTGGTTTGGTGTGCAGACCTGGATCGAGCGCTATCCGGAATTGTTGAAGGCCCGCTTCAAGTTGGCTGATCTTGACGGCGGTTTCGAGCAGATTTTCGAGAAAATTGGCCGCAAGCGTGGAGCGATCCTGCCTGGTGGCGTGCTGGATGAACAGAAAACCGCTGAGTTGATTTTGACGGAGTTTCGCTCGGGCAACTTGGGTCGGATCACGCTGGAAACACCGGAGGATTTCATTGCTCCACCACAGCCAATCCGCCAAACCGACTACACCCATGCGGGCAGTAAGGGTGAAGACGAGGAAGAACAGGAGTGATTCGGGTTTGGTGTTTCGCGCTGCTGCTAGCCGTGCCGGTTTTCGGTTTTGCCAGTGTGGAAGCAAAGGACGACAACGGTCAGATCATTCGTTTACCCCAACCAGCACAACGGGTGGTTACCCTGGCGCCACATGCCACGGAGCTGGTTGCGGCGTTGCGGCCCGCTGCGCTGGTGGCGGTGGATACGGCCAGTGACTACCCGGCCAGCGTCAAAAAGTTGCCGAAAGTGGCCGATTTTCAGAGTCTTAATATCGAGGCCGTCCTGGCGGTTCATCCGGATCTGGTCGTAGTTTGGGAAAGCCAGGCGGTAAGCCAGTCAGTTGCGCAGTTGATTCGCCAGCACATCCCGGTATTTGTCAGCCGGCCACAAACGCCACTGGATGTCGCGTCCAGTCTGCGCCGCCTTGGGCGGTTGCTGGGCCAGGATGCGGTGGCAGACCAATTGGCGCGACAGCAGGAGAGCCGTTATCAGGCTTTGCGTCAGCGTTATCGGTCGGCAAATCCGGTCAAGGTTTTTTTGCAGGTAAGCGAACACCCGCTACTAACGTTGTCCAGGCAGAGTTTTCTCGGTCAGGCACTGGCCGATTGCGGTGCGATTACGCCGTATGCGGATGCCAAAACTGAGGCGCCGCAAGTCAGCATCGAAGTGGTGCTAGCGTTCGCTCCGGACTTGATCCTGAGCACTGGCCCGACCGAGACACTGAAAATGTGGCGAGCCTGGCCGCAAATTCCGGCGGTAAAAAATGGTCATTTGCTTGGATTGGAGGGTGATCAGTTCGTGCGGCCGGGGCCACGTCTGATTGAAGGCATGCAGACTTTGTGTGCGGCCGTCGATGCCCTCAGGCGCTGAAATATGCGAATTTACGGCTTTTGAAGTCGTAAACAGCGTGGTTTGCCGCACAACAATACGTTACAGCCCAGCAAGCTTGCCTTAGATGTCATAGAATCCCACAGAATTAAAACCGCGATGGGTCGACATGGACGCCGAACTCGCCACTCTTGAAGAAAAAATCCACATGTTGGCGCGCATTGTCACGGCCTTGCGCAGTGATAACCACCAACTGCGCCAGGAAATTCTGGCTGCGGCGCAACTGAATCAGCAACTGGTCAGCAAGCTCGATGAAACAAAATTGCGGGTCAGCGCGTTGATTGAGCGTTTGCCGGAGGATGAAGCATGAGCCAGATCAAGCAGCTTGATGTGTCAATCATGGGCCGCGAGTTTCGCGTAGCCTGCCCGGATGACGAAGAAGAAACATTGCTTCAGGCCGTTGAGGTGCTTAACGGCAAAATGCACGAGATCCGTGAGAGCGGCAAAGTGATTGGCATCGAAAAGATTGCGATCATGGCCGCACTCAACATTGCGCATGAATATCTCCACGTGAAAGCAGGTGGTTTTGACATTGGTGCGTATCGGCGTAGAATCTCGGACATGAACGCTACGGTGGATGCGGTGCTCAAGGGACAGACAGAACTGTTCTAGGCATAGTGAGCGCAAACCCTTCTACCTGCGACGATTGCTTTCCTGCGGTGTTCGATTACGGTTCTAATTTCCTTGAACCTAGCTTATCCTTCGGTCGCCAGCCACGAAGCGCCTGTTGTGAGCATTCCTCGTTGAATGCACCTGATGGCGCACGGCCAGCGGCCCCTTGAACCTCCGGGTTCAGGATATGAACCGACCGGCACTCGCGGGAAGCCCCCCTCTTCAAGTATCCGCACCGATCCCTGTGATCCATGTCTGCAAATCCGGATAAAGCCGCCCTCCGGCGCACCCTGCGCCAGCGCCGCGCGGCTCTGGATATCGCCTCCCGATGCCAAGCCAGTCTTGCAATCATGCAACGAGCTCTGCAAAACGGTTATTTGCGCCGCGGTTCGCGCATCGCCGTTTATGCGCCAATGGGCAGCGAGCTATCTACCTGGCCGCTGATTTTGCGGGCGATCCAGGCCGGATGTCGGGTATTTTTGCCGCAAATTCCCCGCCGTGGCCGGCAAATGCGGTTCGTCCGCTTTGACGAAACCGTCAGTTGGCGTCGCGATCAGTTCAATATTCCGGTGCCAATACACCCGCAAACCTGTGTAGCACGTGATTTATCCCTGGTATTCGTGCCGTTGGTCGGGTTTGACCAGCGACTGGCGCGGCTGGGCCAAGGTGGCGGCTACTACGATACAACCTTCCATTTCCGCCGCTCACGCAAAATCTGGAAAAAGCCCCGGCTGATTGGTTTGGCTTACGAATGCCAGCGGGTAAAGGCTTTGCCCGTGGAACCGTGGGATTTACATCTAGATGAAATCATTACTGAAAACAACACCTATCGGCCTCCTGCGTAGGCGGTTGGGGTGGTTTTTCCAAGTCATATTCCGGTCAGCCTGGATTTCCATGACAGAAAGCCAACATGACAATGGGAAAAATTTCACTGATCTCTCGCGTATGAAGCTCTAAACTACGAAGCAGTGTCGATACCCGAACGCGGGCTGAATGCCGGTTTTGCCAAAGCAAGCCGGCTTTACTGCATCCGGAAGATCGGAAAAAGCTTAGAAAAACCTTGAGGTTGCCATGACGTTATCGAATCAAACCGTGGAATTGATTGCCCCCCTTTCTGGTCTTTTTGTGCCGCTTGAGGCCGTACCGGACCCAGTATTCGCGCAAAAGATGGTGGGGGATGGCGTCTCAATCGATCCAACCTCAAATGTTTTGCTGGCTCCGGCGGCAGGCAAAATCACGCAGCTGGCATCAAGCTTCCATGCGCTGACCCTGACCACCCATGAAGGCCTGCAAGTTTTGCTGCATATCGGCCTGGATACGGTCATGCTCAAGGGCGAAGGCTTCAAGCCGCTGGTCAAAGAAGGCGACGAAGTCAGCGTTGGGCAGCCGCTGATTGAATTTGATGATCAACTGATTAGCAGCCGCGGCAAGAGCACGATGACCGAAATCGTGATTGCCAACGGCGACATCGTCACCAATATGCAACCGGCGCGCGGCTTTGCTCACGCCGGTAAAACAGTGGCTTTGACGGTCACCTTTGCCGGCACTGCTCCGGCAACCGCCACTACTGCGCCTGCTAGTGCGAACGAAACCGATTTGATCCGCGTACCAAACCCGACCGGTTTGCATGCCCGTCCGGCTGCTGTGCTGGCCAATGCCGCCAAGACTTTCAAATCCGATATCAAACTGGTGCGCGGTACGGAAGAAGCAAACGCCAAATCCGTGGTCAGCATCATGGGTCTGGAAGTCCAGAACAATGATGAAATCCGCATCAAGGCCACTGGCGTTGATGCTGCTGAAGCGCTCAAAGCACTGAGCGAGTTGATTCGTTCGGGTTCGGGCGAAGACTGTGGCTCCGCCGGCGCGCCAACTGCTGCACCCAAGCCAGTTGCCGTACCGCGCCCTGCTCCCAAAGCGCATTCCGATGATCCGAACGTGTTATTGGGCGTGTCGGCTTCGCCAGGTCTGGCTGTCGGTCAGATCTTCCAGGTCCGCCAGGAAGTCATTGAGGTCCGCGAGGCTGGTGACAATCCGCAACTGGAACGTCGTCGTCTGGAAGATGCGCTGAAAGAAGCGCGCCAGCAGCTGGAAGGGCTCAAGGCCGAGATCAGCGATGCGTCCAAAGCAGAAATTTTCTCTGCTCACCAGGAATTGCTGGCCGACCCGGACTTGCTGGATCTGGCTCTTTCCGCAATCTCCAATGGCAAGAGCGCACCATTTGCCTGGAAACAAGCATTTACCGTCTATGCCGACAAACTGGCCAAGCTGAAAAACGAATTGCTGGCTGGGCGTGCCAACGACATCCGCGATATCGGTCGCCGGGTGTTGCGTCTGTTGACGGGTGTGAAAGAAGCGGCGTTGGAAGTGCCAGAAAACGCCATTCTTATCGCCGAAGAACTTACACCTTCAGATACGGCCAGTCTGGATCGTAACAAGGTGCTGGGCTTTGCTACAACGGGCGGTGGTGCCACCAGCCACGTGGCAATTCTGGCGCGGTCACTGAATATTCCGGCGATTTGCGGTATCGAAGAAGCCGTATTGCAACTGGCTAACGGTACCAGCGTTATTCTGGATGGCAGCAAAGGTGCGCTGCGTAAAAATCCGTCTGAAAGCGAAGTGCTCGAGATTCGCAATCGTCAAGCTACGCTGGCGAAAAAACGTGACGAAGAACTGGCGTCCGCCAACCTGCCAGCGGTGACTACTGATGGCGTGCATATTGAAGTCGTCGCCAACATCGGTGGTCTGGAAGAAGCGCAACACTCGATTGAACTCGGCGGAGAAGGCGTTGGCCTGTTGCGTTCCGAGTTCCTGTACCTGGAGCGTACCGACGCGCCGAACGAAGAAGAACAAACGCAGATTTACAGCGATATCGCCAAAGCCCTTGGTACCGAGCGCACTTTGGTGATCCGTACGCTGGACGTGGGGGGCGACAAGCCCTTGCCATATCTGCCCATGCCGGTTGAAGAGAACCCGTTCCTCGGCGTTCGCGGTATCCGTTTGTGCCTGGCCGCGCCAGAAATGTTCCGTACCCAATTGCGCGCCATTTTGCGTGCCGCGCCGTTCTCCAAATTGCACATCATGTTCCCGATGATTGCCTCGCTGGAAGAAGTGCGTGAGGCCCGCAAGATCGTGAACGAAGAAAAAGCCGCGCTGGCAGTCACCGCCGATGTCAAAGTCGGGATCATGGTGGAAGTACCTTCCACCGCCGTGATGTCCGAAATCTTTGCCCGCGAAGTCGATTTCTTCTCCATAGGTACCAATGACCTGACCCAATACACGTTGGCGATGGACCGTGGTCATCCGAAGCTGGCCAAACAGGCCGATGCTTTGCATCCAGGCGTGCTGCGGCTGATCGCCATGACCGTCAAAGGCGCCCACGCCCATGGCAAGTGGGTAGGCGTATGCGGTGGTATTGCTTCCGACCCGCTGGCCGTGCCGGTATTGCTGGGCATCGGTGTGGATGAATTGTCGGTGAGCGTACCGTCGATCCCTTCCATCAAGGCCATGGTGCGTAAATTGAACAAGGCTGACTGTCAGAAACTGGCGGCTGAAGTTCTGCAAATGGGCACCGTTGCTGAAGTCCGCGCTCGGTTGTCTGGCCTGGTCGATTAATTCGGTTTTGCAGTAAGTTGCACCTAACAACAGGGAACAGGCTTGAAACAGCCGGTTTTCTGTTGTGAATAGTGCACAAACGGCACTTAAATCCCGATATGTACAGAGGACGCCGTATTTGGTTCAGCCTGCCGCCAAGAGCAGAATGCCCGCTGGAATATAAAAGCACGTTTATAAACAGTGGCGAGAGCCGATCATGGCCATTTGGTCATGACCGCAGCAATCGCCCATAGGGCAAGGAAAGCCATCATGTTCAAACAGGCATTCGCCGTTCTGCAAAAGATCGGCAAGGCACTGATGCTGCCAGTTGCGGTTCTTCCCGTCGCTGGTTTGCTGCTTGGTATTGGTAGTTCCAACTTTACGTTTATCCCCACGATTATTAACCACATCATGGCGCAAAGTGGCGGCGCGATTTTCGGCAACTTGCCGATCATCTTTGCCGTAGGTGTGGCTTTGGGGCTGGCTGAAAACGACGGCGTAGCAGCAATCGCTGCCGTGGTTGGCTTTGTGGTGATGATCGCCACAATGGGCGTTATGACTGAAGTGACCGGTGTTGCTCCGGCCACCGTCCTTGGCATGAAGTCCATGGAAACCGGTGTGTTCGGCGGCATTATCATCGGCGCGGTCGCTGCGTCCTTGTTCAACCGCTATTACCGCATCCAGCTGCCTCAATATCTGGGCTTCTTCGCCGGTAAACGCTTTGTGCCGATTGTGACCGGTATCGCTGCCATTTTTGTTGGCGCGATCCTGGCAGTGATCTGGCCACCGATCCAGCACGGCATTGACGTGTTCTCGCACTGGGCTGCTGCCAGCGATCCGCGTACCGCCGCAACCGTTTATGGTTTCGTGGAACGTCTGCTGATTCCATTCGGTCTGCATCACATCTGGAACGTGCCGTTCTTCTTTGAAATCGGCAGCTTTACCGATGCTGCAGGCAAAGTGGTTCACGGTGACATCAACCGCTTCTTCGCGGGCGACACCACCGCCGGTATCTTGTCGGGCGCATTCCTGTTCAAGATGTTCGGTCTGCCAGCTGCTGCTTTTGCGATCTGGCACACTGCCAAGCCGGAAAAGCGCGCCATGGTTGGCGGTATCATGATCTCCGCTGCCCTGACCTCGTTCCTGACCGGTATTACCGAACCAATCGAGTTCTCGTTCCTGTTTGTGGCTCCGGTGCTGTACGGTATCCACGCGGTGCTGGCTGCTTCGACCCAGTTCGTGGCTAACACGCTGGGCATGCACATGGGCTTCACCTTCTCGCAAGGTGGCATCGACTTCTTGCTGTTCAACGCCTTTGCCAATAACCCGGCAGCGCAACACTGGGCGTACGTGCTGATTCTTGGCCCGATCTACGCAGCGATTTACTACTTTGTATTCCGTTTTGCGATCACCAAGCTCAACCTCAAGACCCCGGGTCGTGAAGATGACGAACCTGTTGCTGTTGTGGCAGCTGGTTCCGCAGCAGCTGCTGCGGCCGCAACGGTAACTGCAACCACCGCGACTACTGATTCGGTGAGCGCAGCACTGGCGCAATCTGATCCGCGCTTTGCTTTTGCTGGCCAGTTGGTGACTGCGTTTGGCGGCACTGAAAACATCAAGGGTCTGGATGCATGTATCACCCGTCTGCGTATTGCAGTGGCTGACCCAACCAAGGTTGACCAGGCCAAGCTCAAATCCATGGGCGCGGCAGGCATCATGATGGTGGGTAATGGTGTGCAGGCTGTGTTTGGCACCAAGTCCGACAACTACAAGACAGATATGGATGAATACCTGAAGAAAGGTGGCCGTTAATCCATAGGGAATCAGGTAAAGTGCGTTGAACGCACCAATCTGACCAAGCCAGAACGGGCGTGTATATCACGCCTGTTTTTATTTTCAGGAGAGCCGGAATATGGAAGAAAAACGCTTGCGCCGTAGCAGCAACAATCGCTGGATCGCCGGAGTAATCGGCGGTATGGGCGATTACATGGACATCAGCGCCGACAAACTGCGCATTGTGTTTATTCTGCTGTCGATCTGCGTAGCGGGCTTCCCCGGGCTGATCCTGTATCTGATCTTATGGTTTCTCATGCCCACGGATGACTGATCTACTTCTTTTTGCCGCATCCCATCTTGCATAGTGCCGGTGTGGGCTCCAACTAGAGCGGATGCAACCTGACCCGAGCAGGTTGCTCCTTCCCGGAGCCCCATATGTCGCAACCCCGCTTGCATCTCATCAGTTTTGATCTCTGCCCCTTTGTGCAACGTGCCGTGATTACGCTGCTGGAAAAGGGAATCCCGTTCGAGCGCACCTATATCGATCTGGCCAACAAACCAGAATGGTTTTTGCAGCTTTCGCCCACCGGTAAAGTCCCGGTTTTGCAAGTTGACGACGCCACGCTGTTTGAATCGTCAGTGATCGCTGAATACCTGGACGAGGTTTACGGCCCGCAACTGCATCCGCTGGATCCGCTCACCAAAGCCCAGCATCGGGCGTGGATGGAGTTTTCTTCAGCGACATTGGGTTCGTTGTGGAGTTTTTATACTGCGGCCAATACTGAGGGTCTGGAAAACGCCCGCAAAGATGTCCTCGGCAAAATTGCCCGGCTTGAAGCCGCGGTGAGTAACGGTCCGTTCTTTGCCGGTGAATCAATCTCGCTGGTTGACGCTGCTTTTGGTCCGGTTTTCCGGTATTTCCCGGTATTGGAAAGTCTGGGCGAGTCCGGCTGGTTTGATGCCGCACCCAAAGTCCATGCCTGGAGTACAGCTTTGTTGGCGCATCCTTCGGTAGTTGACGCCGTGCAACCGGGTTATAGCGACAAGCTCAAGCTGTTTATCAAAAGTAAAGGTGGCGTGCTGGCCGCCAGAGTCTGAGCCGACATTGTGATGTCGCGTGCGTCCAGGGGAGGGTTGCGGTAAGGTATCGCACCCCTAACCATCGCCCCCGCAACTGCGCATGACTGCTCCCGACTGGAAACAACTGCTGTTCACTCGCCGCATGGCGATTTGCCTGTTTTCCGGTTTCAGTTCGGGCTTGCCGCTCTATATCCTCATCAATCTGGTCCCGGCGTGGCTCAAAAGCGAGCATGTCGATCTCAAGGCGATTGGTTTCTTTGCGCTGATTCAGATCCCCTACACCTGGAAATTCATCTGGTCGCCGTTAATGGACCGCTTTTCCCTGCCGCATCTGGGGCGGCGGCGTGGCTGGATGTTGGCCACCCAGGTCGTGCTGCTGCTGGTGATTGCCGGTGTGGGCGTGTTTAACCCGCTTACGGACATCTGGTCGATTGCGGCATTGGCGTGCATCGTGGCGTTTTTCAGTGCCAGCCAGGATATCGTGCTCGATGCCTACCGCCGGGAAATCCTCAGTGAAGTTGAACTGGGCCTGGGTAACTCGGTGTTCGTTAACGCCTACCGCATTGCCGGGCTGATCCCGGGCGCGTTGTCCCTAATTCTGGCGGACCATTTGAGCTGGTCACAGGTATTCATGGTGACGGCTTTGTTCATGTTGCCCGGCATCATTCTCACGCTTTGCGTCGAAGAACCCGCTCTGGCGCGGGCGCCCGCCACTTTGCGTGAAGCCGTGGTTGAGCCATTTCATGAGTTCATGACACGACATGGCTGGCAAAGCGCGCTGCTGATCCTCGCATTTATCTTTTTCTACAAACTCGGCGACAGCATGGCCACCGCGCTGGCGACGCCGTTTTATCTTGATCTGGGTTTTACCAAAAGCCAGATCGGGTTGATTGCCAAAAATGCCGGACTCTGGCCCAGTGTCATCGGCGCGTTGTTGGGCGGCATCTGGATGATCAAACTGGGCATCAATCGCGCGTTGTGGTTATTTGGCGTGGTACAGCTGACGTCGATTCTGGGGTTTGCCTGGCTGGCCGGCATGGGCGCTAACCAATACGCGCTGGCGTTGGTCATCAGTTTTGAGGCGCTGGGTGTCGGACTCGGTACGGCGGCGTTCACTGCCTTTATCGCCCGCACTACCAATCCGCGTTATACGGCCACGCAATACGCGCTGTTTACCAGTCTGGCCGCGGTGCCGCGCACGTTCTTCAACGCCGCTACTGGCGTGCTGGTGGAGCATTTTGGCTGGCAGCAGTTTTTCCTGGTCTGCGCGCTGCTGGCGATTCCAGGCATGCTGCTGCTATTCAAGGTCGCACCGTGGACGACGGCCGTGCCGGAAAATACCGAGCCCGCGCAGACTGCCTAGCGAAAAAAAAGCCAACCGGTCAGGGTTGGCTTTTTTATTGGCGATGTGGCGAATTGCGGGTGAATCAGCCTTTGCGCAACTGCACAATGGCGTAGGCAAAGCAGATCACGCCAATCAATCCTTCGCCCACTGCCCAGGCTTGCCAGGCATTGCCATTGCCAAACCAGGCGTTGGCAAAGCGCAGAAAGAATTCGCACAGCCCGTTGGCGATGTCGGTACAGCTATGCCGACTGGTCCAGTCCCATGCCGCGACACCGAGAAAACCCGCGCCGACCACTGCTGCAGGGATGGCCTTGGCGCGAGGGGAAATATCATCACTCATACTGGCAACCTGTTGTTTTGAACGCATTGCTCATTACAACGGATAGTCATAATCGACCAGCAACGGCGCATGGTCAGAAAATTTGATGTCTTTGTAGATGCTGGCCGAATTGAGCTTGCCCGAGAGCGATGGCGAAACAATATGGTAGTCGATGCGCCAACCCACATCTTTGGCATAAGCCTGCCCGCGATTGGACCACCAGGTGTAACCCGGCAGTTCCGGATAGAGCGTGCGCCAGGCATCGACCCAACCTTGCTCGGCAAACAGTTTGCCGATCCATGCCCGTTCTTCTGGCAGAAAACCTGAATTCTTCAGATTGCCTTTCCAGTTTTTCAGATCAAGCTCGCGGTGGGCGATATTCCAGTCACCAATCAGCACAATGTCGCGTCCGTTTTGCGCCAGCGCAGCCAGGTGGTGCCAGAAGCGTTCCATGAAGGCAAATTTGACGGTCTGGCGTTCTTCACCACTCGAACCCGACGGCAGATAGACCGAGACCACCGACAGATTGCCAAAGTCCGCCTGGATATAACGACCTTCGGAGTCAATATCCTCAATACCCAGCCCGATGACCACGTTGTCCGGCTTGCGACGGCAATACAGGCCTACGCCGCTATAGCCCTTCTTTTCGGCGCAATGAAAATAACCATGCATGCCATCCGGATTACGCATGAGATCGGTCAAATCGGCATCTTGCGCTTTCAGCTCTTGCAACCCGATCACGTCAGCTTTCTGGGTGGGAAGCCAGTCGAAGAAACCTTTATTGGCGGCGGAGCGAATGCCGTTCAGATTGGCAGAAATGATGCGCAAAGCGAGTCCCTCATCTGGATTTTCAGTGATTTCAAATCGCATGAGCCGGCACGGGGCGGGCATAATATGCTGTTTTTTGTCACCGGGGTTACGAAAAGCGGCAGTACGATGGCATAAACCGACGCTGGCTGCCTTGGCCCCATCATGGCCCCATCACAATTCTTGAAAGTCGCTTCGATTAAGTCGCAGCGGGCTTTCTATCGTTATCAGGAGGCAGTTTCACTATGTCCGATTTCCGCCAGGATTTCATCGAATTTGCCGTGGCACAGAATGTGCTGTGTTTTGGCGAGTTTATCACCAAAGCCGGACGCCCCTCGCCGTACTTCTTTAACGCCGGATTGTTCTACAACGGCGCGGCGCTGGGTCAACTGGCTCAGTTTTATGCAAAGGCAGCGGCTGCTGCCGGTATCGAGTTCGACGTGTTGTTCGGCCCGGCGTACAAGGGGATTGTGCTGGCTGCAACTACCGCAGTTGCACTGGCACAAGCCGGGCGGAACACCCCTTTTGCTTACAATCGTAAAGAAGCAAAAGATCACGGCGAAGGTGGCGTGCTGGTCGGGGCGCCGCTCAAAGGGCGCGTCTTGATTATCGATGACGTGATCTCTGCGGGTACGTCTGTCCGCGAATCCGTGGCGATGATCCGGGCACACGGCGCCGAGCCGGCCGGTGTGTTGATTGCGCTTGACCGGATGGAACGTGGTACAGGCGAGTTGTCTGCAGTACAAGAAGTTGAGCAGCAATATGGCATTCCGGTGATTCCAATTGCCACGCTGGATGACCTGATGAGCTATCTGGAAAACACTGCGGGCATGGCCGATAACTTGAAAAAAGCGGCGGCCTACCGCGAGCAATACGGGATTCGTCGGGACTGAGCGAAAACGCCGACCGGCAATTCCGGATATTTTGAGGGTAATGATGAAGTATTCAGGTTTGCCGGTCGTGCTGGCATTGTTGCTGGTCGCCGCTCAGGTTCATGCCGCGTTGTATCGTTGGGTGGATGATAACGGTCAGGTGCAATACAGCGACAAGCCGCCAGTGGCGGGCGCCAAAAAGGGCGTATCGGTGCTGGATACCCAAGGCATGGTGCGCAAGGAACCCGCGCCGCAACTGACGCCAGAAGAAAAAGCCCGGCTGCAAACTGAAAAAGCCCAGCAACTGGATCAACAACGGCGCGATCGCGCCTTGTTGCAGTCGTTCTCCAGCCCCAAAGATATTGATATCTTGCGCGACCGGCAGATCGAGTCGGTGCAAGCCAGCTTGCAAACCAACACACTGCGGCGCCAGAGCGGTCAGGCCAAGCTGGACCGGCTCAATACTCAGGTTGCAACTATCCAGAAACGCGGCAGAACTCCGCCCGCCGACATGCTGGGTGAGGTCTTGGCGACTCAGAAAGAAATCAACGATATCGATGACGATACCCGGGTTAAACAGGCCAGTATCGTTACCATTCGCCAGCATGCTGAAGAAGACAAAAAGCGGTTAAACGAGCTGCAGGCGGGCAGGTAAGCCGTCGCGTTTTATCCACATGACACAGCTGTTGTCCGGGCTAGGGTTATTGCCTGGCTTGACTTTGATTGCACAACAGTTAAATTCCCGGATGATTTTTGAGATCGATTTGCACCCGCCAGGCGGGTTTGCAGGTAAGGTCCGGATCGTAATCCGAGACATCTAATTTTCTATTCAGTGCAGCAACGCAACGGAGTCATCATGGCCAACGCAGCTCAGGGGCCCAAAATCGTTTTGGGGATTGATATCGGCGGTACCGGCATTAAAGGTGCCCCAGTCAATGTTGAAACCGGCGAACTGGCCGCCGAACGCGCCCGTTTTGATACACCCCAGCCCTCTACACCTGAAGCGGTCGCTGCTGTGGTCAAGCAGATGGTTGAGCATTTTCAGTGGAAAGGCCCGATTGGCTGTACCTTCCCGGCGATTGTGCGCAATGGCGTCACGCTGTCTGCCGCCAACGTCGATCAGACCTGGCTGAATGCCCCGGCAGAGCAAATCCTGGCTGACGGCGTGGGCCAACCGCTCAAGCTGCTCAACGATGCGGACGCTGCCGGTCTGGCAGAACAGACTTTCGGTGCCGCCAAAGGTCGTGCTGGCAAGGTGCTGGTCATTACCTTGGGTACCGGCATTGGCACGGCGCTGATTGTGGACGGCAAGCTCATTACCAATACCGAGTTTGGCCACCTGATTTTCCCGAAAGACACCATTGCCGAGAAATATTGTTCGGGCAAGGTCAAGGATGATCTTGATCTGAAATGGAAAGACTTCAATCCGCGCCTGAATGGCTACCTCAAGCATCTTGATTTGCTGCTGTCGCCAGACCTGGTGATTATCGGCGGCGGGATCAGCAAGAAGCACGAGAAGTTCATCCCGGAAATGACCGGCATTCGCTTCGAAGTGACCGCTGCAACGCTGCAAAACGATGCCGGCATCGTGGGCGCTGCGCTGGAAGCCGCCCATACCTACGGCGTGCTGTAATACCTGCCTGAAAACGGGGTGAAAAGCAGGGTCATCAGTGCAAGTTGGCCCGCCTTTTCACCCCGCTCTGTTCTGATTCCCCTGCGGGCGCACCTCACGTGGCGCAAGTGCCTGTTTTGCCGTAGAATATTGCCCCTTATGCAATCAAAGCGGTAGCACAGACCCCATGCTTTATCCCACTCGTTATGACGTCATCGTGGTTGGCGGCGGCCATGCCGGCACAGAAGCCGCGCTTGCGGCTGCGCGCATGGGGCAGAAGACACTGCTGCTGACCCACAATATTGAAACCCTCGGCCAGATGAGCTGCAATCCGTCGATTGGCGGCATTGGCAAAGGGCATCTGGTGCGTGAGGTTGATGCCTTGGGCGGCGCCATGGCGCTGGCTACCGATATGGGCGGCATTCAGTTTCGCACGCTCAATTCGTCCAAAGGCCCGGCCGTGCGTGCTACTCGCGCCCAGGCAGATCGCGTGCGTTACAAGGCCGCCATCCGCCACATGCTGGAAAACCAGCCCAATCTGGATTTGTTCCAGCAAGCGGTGGATGACCTGACGCTGGATGGCGATCGCGTTACCGGCGTGGTGACGCAGATCGGTATCCGTTTCGAGGCATCTGCCGTCGTGCTGACGGCCGGGACCTTCCTCGGCGGCAAGATCCATGTCGGTATGGAAAACCACACCGGCGGCCGCGCTGGTGATCCGGCATCGGTCACGTTGTCGCATCGTTTACGTGAACTGGATTTGCCAGTTGGTCGTCTGAAAACCGGCACCCCGCCGCGTATCGATGGCCGCACCATTGATTTCTCCGTGCTGGAAGAACAGCCAGGCGATACACCCGAGCCGGTGTTCTCGGTCCGCGGCAACGTGGGCATGCATCCGCATCAGTTGCCGTGCTGGGTGGCGCATACCAATCTGCAGACGCACGACATCATCCGCTCCGGTTTTGATCGCAGCCCGATGTTCACCGGCAAGATTGAAGGCGTTGGTCCGCGGTATTGCCCGTCGATTGAAGACAAGATCAATCGCTTTGCCGACAAAGACAGCCACCAGATTTTCCTGGAACCGGAAGGTCTGGATACCAACGAGTTCTATCCGAACGGTATCTCGACCAGCCTGCCATTTGATATCCAGCTTTCCGCCGTGCGTTCGATCAAGGGCCTGGAAAACGCCCGCATCATGCGTCCGGGTTACGCCATTGAATATGACTATTTTGATCCGCGCGGCCTGAAAGCGTCGTTTGAGACCAAAGCCATAACCGGTCTGTTTTTTGCGGGCCAGATCAATGGCACCACCGGCTATGAAGAAGCGGCGGCACAAGGTCTGTTTGCTGGCTTGAACGCCGCGCTGTTTGTCCGCGAACAGGAGGCATGGCTGCCAGGCCGTGACCAGGCTTATCTGGGCGTGCTGGTGGATGATCTTGTCACCCAAGGCGTGACTGAGCCGTACCGTATGTTCACTAGCCGCGCTGAATACCGCCTGCAATTGCGTGAAGACAATGCCGATCTGCGTCTGACCGAAACCGGCCGCCAGCTCGGCCTGGTGGGCGATGAGCAATGGGATCTGTTCTCGCGCAAACGCGATGCGGTGGAAGCCGAACTTGCCCGCCTGAAATCGACGTGGGTGAATCCGCGCATTCTGGATGCGGCGGAATCCGAACGGGTTCTGGGTAAGGCGATTGAGCGCGAATACACCCTGGTTGATCTGCTGCGTCGGCCGGAAGTTACGTATGCTTCGCTGTTGACCCTGACTGCGGCACAACCGAAAGAGGGCGAGGCACCGGTGACTGATCCGCTGGTGGCCGAACAAGTCGAAATCCAGGTTAAGTACCAGGGTTATATCGAACGACAACAATATGAAGTGGCCAAGCGCGATACGCTGGATGACTTCCGTTTGCCGGAAGGACTGGATTACACCCAGGTGGTGGGTCTGTCGATTGAAGCCCAGCAAAAGCTCAACAAGCATCGCCCGGAAACACTGGGCCAGGCCGGGCGGATTTCCGGAATTACGCCCGCCGCCGTTGCTTTGTTGTTGGTTCATTTAAAGAAAAAGCAGTTGGTTGAAACTGCGGGCAAAGCTGCCTGAGTCTGACCACTTCTAACCTAGACAGAAAACAAAAGAAAACCACTCATGAACGACGTGCTCAACGCCGGTCTGGCCACGCTGGGTATCCAGCTGGACGACGCGCAAAAACAGAAACTGCTCGACTATGTCGGCTTGCTGGAAAAATGGAACAAAACCTATAGCCTGACGGCGATTCGTGAGCCTGAGCGCATGGTGCCGCACCATTTGCTCGATTCGCTGGCGCCGCTGGCCGCTTTCCCCGCCGGGCAAAATGCCCGCATCCTGGATGTGGGTTCCGGCTTTGGTACCCCCGGCATTCCGCTGGCGATTGCCCGCCCGGATTGGCAACTGGTGTTGCTCGATTCCAATCACAAGAAAACCACCTTCTTGCGCCAGGCGCTGCTTGAGCTGCAATTGCCCAACGTTACCATTGTCAGCGACCGGGTCGAGGCCTATCACCCGGAAGCGCCTTTCCAGGTCATTACCTCGCGCGCATTCGCTGAATTGGGCGAGTTCGTCAAACTGACGCGCCACCTGTTGGCGAGCGGTGGTTACTGGGCCGCTCTCAAAGGCGTGTATCCTTATGAGGAAATTGCGCTGTTGCCCAAAGACCTCGTGGTGACCGAGGTTGCTCAATTGAAAGTGCCCGGCCTCGAAGCCGAGCGCTGTCTGGTTCTAATCAAAGAGGTGTGAAGTCTGATGACGCGTGTGCTTGCGATCGCAAACCAGAAAGGCGGAGTGGGTAAAACCACGACGGCGGTGAATCTGGCCGCCAGCCTGGTCCATCTGGGTAAACGCGTCATGCTGGTCGACCTGGACCCGCAAGCCAATGCCACGATGGGTTCGGGCATCGACAAGGGCAAGGTCGACGCCACGGTCTACAACCTGCTGATTGGCGAAGCGCAAATCAACGATGTACTGGTCAAATCCGAAAACGGTGGTTTTGATCTGTTGCCGGCCAATCGCGATCTGGCCGGTGCCGAAGTTGAACTGGTCGAGGCACAAGCTCGCGAGTCCCGCCTGAAAACCGCGCTGGGCGGTATTTCCGGTAATTACGATTTTGTGATTCTGGATTGCCCGCCTGCGCTGAACCTGCTGACGCTGAACGGCCTGGTCGCTGCTGACGCAGTGATGATTCCCATGCAGTGCGAGTACTACGCGCTGGAAGGTCTGTCGGACCTGGTCAACACCTTGCGCCGGGTGAAGCAAGGTTTGAATCGCCGCATCGAGATCGAAGGTTTGCTGCGGACGATGTTTGATCCGCGCTCCACGCTCGCCCAGCAAGTGTCGGATCAACTGGTCAAGCACTTCACTTCCAAGCTTTACCACACCGTGATTCCACGCAACGTACGTCTGGCAGAAGCGCCCAGTTATGGCCGCCCGATTCTGTCCTATGACAAAACCTCCAAAGGCGCGCAAGCCTATTTGCAACTCGCCGAAGAGTTGCTGGCACGGCATAATCCGGTCGATGCTGCACAGCCGGTTGTTTAAATTGCAGATGCAATCGCTGATGCCAATCCCATTCGCCGGAATCACCCGAACATGAACAAAAAATTCAAAGGCCTGGGTCGTGGCCTGGACGCATTGATGGGCGATGAGGCGGCCAACGAATCGCTTCAACAATTGCCCGTTACCAGTCTCCAACCGGGCAAATATCAGCCGCGTACGCAGATGGACGAAGCCGCGTTGCAAGAACTGGCCGAGTCGATTCGTTCGCAAGGCCTGATGCAGCCGGTGCTGGTGCGCCCGATTGCGGGTGGCCCGGAAGATCGTTACGAGATCATCGCCGGTGAACGCCGTTGGCGCGCTTGCCAACTGGCGGGCCTGACTGAAATTGCTGCGCTGGTCCGCGAAGTACCGGACGAAGCCGTGGCGGCGATGGCGCTGATCGAAAATATCCAGCGCGAAGACCTCAATGCGCTGGAAGAAGCCCAAGGCTTGTCGCGGCTGATTGATGAGTTTGGCATGACGCATGAAGCCGTTGCCCATGCGGTGGGTAAATCCCGTGTGACCGTAACCAATCTGCTGCGTTTGCTGAATCTGGCGGAACCGGTACGCGACTTGCTGGCGGCCGGTCAGTTCGACATGGGCCACGCGCGCGCATTGCTGGCGCTGCCAACGCTTAAGCAAATCGACACGGCGCGCACGGTAGCACTCAAAGGCTTGTCGGTGCGTGAAACTGAAGCGCTGGTGCAGCGTCTATTGCAAGAAGTGCCGGCACGTGAAGAAAAGAAAGCTGATCCGGATATCACCCGGCTGGAAGAAGAAGTTTCATCCCGTCTTGGCTCAACGGTTGCCATCAAGCATGGCAAACGCGGCAACGGCAAGTTGATGATCGACTACACTAGTCTGGATGACCTGGACCGTTTGCTGGCGCTATTGAAATAGTTGCAAAACGGACTTTCCGCCGGCCTGACCAGACCTGCAAGGCTAACGCACAATATTGGTGCAATTCTTGCGAGATGAGCGCCCGAAAACCCGGCATGGGTCAAAAACCCAGTAACTTCAATGTGTAAAATTGACGCGCAACAAGCGTCATCCGTATAATCGCCGGATATTTGCCTGGCGTAACAAAATGGTTAACAAAGCACAGATCCGGGGCATCATCCGGCTTAAGGCCTGGATTACTCTAGCGGTCGCGGTGCTCGTTTTTATTTTATGGGGTTCGCAAGCAGGAATTGCAAGTGTCATGGGTGGCACTGTCGCAGTTTTGGGTTCCCTCATTTACGCTAAAACGGCTTACCAGTTGCCTTATGGGCCGCCAGAAGTGCTGATGAAACTGCACTTTCTGGGCGAAGCACTAAAAATGGCGTTTACCCTGGTGGCCTTTGGGGCGATTTTCGTCTTTCACCGGAAGGTGGTCTGGCCAGCGCTTATCTTCGGATACGCTGCAGCGGCCTCGGCCTTCTGGTTCGGGCTTTTGATCAAATTTAAAGACAAGAAATAATCATGGCTGAACAGACCTCAACCGAATATATCCTTCACCATCTGACGCACAACCGTCTGCACACCGAAGGAACAATGGCCAATTTCCACCTGGATACATTCTGGGTGGCGCTGGTTCTTGGTTTCATCTTCGTCGGCGTTTTTGGTCTGGTTGCCCGCAAGGCAACTGACGGTGTGCCTGGCAAGTTGCAAAACTTTGTCGAGCTGATCGTCGAGATGGTCGACACCCATATCAAAGATACCTTCCATGGCAAGAGCAAGGTCATCGGCCCACTGGCGCTGACTATTTTCTGCTGGGTGTTCCTGATGAACGCCATGGACTTCTTCCCGGTTGACCTGTTCCCCATGATCGCGCAATGGATTGGCGTCACCTTCTTTGGTGCTGATCCTCACCATGTTTACCTGCGCGTGGTACCTACCGCCGACGTAAACCAGACATTCGCCATGTCGATCTCTGTGCTGTTGTACATCATTGGTTTCTCCATCAAGGCCAAGGGTCTGGGCGGCTGGATCAAGGAACTGTTCACCGCACCGTTCCATGCTGAAGGTACCGTCGGCAAGGTTTGTCTGCTGATCCCCAACTTCCTGTTCCAGTTGATTGAACTGATCGCCAAGCCGATTTCGCTGGCACTGCGGTTGTTCGGCAACATGTACGCCGGTGAACTGTTGTTCATCCTGATCGCACTGCTGCCTTGGTGGATCAACTGGGTGCTGGGCACACCGTGGGCTATCTTCCACGTGCTGGTTGTAACGCTGCAAGCATACGTATTCATGGTTCTCACCATCGTTTATCTGTCGATGGCGGTGGAAGACCACTAAGCCGGCTGGCGTCCGGTTTGGGCGCTGCGGTTTTAAAGTATCGCGCCGGGTAGCATTGCGCTGCCCGGTTCGAGTTACCCCCTTATCTTGTCAACTTCCTTTTCAGGAGATACAACAAAATGGCTGCACCCGAAGTAATCGCTAGCGTTCAAAGCGCAACTGCAATCGCTGCCGCACTGATGATTGGTCTGGCTGCACTCGGTACCGCTATCGGTTTCGCCATCCTGGGCGGCAAATTCCTCGAGTCCTCGGCTCGCCAACCGGAAATGATCCCGGTTCTGCAAACCAAGCTGTTCATTATCGCCGGTCTGCTGGATGCGATCTCCATGATCGGCGTCGGTGTTGCTCTGCTGTACACCTTCTCCAACCCGTTCCTCTCCGCACTCGCTGGTTAATTAGTCACGTCACCGCGAAAAACTGGAGGGCTACAACGTGGAATTCAATACTTCCCTCATTGGCCAGGTAATCACTTTTGCCTTGCTGGTGTGGTTCACGATGAAAATCGTGTGGCCTCCGCTGACCGGGATGATGGAAAAGCGCGCGCAGCGCATTGCTGAAGGTTTGTCGGCAGCAGATCGTGCCAAGCAAGATCTGGCCAATGCCGAAAAAGCTTCTGCTGAAAAGCTGCGTGAAGCCAAGCAACAAGCTACAGAGCTGATTGCCCAGGCTGAAAAACGCGCCAACCAAATCGTCGACGAGGCGAAAGACAAGGCCAAGGTGGAAAGCGATCGCCTGCTGGCGGGCGCCCAAGCCGAAATCACACAGCAAGTCGAACAGGCCAAGGGTGTGTTGCGTCAACAAGTGGCGAGCCTCGCCCTTGAAGGTGCAACCAAGATCCTGAAGCACGAAATCGACGCCGGCAAACATGCCGCGCTGTTGGATTCGATCAAAGCGGAACTGTAATCAGTCATGGCAGAACTCATCACCGTCGCAAGGCCGTACGCCGAGGCTGTGTTCCGTCTTGGTAAAGAAAGCGGCAAGCTGGACCAATGGTCCGAAGTGTTGGCAAAGCTCGGCGTTATCGCCGATGACAAGCTGGCGCAAACAGTCGCGTCCGACCCAAGATATTCCGCTGCTCAGGTTCAGCAATTGCTGGTCGAGCTGCTGGGCGCAGGCGTGAGCGATGAAGTGAAAAACTTCGTCACGCTGATTATCGAAAACGGCCGTTTCACTGTGCTTCCCGCCATCCGCGACTTGTATGAGTCGTACAAGGCTGCCGAAGCTGGCGAAGTGGAAGCGCAAATCGAATCGGCTTTCCCGCTCAATGCCGCTCAGGTCGAAGAACTCAAGACTTCGCTTGCCCAACACTTCAAACGCAAGGTGGCGGCTACAACCTCTACCAACCCCGAATTGATCGGCGGCGTAAAAGTGACGGTAGGTGATGTTGTGATCGACGCATCCATAGCCGGCAAGCTCTCTGAACTGGCGACGAGCCTGAAGAGTTAGGAGATTTTTAATGCAACTCAATCCGTCTGAAATCAGTGAACTGATTAAGGCCCGGATCCAGAACCTGTCCGAAGGCGCACAAACTGCGACCGTCGGCACGGTTGTGTCGGTCACCGACGGTATCGTCCGCGTTCACGGCTTGTCCGATGTAATGCAAGGCGAAATGCTGGAATTCCCGGGCAACACTTTCGGTCTGGCACTGAACCTGGAGCGTGACTCCGTTGGTGCCGTGGTGATGGGTGAATACACCCACATCTCCGAAGGCGATGAAGTCAAGTGTACCGGTCGTATTCTTGAAGTCCCGGTAGGTCCGGAACTGGTTGGCCGTGTGGTCAACTCGCTGGGTCAACCTATCGATGGCAAAGGCCCGATCAACGCCAAGCTGTCCAGCCCGATCGAAAAGATCGCGCCGGGCGTTATTGCGCGTCAATCGGTTGACCAGCCGCTGCAAACTGGCCTGAAAGCCATCGACACCATGGTGCCGATCGGTCGTGGCCAGCGTGAGCTGATCATTGGTGACCGTCAGACCGGCAAGACTGCCGTTGCTCTGGACGCGATCATCAACCAGAAGGGTACTGGCGTTACATGTATCTACGTTGCGATTGGCCAGAAGGCTTCGTCGATTGCCAACGTAGTGCGCAAGCTGGAAGAACACGGCGCGCTGGCTCACACCATTGTGGTGGCTGCCGCTGCATCTGAATCCGCTGCGCTGCAATACATTGCTGCTTACTCCGGTTGCGCAATGGGTGAGTACTTCCGCGATCGCGGCGAAGATGCCCTGATCGTATACGATGACTTGTCCAAGCAAGCCGTTGCTTACCGTCAAATCTCCCTGTTGCTGCGCCGTCCTCCGGGCCGCGAAGCATACCCGGGCGATGTGTTCTATCTGCACTCCCGTCTGCTCGAACGCGCTTCGCGTATCAATGCAGTTGAAGTTGAAAAACTCACCGGCGGCGAAGTGAAGGGCAAGACTGGTTCGCTGACTGCGCTGCCTATTATCGAAACCCAAGCGGGTGACGTGTCTGCATTCGTGCCGACCAACGTGATTTCGATTACCGATGGCCAGATCTTCCTGGAAACCGACTTGTTCAACGCCGGTATCCGTCCTGCGATGAACGCCGGTATCTCGGTGTCCCGCGTTGGCGGTGCAGCGCAGACCAAGGTGATCAAGAAGCTCGGCGGTGGTGTACGTCTGGCGCTGGCTCAGTATCGTGAACTGGCTGCGTTCGCGCAGTTTGCTTCCGACCTGGACGAAGCGACCCGCAAGCAGCTTGAGCGCGGCAAGATGGTGACCGAACTGATGAAGCAGGCTCAATACAGCCCGCTCAAGGTTGGCGAACTGGCCGTGACCTTGTTGCTGATTGCCAAGGGCAGCTACGACGATGTTCCAGTTAATCGCGCACTCGCATTCGAATCGGCCTTCCTGGCTGATCTGAAAGCGAACCACGCTGATTTGCTGGCCCGCGTTGATGCCAAGGGCGCCTTGTCGGATGAAGACGAAGCCACAGTGGTGAAAGCCGTGGCCGCGTTCAAAGCCAGCAGCGCGTACTGATTCGGTACTGAAAAAGGAACTGGATCATGGCAGGCGGTAAAGAAATCCGTACGAAGATCAAAAGCGTGAAAAACACGCAGAAGATCACCCGCGCTATGGAAATGGTCGCGACATCCAAAATGCGCAAGGCGCAAGAACGCATGCGTTCGGCCCGTCCTTACGGCGAAAAGATCCGCAACGTAGCGGCTCACCTTTCGCAAGCATTTGTGGACTACCCGCATCCATACCTCCAGAAGCGCGAAAGCGTTAAACGGGTTGGCCTGATCGTGGTTACGTCGGACAAAGGCCTGTGCGGTGGTTTGAATACCAACGTACTGCGCCAGTCCGTCACCAAGATGAAAGAACTGCACCAGCAAGGCGTCGAAGTTGCTGTTACCGCAATTGGTAACAAGGGTTTCAGCTTTATGACCCGCAACGGCGCCAAGGTGATTTCTTCTGCAGTAGCTCTGGGCGATACGCCTCACCTCGAATCCTTGATCGGACCGGTCAAGGTGATGGTGGATGCGTTTATCGCGGGCGAAGTAGACGAAGTCCAGCTGGTGTATACCAAATTCGTCAACACCATGAAGCAAGAGCCGACGGTAGAACAGCTGTTGCCCCTTTCCGGTGATGCCTTTGGGCAACCGGAACACGGCTACAACTGGGAATACCTGTACGAGCCGGATGCAAAGACCGTCATTGACGAACTGATGAATCGCTACGTGGAAGCGTTGATTTATCAAGCCGTGGCGGAAAACATTTCATCCGAGATGGCTGCGCGCATGGTGGCCATGAAGGCTGCAACCGATAACGCCGACAAGGTGATCGGCAACCTGCAACTGCTGTACAACAAGACGCGTCAAGCTGCGATTACCAAGGAACTCTCGGAAATCGTCTCTGGTGCGGCAGCAGTCTGATGCAGGCGGCTAACCGATTGATGCAAGCTATTAGGAACCTACGATGAGCCAAGGCAAAATTGTGCAAATCATTGGTCCGGTTGTGGACGTGGAATTCCCGCGCGACAACCTGCCCAAGGTGTATGACGCGCTCAAACTGGCCGAACCTGAACTGACGCTGGAAGTCCAGCAACAGTTGGGCGACGGCGTTGTGCGTGCGATCGCCATGGGTACGACCGATGGTCTGAAGCGCGGTCTTCTGGTATCCAACACCCACGCTCCGATTTCGGTTCCGGTGGGTCAGGCTACTCTGGGCCGTATCATGGACGTGTTGGGTAACCCGATTGACGATGCAGGCCCGGTTGAAACCGAAGCCCGCCGCGCCATTCACCAACTCGCCCCGAAATTCGACGAACTGAACCAGTCTATCGATCTGCTGGAAACCGGTATCAAGGTTATTGACTTGATTTGCCCGTTTGCCAAGGGTGGTAAGGTTGGTCTGTTCGGCGGCGCTGGTGTGGGCAAGACCGTCAACATGATGGAATTGATCAACAACATCGCCAAGGCACACTCGGGTCTGTCCGTGTTTGCCGGTGTGGGCGAACGTACCCGTGAAGGGAACGACTTCTACCACGAAATGAAAGACTCCAACGTCCTGGACAAAGTGGCGATGGTGTACGGCCAGATGAACGAACCGCCGGGCAACCGCCTGCGCGTAGCGTTGACTGGTCTGACCATTGCGGAAAACTTCCGTGACGAAGGTCGTGACATCCTGTTCTTCGTGGACAACATCTACCGCTACACGCTGGCTGGTACTGAAGTTTCCGCGTTGCTGGGCCGTATGCCTTCTGCTGTGGGCTATCAGCCTACGCTGGCAGAAGAAATGGGTGCTCTGCAAGAACGGATTACCTCGACCAAGGCTGGCTCGATCACCTCCATCCAGGCCGTTTACGTGCCAGCGGATGACTTGACCGATCCGTCGCCTGCAACCACCTTCGCCCACTTGGACGCAACCGTTGTGTTGTCGCGTGACATCGCTTCGCTGGGTATCTACCCTGCGGTCGATCCGCTTGACTCCACTTCGCGTCAGCTCGACCCGCAAGTTGTTGGCGACGAGCACTACAGCGTGGCGCGTGGCGTGCAGCAGACTTTGCAAAAGTACAAAGAATTGCAAGACATCATCGCAATTCTGGGTATGGATGAATTGTCGCCGGACGATAAGCTGTCCGTGGCTCGTGCCCGTAAAATCCAGCGTTTCCTGTCACAGCCGTTCCATGTGGCCGAAGTCTTTACTGGTTCACCAGGCAAGTACGTGCCACTGAAGGAAACCCTGAAGGGCTTCAAGGGCATTCTCAACGGTGATTACGACCACCTCCCCGAACAAGCCTTCTACATGGTTGGCGGTATCGAGGAAGCGATCGAAAAAGCCAAGACCTTGCAATAAGGGAGTAGGCTATGGCGATGACCATACATGTTGACGTGGTAAGCGCCGAATCGCTGATTTTCTCTGGTGTTGCTGAATTTTTCACAGCACCGGCAGAAGGCGGCGAAGTCGGTATTTACCCGCGCCATGCGCCTCTCCTGACTCGTATTCGTCCAGGTGCGATTCGCATCAAGCTGGCCAACACTCACGAACCGGATGTCATCCTGTACGTGTCTGGCGGCCTGCTTGAAGTGCAACCGCATTCGATCACTGTGCTGGCTGATACAGCCATCCGTGGTGCGGATATCGATGAAGCCAAGGCGCGTGAAGCCAAGGCCAAGGCTGAAGAGGGAATTAAAAACCGCAAGACCCAGATGGACTTCGCTATGGCGCAGGCCGAACTGGTGGAAGCGGTGGCAATGCTCTCAGTCGTGGAGAAGCTCAAGAAACGCGGTCACTAAGACGCGCCATTGTGCGATCCGGAAAAAGCAGCCTGCGGGCTGCTTTTTTTATTTCCGTAGTTTTGCAGTTTTGGCATGGCCGATTGAACGAGTGGTGAGTGCATTTACCAGCGGATCAGCGCGCTTGAGTCGATAATTGCGGCGTTTCCTATGTCACAGCTGCAGCTGACCGGTAAAATGGCGGCTATTGTTTTCCAGGATAAACCCATGTCCCGTCTTGATGTTGTAATCCTCGCTGCCGGCCAAGGCAAACGCATGTACTCGTCCCTGCCCAAGGTTTTGCACCGAATTGCCGGCAAACCGCTGGTGGGGCATGTACTGGACACGGCGCGCGCGCTGCAGCCCGCAAAAACGGTGGTCGTGTATGGCCACGGTGGTGATCAGGTGCAGGCAGCATTGAGCGTCGATGCTGATCTGGCTTGGGCTCATCAAGCGCACCAACTGGGCACTGGTCATGCGTTGGCGCAGGCTTTGCCCCATCTGAGCAGTGATATCACGCTGATGCTGTACGGCGACGTTCCGCTCACCCGCGTTGAAACATTGCAAGCCCTGCTGGCAGCCAGTGCCGATGGCAAGCTGGGCATTCTGACGGTGACGCTGGTTAACCCGACTGGTTACGGCCGCATCGTGCGTAATGCGGCGGGTGAAGTTCAAGCCATCGTCGAGCAAAAAGACGCATCGCCCGAACAAGCGGCGATTCGCGAAATCAACACCGGCATCCTGGCGCTGCCGACGGGGCGTCTGGCGCAGTGGCTGTCTGAACTGAAGAACGACAATGCTCAGGGCGAGTACTACGCGACCGATTTGATCGCTTTGGCCGTGCGTGATGGCGTACCGGTAGTGACGACACAACCGGCCGATGCCTGGGAAGCCGAAGGCATCAACAACAAAGTTCAGCTGGCGCAATTGGAGCGCATTCATCAAGCCAATCTGGCCCATGCATTGCTAGTGGCCGGGGTAACGCTGGCTGACCCGGCGCGTATTGATATCCGCGGCGAACTGAAGCATGGCAAAGACGTGTTTGTGGATGTGAATTGCATATTTGAAGGCTCGGTCACATTGGGCGATGGCGTGCAGATTGGCGCCAATTGCGTACTGCGTAATGTGCAGATTGCCGATGGTGCGGTGATTCACCCGTTCAGCCATCTGGAAAACGCAGAAGTGGGCGCAGGCTCGCTCATTGGCCCGTATGCCCGACTGCGTCCGGGTGCCAAGCTGGCCGAAGGCGTGCATATCGGCAACTTTGTTGAGGTCAAGAACGCACAGATCGGCACTGGCTCGAAGGTGAACCACCTGTCTTATATTGGCGATGCTCAAATTGGCCGCGATACGAATGTGGGCGCGGGTACCATCACCTGCAATTACGACGGTGTGAACAAGTTCGTGACGGTGATCGGGGACGAAGTCCGTATCGGCTCCAACAACTGTCTGGTTGCGCCTGTGACAATTGGCAATCGCGCAACCACCGGCGCTGGCTCGGTGATCAGCAAGAATGCGCCGGAAGGTGAGTTGACCATTGCCCGCGCACGGCAAGTGACCATTCCGGGCTGGAGCCGCCCGGTCAAAATCAAGAAAGACTAAGTCTGGGCGATGAAAGCTTATGCGGGCGTATCTTCCTGGGTTCTAACGAGGATGCGCACCGCATGAGCCGTGGGCCGGATTGGGGCGCCGCGCGCTTCGGCCACGGCTTCGGTCAACTCCGCACCCAGTAACAGAATCAAGGCCGAGTAATAGACCCATACCAGCAGCACCACCACGCTGCCCGCTGGTCCATAAGCACCGCCGACATCGCTGTTTTGTATGTAAAGACTGATGCCGATTTTGCCGAGGATGAACAACAGATCGGTCAACACGGCACCTGCCAGCGCATCGCGCCAGGCGATGATGGCATCGGGCAAGACCTTGAAGATGGCGGCAAACACGAACACGAAAATAGTGGTCGAAACACTCGCCTCCACCACCTGCCACGCCACGGTGTGGCCGGGCACAAACAAGCCGATCAGCGTACTGGCCGAAAAAGAAATCACCAGCAAAAACGCTACCGCCAACAACAGACCCACGGCGTTCATGCGTGAGCGCAGCCACCCGATCACCGCTTGACCCGGCCGCGAGCGCAAACCCCACACGCGATTGATTGCACCTTGCAGTTGTGCAAACACCGCCGAAGCGGCAATCAGGGTAATCGTCAGTCCGATGATCCCGGCCAGATTACCCACGCTGGGGCGGCTGGAGGCATTGCGAATTACCAGCTGGACGGCATCTGCGGCTTTCGGGCCAACCATGCGATTCAAGCCATCAATCAATTGGGTCTGATAATCCGGCGAGAGCGATGCCACCACCCACAGTAGCAAGACCAGCAGCGGGGCGAACGACAAGGCTGAGTAAAACGCCAACGCTGCCGCGCGCGTCATCAGCTCATCGTCAAAAAAGCCGTCAATGGTCTTGGAGACGACGCGTTGCGCCAGGTGCCAGAGCCCCAGCAGTTTCTGCCATAACATTCATGTTCTCCGATCACCGTGCGAGCAGCGTGCGCCACGCACCAGCCGTCTACTATCCGGGCAAGACCGTTTCGGCTGTCAGACAAACACCGCCGTGGGCCTCATGAACAAACGACAAGTATCGCCTCGTGTCGGTTCCTGGTGATTTTGCGGGATGCCCGTCGCCAAGCAGAGCGGCGGCCCATGCAGTGGTACAATCGAGGCTAATTCTGGCCTGTTTCCGGTAGATATACACCGGAACTACATCCCGCGCCGTCTTGCCTGGGATATGCCATCGCTGAATATCTCGACACAGAACACCGGATGCATCTCGTTTCTGTTGTCCACCAATTGAAAATAAGGATCATCCAATGAGTCTCAAATGCGGCATTGTGGGCTTGCCCAACGTCGGCAAATCCACACTCTTCAACGCCCTGACCAAAGCCGGGATCGAAGCGGCCAATTACCCGTTCTGCACCATTGAGCCGAACGTCGGTATCGTCGAAGTGCCGGATGCACGCCTGCAGCAGCTGGCGGACATCATCAACCCGCAAAAGATCGTTCCGGCGATTGTGGAGTTTGTGGATATCGCTGGCTTGGTGGCCGGTGCCAGCAAGGGCGAAGGTCTTGGTAACCAGTTCCTGGCCAATATCCGCGAAACCGATGCCATCGTGAATGTGGTGCGCTGCTTCAACGACGACAACATCATTCACGTTGCCGGCCGCGTTGACCCGATCGATGACATTGCCGTGATCGGTACCGAACTGGCACTGGCCGATATGGTGACCGTTGAGAAATCCATTCTGCGTGATGGCAAGAAAGCCCGCAGCGGTGACAAAGACGCACAACAACTGGTGGCGGTGCTGGAAAAACTGCTGCCCGTGCTGAATGAAGGCCGTCCCGTGCGTTCGGTTGGTCTGAGTGCCGATGAAAAAGCGCTGATCAAGCCACTGTGCCTGCTAACCGCCAAGCCAGCCATGTACGTTGCCAACGTGGCAGAAGATGGCTTCACCAACAATCCGCTGCTGGATAAAGTAACCGAATACGCCAAGACCGAAGGCGCGCCGGTTGTGGCCGTATGTGCCGCTATTGAGTCCGAAATTGCCGAGTTGCCGGATGAAGACAAAACCGAATTCCTGGCAGAGTTGGGTCTGGAAGAGCCAGGCCTGAATCGTCTGATCCGCGCTGGCTTCGAGCTGCTGGGCCTGCAAACCTACTTCACTGCCGGTGTGAAGGAAGTGCGCGCATGGACCATCCACAAGGGCGACACCGCGCCGCAGGCTGCGGGCGTTATCCACACCGACTTTGAGCGCGGCTTTATTCGTGCCCAAACTATCGCTTTCGCTGATTTCATCAGCTACAAGGGTGAGCAGGGCGCCAAAGAAGCCGGCAAGATGCGGGCCGAAGGCAAGGAATATGTGGTCAAAGACGGCGACGTCCTGAACTTCTTGTTCAACGTTTAAGCCTGGTACTTCGGGCTGTCTGATGCCTTCTGCTGGATCGACGGCCTCCCCAAAGAAAACCCCCGTACAAACGGGGGTTTTTTGTTTTATGGCGCGCAGCAAGTGAGTATCTGGTGCCTGCACGTCGACTATACGGATCACCGGGCGCGCGCCAAGAGACGTGAACCGCCCGCGGCATCGCTCGCGTAAAACCGGAGATTGCCTATGCTTACGGGGTAGGCAGTCGCTGCGGACGGTAACCATTGGTGTAACCGCTCATACAGCCTTGATTTTTTATATGTACGGGGTGTGGTCGCTCAAACCTCGTATACGCATCCTGCGGACACCAGCGTTGAACCTCAATTTCACCCACTATCGCAAGCTAGCTGACGAATCACTGCAGTCCGGCAGAATGTTCAGTCTGGCGGCCGGGCTGATACTGATACTGATGACCTCGGTTCTGGTTTTTGCAATTTATGGACTATTCCAGCAAACCGTTTGGGTATTGAGTGGGTTGAGCCGCAATCATTTCAATGGCGTTCTTATGATTCAACGTACCAACGAAGCGTTTGTGAGAAGTCTGACCCGCAATGATGTCGCTGTGCCAGTGAGCATGATCGACCATCAGCGCCTGCAACAATTGGCAGATGCCGTGTTGGCGTATCCCTCAAATAGTTTGTCCATTCTGGACAAAGAAGAATGGGGTCAGCCACTGGTTTTGCTAACCACTGATATCCCAATCAGTCGGGAACGGGCGCTGCACTTGGCCGAGCGTGGCTTGCGGTTTGCTTTTCTCTCGCCTTTTTTATGGTCAAACGAGGATAAGCGCCCGGCCTATGTCGTGGGAATAGACGTCGCCAGTGGCAGAGCGATTCTCAGTGCTCGCGAGGGCTATCTGCAGAAACTGCATCTCTCGCCCGCCACGCTACAACAGTTGCTAGAACGGATTCGCGCTGGCCAACTTGCCGGAAACCCAGATTCTCCATTCTGGCTGGCCGCCACAGAGGACCAGCTTGAGCGAATGCAGATGTTCAATTGTGTCCTGCCTGTTCGTGGGCCTGACGGCACCATTGACCGCTATGTCGTAACCGGAATCCCCACCAGCAGCTTGCCGCAGGATGTGGTAATTCCAGAACTGGATAAACAGTACTGGGGAAAAATGGTCAATCTGGTGAATGTCGGTTCATCCAGCTTGATCTGGTCAGCACCAGACTCCCGGTTGACCGTGGCTTCGTTGCAGGCCCACGCACCGGACCTTGGTGGGGCCGTCGTTTCCCGGTCCTGGTTTGATCACGGTTTTTTCTATATTGCTGGCAGAACCGGCCATCAAGCCTGGGGCGTGGTCTACGCGTACCCGGTTTCGGCTTTGTTGCTGATGAATCTCACCAGCATTAGCTGGATACTGCTGGTTTACGTGCTGTCAGTCAGCCTGCTTTTTTTTGCCGTGTACCAGGTCCGGCACCGGTATCTACGCCCTTGGGCCGCTCAACTCAAGCGCGCGCGGGAGGCCGAAGCAAGCAGCCGCCAGGCCGCCATCGCGGCTAACGAAGCCAAGTCGACCTTTCTGGCGACCATGAGCCACGAAATACGCACCCCGCTGTATGGCATGCTGGGAACGCTGGATTTGCTATCCGAGTCCGATATGCCCGCTACCCGGGGTGAAGCTCTTCAGACCATGCGTGAATCGTCGCAAACGCTGCTGGCGATCATTGACGACATTCTGGATTTTTCGCGAATCGAGTCGGGTGCGTTACGGCTGGAACATCTTCCCTATGCGCCGGTGCCGATCCTGGAAAGCGTAGTACGTAGCTTTTATCCGCTTGCCCACAAAAAAGGGCTGAAGTTGTATTGCCAATTGCAGCCAGGCCTGCCCGAACTACTGGGCGACGCCACCCGTCTGCGTCAGATTGTGGGCAATCTGTTATCCAACGCCATCAAGTTCACCCAGACTGGCAGCGTAACCCTGCGGCTGTGGCTGGAAGCGCGCAGCACACAGCTCACACCGATAGCTGGCGAGGAATCCGCCGCTGGCTTCTCATATTTAGTATTTAGTGTTCGCGATACCGGGATTGGCATCGATCCTGCCACGCAAAAGCAACTGTTTGAGCCCTTTATACAAGCGGATGCCAGCGTGACCCGGCAATTTGGTGGCACCGGTCTGGGGTTGTCGATTTGCCGCAGACTGGTCCATTTAATGGGGGGCGAAATCAGTCTGCAAAGCGAGCCCGACGTGGGTAGCTGCTTTACTGTCAGCGTCCCTGCACATCTGGCCGCTGTTGCACCCAACGCCGCCGCTGCGACGCCGCCAGAATTGCGACCCGTCGTCGATTTGCAAATAGATGATCCACAAGTGCGCGACAACATTGCGCAGCAACTGCAGAAGGCTGGCTATCCAATTCATATTGCTGGCGCGCCAGTGTCCGATGCGGGACGCGGGATCGTGCAAGTCACCGCGGGAACGCGGCAAGGATCTGCCAGCCGCTCTCAGGCCGCCGACCCGGGCAAGCCCGTGATCCGACTGCTTCCCGACGGCCCGCTAATCCCGCAACAAATGCAGCACGAAATTTGCGCCAGTTTGTATAGCCAGGAATCACTGTCGTCGGCACTCAGTCTGGCAAGCGGGCAAGGTCTCACTGCCGTCCAAAACCCCGCGTTGCCACCGGTCCAACCAATAGTGGGCCTGCGCATTTTGATTGCGGAAGATCACCCGCTGAACCGTCAACTTCTCAAGAAACAGCTGGAAGCCCTCGGCGGTACGGTTCAGGCGGTCGAAAATGGTTATCAGCTGCTGGAGGCATTGCAGCATGCAACGTTCGACATAATCTTCACCGATGTGAATATGCCCGGTATGGATGGCTACGCGCTAGCGCGTGCCTTGCGTGCCCAAGGCAATGCCACCCCGCTGATCGGAATCACCGCCAGCGTGTTTCCGGGAGAACGGGAGCGTTGCCTGGCCGCAGGTATGAATGTCGCGTTATTCAAACCGATATTGCTCAAAGACCTTCGCCAGGTGCTCAGCGCAATTGTGCCAACCGCCTCGGCTATTACGTCCGACGTGAACGTGGTTGATGAAGATGGGCTCTCAAGGGTTCTCGTCGAAGATCCGGCCCTTCAACGAGCTTTTGTCGCCAGCGTGCAGCAAGACTTGAACGTTATCCGGCATGCCGTGGAGCAAGGCGACGCCCTGACATTGCGTCGGCATGCGCACCGGATGCGCGGTGCTTTCAGTGCTGTCCCGGACGGGGAAGATATCCAGGAGTCGTGCCGGGCGCTGGAGCTGATGGCAGCACACATGCAGGACGAAGCCGTAGTCGCGCTTGCTGGTCTGGAGACATATATCGAAACGTTTTTCAGCGAGCTGCCAATCGCCACCCCAAGTGGCGAGTGAAGCTTCAAAACGGTTCGGAAAGCTACACGGTTGTAAGAGAGATCACGCCTGGATGTGCAAAATAATGACATTTACGATAAAAACTAAGGATTACCCTAGAGCCACAACAACGGAAAAAACCTAGTATTCCGGCAGATAAACAAGGACTTGCCTTAAGCGATCGGAGTACTAATGATCAAACCCATTTGTTTCAGTCTGCGCAAGGAAGAGGAAATACAGCATGGTCAAAATCATCGTTGCCGACGACCACCCCATCGTCCGGGCCGGGATAGCGCTGGAAATCGCCAAAAACCCGGATTTCGAGTTGGTCGCTGAAGCCGCCAGCTCCACTGACTTGATGCAAATTCTTGAGCAAGACCCTTGTGACGTATTGGTTACAGATTACTCCATGCCTGGCGGCAAATTCGGTGATGGCCTGCCCTTGTTGCAACTGCTGCAACGCCGTTTTCCCGCGCTAAAGATTGTGGTGATGACCATGCTGGATAACCCCGCGTTGATCCGTAGCATCCAGAAAGTAGGCATCAACGCCATTCTCAACAAAAGCGACAAAGCCTCGCACGTGGTTTCGGCCATTAACGCGGTTTATCAAGGCGGCGGCTATGTGCCCCTGTCAGTGCGAAACCTGCTCGAAACCGCGGGCCCGCAACAGTTTGAACAGCGTTTGTCCAAGCGGGAAATGGAAGTCTTGCGCCTGTGTGCCTCTGGCGTATCCATTGTTGAAATTGCGCGCATATCCAATCGCAGTACCAAGACGATCAGCGCCCAGAAATCTGTAGCAATGCGTAAGTTAGGGCTCGAGAACGACCACGATCTATTTCAGTACGCTGTCACCACCGGGTTGATCAGCCCCGCTGGCTAAATCAACATAAAGCTTGGTCTCACGCCATTCGTTGAATGCTCAATTTTTGCCTCCAACCGGCCCTCCCGGTCAGCAGGCAGGTCTGTCGCTCCTGCCAATACTGTTGGTAGAAACGCTGCAATACAGCAATTTACTATTTTTAAGGCATCGCTGATTCAAGTCATTGCATGGCAAGAGCATTATTCGACCGGTCACTTGGGTGATGTTTGATTCGGAATTTAAAAGCTCCGATTCACTTGACGTCTATGAAAGCATGTGAGCTGGGTTAATTGGCTCGTCAGTTGCATAGACGTGCCGCAATGAGAATTGAAAATACGGACCAAATTAAAACCGTAGACATTGCAGCCAAGGCCAATTCAAGCAAGTGAGATTAAGTCGGGGATTTACTTTCTGGCTTTTTGCTATTATTTTTTTGGAATTTACCAATCATGATGAAGAAACTGATTCCTGCACTGATCATTGGCATGGGCCTGTCCGCTGGTGCTTTTGCTTCTGATGGCACCATCACCATTAACGGCGCACTGACGGCACAAACATGTACCATCGTCGGTAACAATCAAGGTAGCGATTTCACTGTTACCCTGCCAACAATTTCCACCGCTACTCTCGCCACACCAAACTCCATTGCAGGTGCCGTTCCTTTCAGTATCGTTCTGTCTGCTTGTACGCCAGCTACTGGCAACGTGGCTACTTATTTTGAATACGGTGCCAATACCCTGGCCGACGGTAATCTGAAGAACGCAACGGGCAGCGCAACCTCTGTTGAAGTGCAATTGCTGAATGGCGATATGTCCCCCATTGATGTCAGCAAGGGTAGCACCACGCTGCAAAATTCGGCAGTCAAGTTCCTCGCTTCTGGCGGCGCCACCCTGCCTTACGTAGCCCGCTATACTTCGCCACTGGGTAACGCGACCGCTGGTGATGTGAAGACCACTGTTACCTATTCGATGACATATCAGTAACAGGGTAATTGCCTCGGGGCGATCTTGTCCTTGAGGGATATTCCTGATCAGGTTGGGCCGAATGGCCCAACCTGCTTTTGTAGAAAGATATTTCCGGCCGAATTGAATGTTTCTTATCCGGAATTCTTGTTCCGGAAATTGTTTGCTTTATTTTGCTTGGTTAATTGTCATGAATATCAAAAAAATCGTTTATAGCTCACTTGTTACCGGACTGCTGCTCATTGGCGGACTGCTGCCATTTGCTGCTCAAGCCTCGGTGGTGATTGCCGGTACGCGAGTGATTTATAACGCACAGGATTCTGAAGTCACCATCAAGTTGTCCAATAACGGTGAAAAACCCGCTTTGACCCAAGTCTGGCTGGATAAGGGTGACCCGAAGGCAGACCCGTCCAGAATTGACCTGCCGTTCACCATTACCCCGCCGATGTCGCGCATCGACCCGGCCAAGGCGCAAACGCTGCGCATTGCCTATACCGGCGAACCGCTGCCGCAGGATAAAGAATCCGTGTTCTGGCTCAACATGCTGGAAATCCCGCCCAAGCCCATGGCGGACGAGGCCGGTGCCAACCACATGCAACTGGCGTTCCGTTCCCGCATCAAGTTCTTCTTCCGTCCGGCCGGGCTCAAGGGCTCGGTCAATGATGCCCCGGGCAAGCTGACCTGGCATGTTGCCGACAAGGGAGGCAAGCAGGTGCTGCAGGTGACCAATCCCACGCTCTACCACGTGACCGTCATTGCCGCGGCAGTGGGTGCTGCCAAGTTTGACGACGGCGACATGGTGGCACCTGGCGGTACCCTGGATATCCCCCTGAAAGGCCACGCCGCCGCTGCAGCGGGTACCAAAGTGCAGTTCACCACCCTCAACGACTACGGCGGCCCAGTGCAGGGCGAGGGCGTATTGCAGTAGCAGTGGCGCTCTTGTTCCCGGGGCAACCAGCCCGTAAAGCGCCAGTCACCTCGCCAGACTTTCCATCCAGGATTTCCATCCAGTTTACGGCTTCACGCTGGCCCGGCCAGCGTGAACGGGCCGGTGTTGCCCTGAAAAACGGACTTACCCATGACCAACCGCGTACAAAAAGACAGCAAAGTAATCCGTACTTCCCACAAAAAGGCACCGTCCCGGTTGTGCCCGGTAAGTGCTGCGCTCCTTTCCGTATTTGCACTGGGTCCGGTATGGGCAGACGAAGCAGCCCAGGCCAAGCCGATCCAGGTGGCGGCCGTCGAATTCAACCAGGATTTCCTGAACGGCCCGAACAGCCCGGCGGCCAGCAAGCTCGATATCAGCCGCTTCAACAAGGGCAATGTCGCGCTGCCCGGTGATTACCGCGCTGCGCTGTACGTCAACCAGATGTGGATCGGCGTGGTGGAAGTGCCGCTGCGGGAACTGCAGAAAGGCTCCGGCAACGTTCAGCCCTGTTTCAGTCGTGACTTGCTGGAACGCATGGGGGTTGATCTCAATCGGCTGAGCCCCATTGCGCAAGCCAAACTGCAGGCACAGGCGGGCGCATCCTGTCTGGTGCTGCCGGACTTGGTGGATGGGGCCTTTGCCACCTTTGACAACGGTGAACAACGACTGGATGCCAGCGTCCCGCAGGCATTTTTGAACCGTAGCGCGCGTGGTTATGTTGACCCGCAGTACTGGGATGACGGCATCCCGGCCGCCACGTTGCAGTACAACGCCAACGTGTTCCACAGCGCGGGTGATAATAACTCCTCCTCGACCCAGAGCTATCTGGGCCTGAACGCCGGTCTGAATGCCGGTCCGTGGCGCTTGCGCTACAACGGCAACGTCACCCACAACACGGGTGGCGACACACATTACCAGAGCATCCAGAGCTACGCCCAGCGCGGGTTTGCCGACATCAAGAGCCAGCTCACGGTCGGGGATTCGTTCACCGACGGCAGCGTGTTTGACAGCTTTGGTGTGCGCGGTATCCAGCTGGCCAGCGATGACCGCATGTACCCCGAGTCACAGCGCGGCTATGCGCCGACGGTACGCGGCATCGCCAACAGCAATGCCCGGGTGCAGATCCGCCAGAACGGCAACATCATTTACGAAACCACCGTCGCGGCCGGGCCGTTTGAAATCAATGACCTGTACCCGACCGGTTACGGTGGCAACCTGGACGTGATCGTCACCGAGGCCGACGGCAGCCAGCATGTGTCGTCCGTGCCCTACGCATCGCCGGTCAACGCCCTGCGCCCCGGCATTACCCGTTACAGCGCATCGGTCGGCCAGTACCGCAACACCAGTATCCGCAGCACGCCGTTCGTGTTTGAAACCAACGCCCAGCACGGTTTCAGCAACTTGTTCACGGGCTACGGCGGCACCATCGTGGCGGAAGATTATATTTCTGCAGCCGTCGGTGTGGCACTCAATACTGAATACGGGGCATTTGGTCTGGATATCACCGACGCCTCTGCCAGCTTCAGAAACCAGCCGGATCACAACGGCCAGAGTGCGCGGGTGTCATATTCCCGGTTGTTTTCCCCCACCAATACCAACCTGACGCTGGCGGCGTATCGCTATTCCACCAGTGGCTTCCTGAGCTACACCGATGCAATGTCCCTGCGCGACCTGGACGACCGCAATCTTGGGTCTTTCATGTCCGGTATCCAGAAAGGCCGACTGCAGCTAACCCTGAACCAGAGCCTGGAAAAATGGGGTTCGGTCTACGTGTCCGGCTACACCCAGAACTACTGGAACAAAGCCACCCGTGATACCCAATATCAGGCGGGTTACAACGTCAGCATGGGGCGGGTGGGGGTCGGTGTGTCCGCCTCGCGCGAGTTCGACGTCAATTCAGCCCGCTGGAACAACCGCTACATGCTCAACCTGAGCCTGCCGCTGGGTACCGGCGCTTACGCCCCGAGCTCCAACACCAGTTATACGCATGACACACGCGATGGCAGCAACCAGCTGCAGGAAAGCGTCACTGGGTCGCTGGGTAAAGACCGCGAGTTCAACTACGGCATCAACGCCAGCCGCACCAGTGGCGGCATGGCGGGTAGCAGCAATACCTTTGGCGGCAATGTCGGCTATCTCAGTCCGGTCGCCCAGTTGCGCGCCAGCGCCAGCCGCAGCAACGGCTACACGCAGACCAGCGCAGGGATGTCGGGTGGCATCGTCGCGTGGCAGGGCGGGGTGGCGGTTACGCCAAACACTGGCGACACCATGGCCATCATCGACGCCAAAGACGCAGCGGGTGCCCGCGTCGCCACCGCGCCGGGCGTGCGGGTCGATCCGTGGGGCCATGCCCTGGTCAGCAATCTGACGCCGTTCTCAATGAACAACGTCGAGCTGGACCCCAAAGGCCTGCCAATGGGTGTGCAACTGAAGACCACGGAAATGCATGTCGCGCCGACTGCCGGTGCCGTCGTCAAACTCAAGTTCGACACCGTCAACGCTGGCAAGGCACTCATCATCCGGACCAAACGCGCCAACGGCGAAGCGCTGCCCTTCGGGGCCGAGGTGCTGGACGGCGCTGGCAACAACGTCGGTTCGGTCGCACAAGGTGGCCGCATCATGACTTACGGCCTGAAGCAGGATCAGGGCGAGCTGACGGTCAAGTGGGGCGAGGGTAAAGGCAACTCTTGTTCGCTGGGTTACAGCATTCCCAAGGCTGGCGAGGGCAAGCAGGCACCGTATTACTTTACTGATGGCGAGTGCCGGTAATGCAGGCACACACATCCGTATGTGTGTGGACTGGAATAGAACAACACTGCATTAACCGTCACGCACTGTCGCTGATTACGAATGATGCACGCGGGTGCGGCAAGCGCTCCACAACGAGGTTTTAACTATGAAACGTAACCATTTTCGAGGGTGCCAAGGTATTGCTATGAAATACCGGGGATATTTGACGCGTTATTACGCGACAACTTGCCAATCAGGCCGTTCGCTGTTTACCCGGCTAGGTACCTGGTGTGCGCTCCTGGCCCTGACCTTGGTGCCCGCTATTGCGCATGCAGATTGCACAAGCTCACTCGGCGGCAGTGCCCCGCTGGTAGTCTTGGTGCCCGGGTTTACGATAAATACCGATCCCAGCGTCCCGATCGGCACTGTTCTTGGAACCAGTACACAGAATTGGTCAGCAACCAATCCCAGTGCTTATTTTACGTGTACGGCTTTGATGCCGCAGTCATCCTACAACGGCAGTGGAAATTATCTCGGGACGGTGGGGGGAACGACAAACGTATATTCGACGAGTCTTCCGGGAATAGGTGTCCAGTTATCCTTTTTTGGCTCATCGCAATTTCCCCTCCAGATGAGCGGAACCCCCGTATCGCCCTATCACTATGCGCCCAATCCTTCGTATTCACTCACCATCAAGCTGGTCAAGACGGGGTTTATCCCTGCAGGTGGCGCCATCACCGGAGAGATAGGTCAAGGCTGGATATCCGACGCAAGCGGCGGCAATCAATTTCAATACGCATCCATTCAGCTGTCGTCCAGCATTATTTTTATCCCGACAACGCCAACATGCATAGTGACAGCACCGCCCGTCTCGCTGGGTGTCATTACCATTGGAACCACCTTGAGGAATATTGGTGATACATCAGCTGCCCAGAACTTTAACGTCACACTGGTATGTTCCGGGGGAACCGGTGGTAAAACGACCAACATTTATGCCACGTTGACGGACCAGCAAAATCCGGGCAATGCATCTAATCAATTGTCACTGACCAACACCTCTGTGGCTACCGGGGTGAAGATCCAGATTCTGAACGGTGCAACTGTTTTGAGTTATGGCCCTGATTCTAATGTTGCTGGTAATACCAACCAGTGGTTGGTACAAAATGCGGTCGGGAATACAACGCTCACCATTCCGTTGTCCGCACGCTATATCCAGACAGCGGCTTCCCCAACACCGGGGAGTGCGAATGGCATAGCAACAATGACATTGAGTTATCAATAATTTGTTCTGAATGCCTGCGCATAAGTGAATTGACTTTTTGGTGGCTGGCTATATCGAGATACTCATTAGGCTACTTTTAATTTTTAAGTAAATGCAGGTCCAGATTTTTTGGGGGTAATTGAAGATGAAAACGATTAAATATATTACTGCAGCACTGGCGCTGGCCGCTACGGGTTCTACATTCGCCGCAGACGTTACACTTAACTTTACCGGCACCCTCATTCTCCCGACATGTTCGGTGAGCACGGGCACGGCCAACCAGACCATTCCACTGGGTACCGCCAGGACAACCGATTTTGCCGCAGTGGGTTCTACCCAGAACCCGGCTGCTTTTGAAATTGATTTGCAAAATTGCCAGAGCGGCACCAATGTCGCGATGACCGTGAGCGGTACCCAGGTCGGGGCGAACGTTGGCGTGCTGGTCAGTACCGGTAGCGCTGTAGGTGTGGGTGTGCAACTGCTGACTACGGCCACTGTCGGTGCCACCACTGGCACCCCGCTGGCACTGAACAGTGCCATTTCCAGGGGTGTTGTTTCTGGTACGTCAATGACGATTCCGCTGGCGGCGCAAATGTATCGTACCGGGACCATGTCAGCGGGGGACGTTGCCGCGATTGCCACGGTCAACTTTACCTACAACTAAGAGCAAGCTCGCAACATAAAAACACCGCCGCCTGGCGGTGTTTTTTTTGGGCGACATGACGTCTGCCCATCGCACAGCGTCGCTTGTTTATCTCCAGATCAGTTGCAGCAGCCTGCACCGCGTCGCGTGCTCCCCCGAGCCACCTAACCGCCTATATCCTGAATCCCCGGCTCAATTGCCGTCTTTTTTCCCGAACCAACTCCGCCGCTGTCGTCGCCTTGACATGATGTCTATGACATCGGTATTTGCTGCAGGGGTGGCCATTTTTAAGGGATCGCTGATTAAGAAAAATCCTAGGCATCTGCAAGATACGGCTTGGTCCTGAACAACCTTTTCTGGTTTCAGGCGTGAGCAAATCTGATCGTGTGAAGCCTGCCGTGTCCCAGCCCTTTATCGCAACAAGCCTTCTTTACCCATTTGTGTATCCGCTGCCGGAATCCCGCGTCAGTGCGCTTCAAGACGCACAACCGGTCGGTTATGAGGGCATCACGATACTGACGAGTTGGGTTGCCAGGCCAAAGCGCGATTCAACGCTGCTGGCGCTGCGTTCGCGCGTGGCCGCATGAGTAGCGGGGAGCTGACATGCGCAAGCTGCTGACCTTGGGAAAATGGAAAACACTATCGTTAAGCATGCAGCAAATTCGCATGCTGATGTGGTGTCTGACCATCGCTGTGGGTGGCTTGGTGCTGATGGTGATTGCTGTGGTGGTGCAACAGAAAGTAGACCACAGCGTCGCGCAACTGGCCGCCACTTTCGGGCAGCAGAGCCAGGAGGCCGCCCGCCGCGTGGATATTGCCCGGCAACAGGCTGGCAATCTTGCATCCATGCTGGAGCACTTGAGCGATCTGGATCACGGCGGCCAGCCCAGGGATGTTGAGGCTCGCCGCTTGATAGAAAATCTGCGTGATGGTGGAGATGGTCAATATCAGGCGCTGCCAGCGTATCCGGATGGCGGCGCTACGGCAGGCCCCACCGAAACCGGCACGCTCTCTACGCTGCTGTCATTTTGCTGGCGGATCAATGGTGCGCAGTACAGAGACCTGCGTAACGCCTACATTGTGGGGCTGCGATCGGACCAGTTTTATGTTATTCCCCGTCGGCACGGCGAGGCCCAGGTGCATCTGAGCGATGACGCATGGCGCCAGCGTTACGCCAGCCAGATTTTGGCGCGTGTTCGCTCAACAGCCATTCTGCAAGCCCTGTATGCCGATCCCGATAGCGTGATCATGCTGGAACCGATGGTAGACCCGCTCAGCGGCAAACCTGTGGTCACGCTGGTTGCGCTCGTGCAAAGGCATGATATTCCAGTCGCCCTGCTGGCCATCGATGTCCCCGTGTCGACCTTCCTGGCAGATCAACACTTGTTACCCGGTTTTGGCATGGTCTTGCCTGACGGCAAAGGCACGCTGAGCGACTCTGAAACGCTTGACCCGGTATTGCAACGGATTACCGAGCGCGCAGTGCAGGCGGTCAATATCGATAACGACGGTACTTGGGTCTGGCTGGGCCGGTTGCACTGGTCAGTGCTCTTCAAGCGGACCGAGGGCGACTTGCAAACGCAGGCTGCGTTACCCGCAAGCCTGATCTGGTCAAACTTGCGTTCTTCGGTACTGCTATTGCTGGGGCTGGGATTGAGCGGAATCGGGCTGATGGTGGTCTGGATCATGCAGATCGACCGGCGCATTTTGCGGCCCACCTTGCGCCAGTCGGCGTTGATGCAGGAAAGCGAAGCCTTCAACCGCGGAGTGGTGCAAATTGCCCCGGTCAGTTTGATGATCGCCCAACGAGATAACGGAAAAATCCTCAAACGTAACGTCCTGGCCCGCAAACTGGCTGATGATGCCGCTGAGGGAGAAGTGCAGCGCCTGATCGGTCTGTGTCAGGCGGCTGCGCCCTCTGTGGATAGCCAGAATGAAACGGTTCAGTTCGAAGTTGAACTGGCCTGCATGCAGGGCGAACCGCGCTACCTGGAAGTACGCCTCGTCGCCAGCATTTACCAGGGTATGGCGGCCTTGTTGATTACGTTGAACGATTGCACCGTGGCGCGCAATTCCGAGATACAGCTCAAACAAGCCGTCGCCGCAGCGGCCGAGGCCAATCGTGCCAAATCAGCGTTTCTTGCCACCATGAGCCATGAAATCCGCACGCCATTAAACGGCATGCTGGGCGGCATTGAACTGCTGGACATGACTGAACTGGATGGGCAGCAACGCAGCCGGCTAGATGTGCTCAAACGTTCTTCGGACTCGCTGCTGAACACCATTAATGACGTCCTGGACTTCAGCAAGATTGAAGCCGGGCAAATGGTGATCCGGCCGCAACCTTGTAACCTGGTCGATCTGGTTGAGGGTGTAGCCCGCAACTTCGGCGAAATTGCCCTGGCCAAAGGTATCGAATTCTATTGCGTTATCGACCCATTGTTCCGCGGCGAAATCATGATCGACGGCGCACGGCTGGAACAGATCCTCAATAACCTGGTGGGCAACGCACTCAAGTTTACCGAGCGTGGCAAGGTCGTGATCAACGTTGCGTCGGTGATGGAAAACCATGTGCCCCGGCTGGAAATCAAGGTGCTCGATACCGGCATAGGTATCAGTCCGGAAGACCAGAAACGGCTGTTTACGCCGTTTGTACAGGTAGAACAATCAGACTCCCGACGTTACGGCGGCACGGGTTTGGGGCTCTCCATCTGCAAACGGCTGTTGGCCTTGATGGATGGCGAAATCCATCTCATGAGTGAAGCGGGCTTTGGTTCCTGTTTCCGCTTGAGCCTGCCATATGACGAACTCCACGGCTCGCTGGATCATGACGTGCCAATGCAATTGCGCGGTATTACCGTTCGACTGGCGTTGGCCCTGCCCGAAATGAAAGCCGACGTAGAACGCTGGTTACGCTGGCACCATGCCCAAGTCATCGATGCAGGCTCACCCTACAAAGGCAACGCCATTTTGCTGACCGATACCCACCTGGCGTCGCAGCATCCAGCTGCAAACATTGTCCTGGCGCCCGGTGTGATGCCCAGATCAGCGCAGCGAGCGGTCAGCGTGTCCTGGTTGAACCGCAATGGCCTCATCCTGGCTGTCATGAAAGCGGCTGGTCGTGCCCCAAGCCAGGCCGAGGCATTGCAAGCGCCGCAGCACAGGACGGCGCGGCGTCAGCTGCGGGTTTTGCTGGTTGAAGATCACCCGGTCAACCAGATCGTGATGCGAGGCCAACTGGAGGCGCTGGGCCAGACGGTGGACCTGGCCGGTGATGGTCTTGCCGCACTGGAGCAAATTCACCAGGCCGCTTATGACTTGATCATTACCGATATCCAGATGCCACGTATGGATGGCTACACCTTGGTGCGGGCGTTGCGCGCACAAGGCATAACGGTGCCCATTATCGCCATTACCGCCAATGTTTATCGCGATGAACAAGAACGTTGCCGTGCGGCCGGAGTGGACTATTTTCTGACCAAGCCCGTACAGACCGAGGCCTTGCGTGCGCTGCTCGACCAAATGCCAGCCGCCTCCGTTCCGCCGGTTAATGTGCCTGCCAAACCATCGACCGTTCTACCTTGGGAGTTGATGGTTCGTAGCCTGGAAGCCGACATAGCCACGCTGCAACAAGCGTTCGCCGCCAATGACAAGGTCGCAATGCAACAGCGGTTGCATGCATTGGCCGGTGCGCTGGCAGTCGTGGGCTACGACCCCCACAGCCGCCAATGCCGCAGCCTGGAGAAAAAGCTGGCACATCAGGAAATGGACTCCGCGGGCTTCAACGCATGTTGGTTAACCGTGCAAGCCCGGCTGCAAGAACTGCTTTCCCGCATGCGGACCGAAGCAAGTACCCAACCGGCCTGAATCATGAAACAGGGCATTCATTTGACCTGGCGTACCCGGCGGTATTGCGGGCAGCGCACCGAATACCTACCTAGCAGAGGCCTCGGCCTGGAGTAATTTGCATTATGAAAACCAGACTCGTCATCGCCGATGATCATCCCATGGTTATCCTGGGCGTAATGGCCGCGCTTGCGGATGATTCAAACATCGAAGTTTGCGGCACGGCAACCAGTTCAACCGATTTGGTCGTCTTGTTGCAGCAACAAAAGCCAGACGTGTTGATTTGCGATTTTCAAATGCCGGATGGCAAGTACGGCGATGGCATGAATTTGATTTCTCATCTCAAGCGCCATTTTCCTGAATTGCGGATCATCATTCTGACGATGATGACCAACCCGCCGATACTCAATGAAATTTTGAAAGCTGGTGTGGAAGGGTTGCTGTTGAAAGGTTGCAGTGCAGACGAAATGCGGGCGGCCGTCAGATCGGCGTGTGGTGGGCATTATTATTTGAGCAAGACCACGCTGGCGCAACTGAACATGCGGCCTGGGGCGGAGCCAAATACCACTGCGCACGTGAGCGTAAAAGAACTCGAAGTACTGCGTTTATATGTGAACGGGCTGTCTGTTTCAGAAATCGCAAGAAAGCTCTGTCGCAGTATCAAAACCATCAGCAGCCAAAAGCAAAGCGCCCAGCGCAAATTGGGAATAAACAATGAAAAAGAGCTCTACGAATACGCACAAAGCCAGGGCCTGACGGGTTCACATTAAAAAATGGAAAACCAAGAACCTGGATGAAACTGGTCGACCAGCCCGGAATCTCTCGAGGGAAAATGCCAGCTTCAAACGGACGTTGCCAAGCGCTCGTACGGAATCACACCGGCAGACACAAGCGTAAAAAACAACAAAAGCCTCACAACTGTGGGGCTTTTTACTGTCAGGGGCGGCTAACAGTAGGCTCCGCGCTGGACCTGCTAAAATGGGCGGCCAATGACCCAACCGGTTTCGCCTAGCCGTCAGCCCATGCCCAACCCTTTGCTCACCGCCCGTCCGGTCGTCAAATTTCTGCGCTATGCCTATCGCTATAGCCACGGTGCAGACATGCGCCACAACGCCCCGATCTGGCCGTACGTGAAGCTGCAGCGTGACGCGCGCGGGCGACTGACTGGTTGTACAGTACGCGGCGCCACGCAGCCGGCGCTGGTTAATCTGGACACGCTACCGCGTGATGCCAGCGGTCCTTGTCACCTGATCCTCAGTGGCCCATCGGTGGCCCAGATCGACTACAACCAGTTGTCGCTGCCGCACGCTATGGGGGTGAATGGTTCAATCGCTTTGCGGGAACGCTACCCTCAACTGCGCTTTGACTATTACGCCATGCTTGATGCCGGTTTTGTGCGCAAACGCCAGCATCTGGTCCGGCAGATTCTGGGTGAAGACCTGCTGTTGTTTGTCACGCCCGAGGTATTGCGCTGGATTGTGCATCTGTTCGAGCCTGCGCAAATTGTCTGCCGCATTGCGGTGTTTGAAGAAGTGCACCAGCGCGTCGGCTTGCGTAAACCCACGCCCGAGCAGCTTGAGGCCGAATTCAAAGACGACACTGAACTGGTGCTGTTCGACGCCTGGAACGAAGTCCACGCCCATGGCTTCAGCTTTGATATCACGCGCGGCCTGTTTGGCGGTGGCACGGTTGCGTATTCAGCGTTGCAGTTTCTGGTGTGGCTGGGTTATCGGGAAATCTATATCCACGGGCTGGATCTGTCCGAGGCCAACACCACGCCGCGTTTTTATGAAACGGCGGGCAAGCAACTGGGCAGCGCGTTGTCCCGACAGTTTGTCGGGCACATTCAACCGGCCTTCAGCGATGCGGCGGCGCTGCTCAAGGCCCGAAACGTACAGGTGTATAACCTTTCCCTGGACAGCGCGTTAAGCGAAGACATTTTTCCCAAACTGGACTGGCACACCTTGATTCCCTCCTCACTCGCACCGCGAAGCGAGTCCTGACGCATGCGCCTTTCAGTCATCCTGATTACCAAAAACGAAGAGGCGAATCTGCGCGATTGTCTCGCATCTGTAGCCTTTGCCGACCAGATCGTCGTGGTGGATTCCGGCAGTACCGATGGCTCAGTTCAGCTGGCCCGTGAATTGGGTGCGCTGGTACTCGAGACCGACTGGCCCGGTTTTGGCCCACAGAAAAACCGTGCTCTCGATCTGGCTGACGGTGACTGGGTCTTGTCGATTGATGCCGACGAACGCGTCACGCCTGAACTGGCCGCCGAAATTGCGCAAATTCTGGCCAGCCCAAAGTTCGATGCCTACGAGATCCCCCGGTTATCCAGCTACTGCGGGCGGTTTATTCGTCATAGCGGCTGGTGGCCTGATCCGGTACTGCGCTTGTTCCGGCGCGGTACAGCGCGCTTTACCGATGTAGCGGTGCACGAACGCGTGGCATTTAGCGGGCCGATCGGGCGATTGCATAATCACTTGCTGCATTACACCTATCCCGATCTGGAAAGTGCGCTCAATAAAATGAACCGCTATTCCACGGATGCTGCCAACGCCATGTTTGCGCGAGGCAAGCGTGCTTCACTGGGCGGCGCGATATTGCGCGGGTTCTGGACCTTTGTACGTATTTATCTGCTGCGCCGCGGCTTTCTGGACGGACGAGAAGGCTTTTTGCTGGCTGTGGCCGCAGGAATCGGCAATTTCTATCGTTATGCCAAACTGGCCCAACTTTACCGGCAGCCCAAAGCATGAAAATTCTCGAAATGGATTTCGAAGCCGGTTGGCGCGGTGGTGAGCGGCAAACATTTTTGTCGATGCAGCAGTTCCGGGCCGAAGGCCATCAAGTCGAATTGCTCTGCCGCAAAGGCGGCATGATCGCCGAACGTGCGCGCGCTGAAGGCTATGCCGTGCACGACTATCGCTGCTTGCTGGGCGTATTGAGTTTTCTGGCGGTGCAGGGCGAGGGCTATGACATTCTGCACGCCCAAACCGGCCATATGCTCAGCTGGGCCGTGCTGACCAAATTATTTCATCAAAAACCGGTCGTTTATTCGCGGCGGGTGGCGTTCCAGCTGCGCGGCCTGTTAACCCGCTACAAATATCGCAAGGCCGATCAGGTAGTGGCAATCAGTGAGGCCTGCGCTGACAGCGTGCGGGCGCTGGGCGTGCATGACATCATGATCATTCCTTCCGCTGTTTTGCCGGTGGTCCCCGACGCGCAACGCATTGCCGATCTGGCGCAGCGGCTGGGTGTAAACGGACGCAAGGTGGTGGCAACGACCTCCGCGCTGGCTGAAGACAAAGACCCGTTGATGCTGGTGGATGCCATCGCCGCAGTGCGTAAACAGCGCGATGACTTTGTATTCATCCATTTCGGTGCTGGGGCGATGGAAGCCGAGGTCCGCGCCCGTGTGTCAGCGCTGGGGCTGGCCGATACATTTTTGTTCGCAGGCTATCAGCAACAGGTCGAAGCGTTGTTTGGCCTGTTCGATGTATTCGTAATGAGTTCGCGTGAGGAAGGGCTCGGCAGCAGCGTGCTGGATGCCTTTAGTGCGCGGATTCCGGTAGCATCCACCGACGCTGGCGGCCTTAAAGAGGTGCTGGCGGATGACCGCGGGCTGCTAAGCCCGGTTGCCGATGCCACTGCCTTGGCGCTCAATATTGCGCGCTTGCTCGATAAACCAACCTGGATCAATACCATGACCGACAAAGCCCATGCTTATGTCAGCAGCGTGCACAGCGTCGGCACCATGGCGAACGCATACCTTAATCTGTTTACCCAACTACAGCGTGCATCTCGATGAGTCGATCCAATCCAGCTGCAAACCTGTTTTGCGGCACCATTGTGTTGCTGGTGGCGCTTTTGCCTGCGCTGGCGCTGGCCACAAGATCCGCCAGCTCCACTCTGTTTTACCTGCTGCTTTTGTTCAGTCTGGTCACTCTGGCTACCCGCAAAACGGTGCGAGTTAGCTGGCGCGAGATGTGGCGGGACTACAAACTGCTGATTATTGCCTTTAGCTTGCCAACTTTGTCTTTGCTGGCGACCAGTGCCTGGCATCAGAACTGGAGCAGTTCGGATTTCGAAAAAGTGCTGCGTTTCGCGCTCACCATACCGGTATTCTGGTTATTGCTGCAGGTAAGAGACGACCTGTTGCGGCACGTGCAGTGGGGGTTGATTGTCGGGGCTTTATCCGGCGCCTTCATGATTATTGTGGTCATGAAAATCATGGGACTCGATCGCGGTTATCTGACATCCATTGGCACCAACTACAACGCGGTTTCATTTGCCAATGTGGTCATGCTGGCCGGGCTCTCAACGCTACTGACCTTGGGCTGGCAGCTGACGCGTTTCAAGCGGGCTGAGCAGATCATCAAGATATTCACCGGCCTCGCCTGTTTTTATGCGGTGCTGATTTCGGAAACCCGCAGTAGCTGGATGGTCATCCCCATCTGCGCTTTTATCGCATTCACTACCTTCACGCATTTCCGGGCACGCTGGGGTGTAGTGGCATTGCTGCTGGCGCTCGTGTTGCTGGGGTTATTGGCCTGGATTAATCCCACGCTGCATGAACGCACCATGGTTGGGGTCAAGGATATCCAGAGCTTTATTAATGGCAGCGATCTGGATACGTCGCTGGGCATCCGCTTACAGCTGTGGCGCGCTGCATTGCATATGTTCATGTTGCAACCGTTGTTCGGCGTGGGTGGCGGAGGCGAGTTCTCGCTTATGCTGCACAAGTTTGTACCTCTGCATATTGTGACGCCCGGCGTGGCTGGAGATTTCGGCGAGCCACATGACGATTTTCTGTCCGCGCTTTCCTGCTACGGCATACTTGGATTCACTGCCATTTGCGCCATCTACTTTGTGCCCGCCTGGTATTTCTGGCGTCGTCGCACCACGCCAGACCTTAACATTCGCGTTGCGGCCAGTCTGGGGCTCATGCTGTGTTGCTGTTTCGCCTTGTTCAGCCTGAGTGAATTGATGTTCCGTGGCATGCGCACCGTACCCGTCTATACCGTGTTGATTGCTGCATTTCTTGCGCTCTCGCATCCGCGGCGTAACGTGACAGCGGCTCCGCCGTCTGTGACTTGAACAAGATTGATCGCATGAATTCTCCATCGCACGCCAGCGCCCGTACCGTTCCGGTATTGATGTATCACCACGTCTCGCCATCCCCCGGCCCGATTACGCTGTCACCGGAACATTTTGACGCGCAAATGCGCTGGCTGGCGCAGGCCGGTTACACCACGCTCGATACCGCCGCGTTCGCCGGGTTTCTGGCGGGTGAGCCAGTCCCGGAGAAATCCGTACTGCTGACTTTTGACGACGGTTATCTGGATAACTACGTTTATGGTCACGCTGCGTTGCAACGGCATGGTTTGAATGCGGTGATGTTTCTGGTGACTGGCTGGATGGGCGACGGTCCGGTTCGCGCCACGCAGGGGCAGGGTGCGTTACCGGCAACACCGGCGCATGGCGAATGCGAACAACTTATTGCCAGCGGCCATGCCGACGACGTCATTGTGCGCTGGAGCGAAATCGAAAGCATGCGTGCGGCGGGTACCTTCGAGTTTCACAGCCACACCCACACGCACACGCGCTGGGATAAACAATGCGCCAATGCCAGTGAAAAACGCGAGCGGCTGGCGCAGGACATCGCCCAGTCGCGCTCAAGGTTGCAACAGCGGCTGGGTGGCGTGTCCGATCATCTGTGCTGGCCGCAAGGCTATTTTGACGCCGACTACCAGCAGGTGGCGCGTGAGGCTGGCTTCAAGTATCTGTACACCACTCGCGATGATGCCCGTAATGTGCCGGGGACCGATCCTGCGCGGATCTGTCGCATCGGCGAGAAGGGGCGTGGTGCCGATTGGCTGGCGCAAAAACTGTGGCTAGTGCGCAATCCGCTGCTGGGCGGCGCGCATTACTGGCTCAAGCAACACCAGAAGAAAAAGCGCTGACCATTCACCCGACGGATTCCCGGATCTGTGGTGTTTAATCTTCTGGTTCCTTGCGAATCTGCGCGCCGCGCTCCACCAGCAACTGGCGCAGAATCGAGCGATGGCAGCGGTTCTCGTTTTCGCAATAGCAGCCCAAAGCAAAGTGGGTGGTGGCCGATAGCGCGGCCAGCAAGTCCAGAACCTTGCCAGCATCCCCGGTGTTGACCTCTGCCCGGAATTGCCGGGCAAAGTGCTCCCATTCCTTATCAGTAACCACGGCTTTGGCTTGCGCGACCAATTCGGCGCTGGGTGACAGATTGGGCAACCAGACGTCGTAGAAATCGCGGCTGCTGAATTCGGCTTTGGGTACGCCGCGCGGTGGGCGGCGCACCGTACCAATGCGCACACCTTCATCGGCGATTCGGGGCGTGCCCAATTGAACGATGCGGATAGTCATAAGTCGCTCCAGGTGCCGTCAGCTATCTGACGTTTGCCGGATCATAGCAAACCAGACCACTTCGATTGCGCGAGACGCCAGTCAACCCGCCGTCAAGGCCACTGGCTTTGGGCTGCGCCGGCTCTCATGCGACAATGCCGCGCGAACTGGTCAACAAGCCAGTTCAAAGTCCGCGCTGCAAACTCACCGCGCCAACACGGGAAATACTCAGCTTGAAGATTCTCTACACCAACTTTCACAACGGTGATGGCGGCGGTCATACCACCTACATCATGAATCTGGCGCGCGCTTTGGCGCCCCGGCATGAGATTTTTGTAGCGGCCCCGGCCAGCAGCCGTCTTTATCAGGCGGCGTCGGCCATACCGGGTGTGCAGGTAATCGATCTGGCCTTCAACAACCGCCTGCCCACCGTGTTGCGCACCACCAAAGCATTGCGTGGATTGATTGCCCGGCACGGCTTTGATGTCATTCATGTCAATGGTTCGGCCGATCACCGCATGGCCATGCTCGCCATCATTGGCAAGGGCAAACAGCGTCCACGCATTGTTTATACCAAGCACAATGACTTGCCGGTGACGGGTCTGGCCACCTGGCTCAAGGCGCGTTTTGCGACCGATTGCGTGATCTGCGTTTGCGAATACACCCGCCGCAAACTGGCGCAGACAGCCTATGCCCACGGCGCCTTGCGCGTGGTGTACAACGGCATCGATCTGGCCCGTTATGCGCCGCTGGATGCCGCTGCAACTCAGGCTGCACGGGCGCAATGGCTGCCAGCGAACGAACAACACGTGCTGGCTCTCGGTAGCAATGCGGGCACGCCGGATTACAAGGGCTGGCTGGACCTGGTTGAAGCGGTGTCCACGTTGCCTGATGATCTGCGCCGCCAGGTGCGTATCGTCATGGCTGGCGAAACGCCGTCCGCCCGCCAGGTGGAGCGTGTTGCGGCGTTGGGCATGACAGAACGAGTCACCTTCTCCGGTTTGCTGGACGACGTGCGCCCGCTGGTGGCGGCGCTGGATATCGGTTTTGTGATTTCGCATCAGGAAACCATCTCCTTTGCCTGCCGCGAAATGATGGCTATGGGCAAACCCGCGCTGGTATCGGATGTGGGTGGCCTGCCCGAAAACGTGACTCCCGGCGTTGATGGCTGGGTGGTGCCGGCGCGTAATCCTGCTGCTTTGGCGCAATGGTTGACCGGCATATTGGCCCAGCGCGACCAACTACCCGCCATGGCACACGCCGCGCGCGATAAAGCGGTGCGTGAATTTTCGCTCGATACCTTTGTGCAGGGCACCGAGCAGGTTTACCGCGATCTGCTCGCCGCACGCTAACGTTAGCCACAACCTACCTGACGATCAGACATCTTCCGGTCTCGACGCGCGCCACAAACGCCTATGATGAACGGCATGATGTCTATCCAGTTACCATTCAATGCCGCCTGAATCCGTCTCTAGTCCCAGCCTTTACTTCCAGGCCGACGCGCTGAAGGCACAGCGTTTACGCCACGCCCGGCTCTTTGCCACTGGCTTGCTACTGGTCATGGCGCTCATCTATCTGCTCTGTCTGCGCTATGAGCATGCAGCACCAGCGCTGGGTTATGTGGCGGCTTTTGCCGAGGCAGCCATGATTGGCGGCCTGGCTGACTGGTTTGCGGTTACGGCCTTGTTCCGTTATCCATTGGGCGTGCCCATTCCGCACACGGCCATCATCCCCAAAAACAAAAACCGTATTGCCGATAATCTGGGCAGTTTTATCGAAACGCACTTTTTGCAGCCAGAGCAATTACTGACGCGGATCGATGCCTTCAACCCGGCGCGGCGGCTGGCAATCTGGCTGGCTCGCCCCGGGGCCAAGCGCGAACTGACCGACCAGGCGGCGCATTTCTTTACCTTTGTGCTGGGCACGCTGGATGATGCGCGCCTGGCGGCCATTGCGCGTGATCTGGTGCTCAAAAGCGTCGCGCTGGCCGATTTCGGTGGCAGTGCAGCCATGCTGATCCAGCTGTTGCGCCAGGACAATCGCCACCAGCAGATACTTGATGGCGTTTTGCGGGAGTTACTGGCACAGCTGGAATCGCCCAAAACGCAGGCTTATCTCGCGGGGCTGATCGCCAAAGAGTTTGATGTACTGCGCTGGGTCGCGCTGGATGAAGCGGGTGGGCGTTATCTGGCGCGCAAGCTGGTATCCGCTGCGTTGCTGGAGATTGACCACGCACTGGTCCAGCCCGATCACCCGTTGCGCACCACGTTTGACCGGCAACTGGGCGAGTTGGCCGATAATCTGCAGAACGACGCGGCCATGCGCCAGAAACTGGAAAACTGGCGAGATGCACTACTGGCTTCGCCAGCGCTGCACGAGAAACTGGATGGTCTGTGGGGCACCTTGCTGGCCAGCCTGCAGCAAGATCTGACTGGCGAGAACTCGCAAATCCGCAGCCGCGTGGGCGCGGCCATCAAACAATTGGGGCTGCGGTTGCACGAAGATCGCGCCTTTGGCGAATGGCTCAATCAGCAATTGCGTGATTTTGCTTCGCGCTCGCTGGTGCGTTATCGCAGCGAAATTGGCCGGTTTATCGCTGACCAACTCAAGGCTTGGGACGACAAAGTGCTGGTCGAGCGGCTGGAACTGAACGTCGGGATTGATCTGCAATTCATTCGCGTGAATGGCACGCTGGTCGGCGGCCTGATTGGCTTGCTGATCTACTCCGCCCGCCACGGCCTCGGCTTTTAGCGGCGAGAATGGCTGTTCATGCCGCCTGTTTTAAACGGGCCCCTGCAGGCCATTGCGCATTGACCATCCCCGCGTGAAACGGGCAGGCTGTTGCTCCTTAATCGCCCTCACTTTGCATGACTTATGAAAGTTTCTCTCTGGCGCCACCTTATCAATATCTGGCCACCACTGTTGTTCGCCGGTATCCGCGTCGCCCGCGTGGCGCCGGATTTTCGGCAGGTCGTGGTAGAGCTGCGCTCGTACAAGATCAATCTGAACATCATGCGCTCGCACTTTGGCGGCAGCCTCTACGCCATGACCGACCCCTGGTATATGGCCATGTTGATGCAGAACCTGGGCAGCGATTACTACGTGTGGGATCGCCATGCCGACATCAACTTCCTGAGCCCCGGCTACGGCAAGGTGACCGCCGTCTTTAGTCTGGACGATGCGCAAATCGATGCTATCCGCGCGGCCACGGCCAACGGCGACAAACACCTGGCGCAGTTTCAGGTCGAAATCCACGACCAGACCGGCAAGCTGGTCGCCACTGTCGGCAAAACGGTGTACGTCCGCAAAAAACCGCACAAGCGTTAAGCCATGTAGCCCGGATGGTTCGTCGGCGTTGGTCCTGCTGGTTTCGGGGAACAATTCCACGCATAATGCATGAAAAATTCCCAGCGAATCCTGCATGAACGCGCCTGCCGAGCAAATCCACAGCCTGTTGCAACAAACCCTTACCCGCTATTCCCGCACTGAATTGGCCCAACACCTGGGCGTGAACCCGGCAACCATCGCCCGCTGGATCAACGGCCAGAGCGAGCCGCGTGCCTATGTCGCGCAGGCGCTGCAGCAGTTGCTCGCGCCGGCATCCGCACCCGAGCAAGCCGCAGAATTCACGTTCATCGATTTGTTTGCGGGCGTGGGCGGGATTCGCAAAGCGTTCGAGCAAGAAGGCGGCCGCTGTGTGTTTACCAGCGAGTGGGATAGCTACGCGCAGAAAACCTATCACGCCAATTATCCGGATGGGCAAACGCTGAACGGCGATATCACCAAGGTGCCGGAGGATGAAATCCCGGCGCACGATGTGTTGCTCGCGGGTTTTCCGTGCCAGCCCTTCTCTATTGCCGGGGTATCCAAAAAGAACTCATTGGGCCGTTTGCATGGTTTTGCCGATGCCACGCAAGGCACGCTGTTCTTTGATGTGGCACGCATCATCGCCGCCCGCCGTCCGCGCGCGTTTGTGCTGGAAAACGTCAAGAATCTGCACTCGCACGATAAAGGCCGCACCTTCGACGTGATCCTGCGCACGCTGCGAGAGGAACTCGGTTATCACGTGCATTACCGCATCATCGACGGCCAGCACTGGGTGCCGCAGCATCGCGAGCGCATCGTGATTGTCGGGTTCCGTGAGCCGACCCCGTTCAACTGGGATTTACTCAACCTGCCCGCCAAAGGTGAAACGCGTATGGCGCAGATTCTGCATCGCACCGATGGCACCGAGCCGGTGCTGACACACGATGGCGACAAGTTTTTTGATCACAAAAGCGGCCAGATCAACCCCAAGTACATCCTTACCGACAAGCTTTGGGCCTATCTGCAGAACTACGCCGAGAAGCATCGCGCCAAAGGCAACGGCTTTGGCTTTGGCCTGGTCACCGAAAACAGCGTGGCGCGGACTTTGTCGGCGCGCTATTACAAAGATGGCTCGGAAATCCTGGTCAGCCGGGGAGAGGGTAACAATCCACGCCGTCTCACGCCGCGTGAATGCGCCCGCCTGATGGGGTACCCGGATGACTTTGTCATTCCGGTTTCGGACACGCGCGCCTACAAGCAGTTTGGCAATTCGGTGGTGGTGCCAGTGTTCCGCGAAGTAGCACGCATCATGAAACCGTGGATGATTGAGCCGGAAACCACGCCGGTGCTCAATGATCTGTTTGCCGACGTTACGCCAGCCTGATCTGGCGCGAGCGGGAGGTGCGGGCAATGACCGATGTTGTAGACCCAGCCACCCGCAGCCGCATGATGTCGGGTATCAAAGGCAAAAACACTTCGCCCGAGGTAATGATCCGTAAAGCCCTGCACGCGCGGGGTTTTCGCTTTCGTTTGTATGTCAAAACCCTGCCGGGCAAGCCTGATCTGATCTTGCCCAAATACAAAACAGTGATCCTGGTCCACGGCTGCTTCTGGCATGGCCACGATTGCCGTTATTTCAAAGTCCCGCAAACCCGTACTGCATTCTGGCTGGACAAAATCGCCCACAACCGCGCGCGGGATGAACGCGAATATCTGGCGCTCAAGGCGCTGGGCTGGCGAGTGCTGGTGGTGTGGGAATGTGCCGTGCGTGCGGCGCGGCGGGATGCTGGGTTTCAGTTGGTGGAGTTTATTGCGGGGTGGTTGCGGGGGGAGGATGAGGAGGCACAGATTAGTGAGCGGGGGGTGGAGGGGTTGTGATTTGGTGGGCGGGTAGTTTGCAGGGTGCGCATTGATACGCGGACGTTTGGTTGCGCTTGAACCCAACTGCAAAAGCTGGAGCGCCTTCGGCACGGTGTTAAAAGCGTTAGATACCCGGGGGTGCCCGGGAGCACGTTTCTTTCTTTTGCGTCGCCAAAAGAAAGAAACCAAAGAAAAGGCGACCCGGGACGCTAGCGTCCGACGGGGCCCAAGGTCAAAAGCCGTGACCCTCGGGGGTAACCCCACAATGACGATGAAAGTCAGGGATGCAAGTTGCAGCGGGGGAAACGAACAGACTGCTGACCGGCGTTCTCTGCGCGCATCCTGCGTTCCCTCGGTCGGTCGGAGCCTAAGGTCTCCGACTCTCGGCCGGCGACGTTTGCAGGTTGCTTGCCAGCAGCAGTCCCCACGTCTGTAGCCCGGATGAAGCGAAGCGAGAATCCGGGGTTGCAATGCATCAACCGGCCACCCTGCTGGCCATCGCCAGTTTGGCCTCCCGGATTGCTTCGCGAATCCGGGCTACAAACCCGCATTCGCTCCGGTCCAGGGGCTCGCCAAGCCGCCCATACAATGTTCCTGTACTACGATTACTTCACCTCAAACGCCTCGCCCGTCGCAAAAAACTGCCCACCCGCAATGTAATGAATCGACCGGCGTTGCGGGTCTTCCTCCGCCTGCCAATGGCCGTTTTCAAATGCGCGTGGGTCGGCGTGGGCGGCTACGACTTCGCCGATGAACATGTCGTAAGTCTGCTGATTATGCGGTTCCTGGATCACCTTGCATTCCAGCCAGCCCAGGCATCCTTCCACCAGCGGCGCGCCGATTTTGCTGGCGGCGAAATACTGCAGGCCACTGTTGGCAAATTTGTCCCCATCGCGGCCAGAACTGGAGCCAACTGCCAACGTTTGCGCCGCCAGTGCCCGGCTGGGAATGTTCAACGCGAACTCGCCTGAGGCATCGACCAACTCGCGGGTGAGGGTGGCTTTATCGATAATGACTAGCATTTTGGGCGGGTCAAAATCCAGCGGCATGGCCCAAGCGGCGGCCATCACGTTGTGCTGGCCGTTGTGGGCGCTGGTGACCAGCACGGTGGGGCCGTGGTTAAGCAGGCGGTAGGATTTGGCGAGTTCGACCGGAGTGTGCATGTGTTCAATCCAGAAATCGGCAGTGAAGGTTCTTTACGTATTGTGGGGTAACAAGTGGCGGGATCAAGTGTGCTTTTGCGCCAGCCACTGCACCGCGCCGCTACCTGCCGCGCGGCCACTGGCAAAGCAGGCTGTCAGCAGATAGCCGCCGGTGGGAGCTTCCCAATCGAGCATCTCGCCAGCGCAGAATACGCCGGGCAAGCGCTGCAGCATCAAGTGTCGGTCCATGGCCTCAAAAGTAATGCCGCCGGCGGTACTGATCGCCTCATCAAGCGGACGCGGAGCGGTCAGGCGAATTGGCAGCGCCTTGATGGTACGGGCCAGTTTGAGTGGATTGGCGAATTCTTCCTTGCTCAGCATTTCGCGTAGCAAACCCGCTTTGACACCGGTAATGCCCAGTTTGCTTTGCAGGTGGCTGGATAACGAGCGCGAACCGCGGGGCAGGGCGACTTCGGTGGTGACTCGTTCCAGGCTACGACCCGGCGCCAGATCGACATAAATGGTGGCGCTGCCTTGCTGGTTGATCTGGTCGCGGATGCGGGCCGAAAATGCATAAACCAGGCTGCCTTCGATGCCGGTTTGTGTCACCACAAATTCGCCCGGTTTGGCGTGGGTTTCACCGCTGGCGCTGGTGAACGACAATGCCACTGATTTGAGCGGAACCCCGGCAAATTTGTCCGCAAATATCGGAGTCCAGCCCACGTCAAACCCGCAATTTGACGCTTGCAGCGGGGCGATCTCGACTCCGCGCTCGGCCAGCAATGGCACCCACGCGCCGTCCGACCCGAGCCGGGACCAACTACCGCCACCCAATGCCAGCACCACCGCGTCAGCCTTGATGATCTGCTCGCCCTGAGCAGTGGCGAAACGCAGGCCACCGGAATCGTCCCAGCCGAGCCAGCGGTGACGCACATGAAAACTCACGCCAGATTCTTTAAGCCGGTGCAGCCACGCCCGCAATAGTGGCGCGGCTTTCATTTCCTTGGGAAAAACCCGCCCGGAGGTGCCGACAAAGGTCTGGATGCCCAGTTCATGAATCCAGGCTTGTAGCTGATCGGGCGTAAACGCCGAGATCAGCGGTGTCAGTGCGGAACTGCGCTGGTCATAGCGTTGCAGGAAAGGACCAATCGGCTCGGAATGGGTGATATTCATGCCGCCCACGCCCGCCAGCAAAAACTTGCGTCCAACCGAGGGCATGGCATCAAACACCATGACTCTCGCGCCGCTGGCGGCAATGACCTCGGCCGCCATCAAGCCAGCCGGGCCGCCGCCAATAATGGCCACTACAGGCGTTGCCACAACAGAAGAAGGGGATGCAGGCATGGAGAAAAATCCGGATCAAGGCATGTTTCAAAGCAGGTATTCTACAGCCCGCACCGGCTTGCCCGCTGACTGGTCGTGCCTTGGGCTGCGCAGAAAGGCTGGCAGCGAGTAAACTGCCGCACTTCTCACCCCTTACACCTGATTCAGGCCGGAGCCGCAGTGGCGCTTAAATCCACCATTTTCAAAGCCGAGTTGTCGATTGCTGATATGGATCGCGGCTACTACGGCACGCATAACCTGACCATCGCCCGCCATCCTTCCGAAACCGACGAGCGCATGATGCTGCGCTTGCTGGCGTTTGCGCTGCACGCTTCAGAAACACTGGAGTTTGGTCGCGGCATTAGCGACGAAGAAGACCCGTCGATCTGGCAGCGCACGCTGACCGATGACATCGAATTGTGGATTGATCTGGGCGTGCAGGACGAAAAGCGCATCAAGCGCGCCGCGCAGCGTGCCGATCAAGCGTGGATTTACGCTTATGGCGGTTCGGCGGTGGATATCTGGTTTGGCAAAAATGCTTCCGAGATCAACCGCTTCGACAACCTGCACGTGGTGACGCTAGACCCCGCCACGCTGACCGCATTGGCCGATCTGGCCGAGCGCACCATGCAACTGCAATGCACGATCCAGGACGGTGAAATCTGGATGTCTACCGATAAAGACAATATCCAGGTAGTGCTGCGCACATTGAAGTAACGCCATAAAACGCTGCTGTGCCGTAGCTGGGCGAATATGCGCGCCTTGGGAAATGGGCAATCAGGGCATATGTTGAAATGGTTTGGTTCTTTGGGTTTGGCGGCGCTATCCCGTAAGCTTGTCCGATACCCGATCAAAATAATTCAAAACCTGCCGGAGATCCTGATGCGCCTGAAGACGTTCGCGTTGCTCGTTACCACCTTGCCCGCACTGGCCTTGGCCAAACCGCTGACCGTATGTACGGACGCCAATCCCGAAGGCTTTGACTTCGTCCAGTATTACTCGCTGGTCACGACTAACGCTTCTGCGGATGTGCTGTTCAGCCGGTTGGTCGATTACGATTCTACGACCAGCAAGGTGGTGCCCGGCGTGGCCGAGAGCTGGTCAGTGAGCGACGATGGCGAAACCTGGACCTTCAAGCTGCGCAAAGATGTGCAATTTGGCACCGCTGACTGGTTCAAACCCGCGCGCACGCTCAATGCCGATGACGTGGTGTTCACGTTTGATCGCATGCTCAACACGCAAAGCGCCTGGTACAAGACCTCGCCCAACGGCTACCCTACCGCGCAATCGCTGCAATTGCCCAAACTGGTCAAGGCCGTGAAAAAGGTCGATGACAACACGGTGCAGTTCCAGCTGAACTACCCGGACGCCACCTTCCTGCAAACGCTGACCATGGGTTTTGCCTCGATCTATTCGGCGGAATACGCCAACAAGCTGGGCGTGGCCAAAGCCGGTGACCTGAACACCAAGCCGGTCGGCAGCGGGCCGTTTGTGCTCAAGAGCTTCCAGAAAGATGCGGTGATCCGTTACGACGCCAACCCGGCGTATTACGGCGGCAAGCCCAAAGCCGAGAAACTGATCTACGCGATTACGCCAGACGCCACCGTGCGCCTGCAGCGGATCAAAGCCGGCGAATGCCAGATTGCGCTGGCGCCCAAGCCGCTGGATATCCAGGCCGCGCGGGGCGACAAGAATCTGAAAGTGGTGGAGAACTCAGCTTTCATGACCGCGTTTGTGGCCATCAACAGCCAGCACAAGCCGCTGGATAACCCGCTGGTGCGCCAGGCCATCAACACCGCGTTTGACGCCAAAACCTATCTGAAAGTGGTGTTCGACGGCACCGCGCAAGACGCCAGCCGCCCGTATCCGCCCAATACCTGGAGCTTTGACAAAGACCTGGGCGATTACAACTATGACCCGGCCAAGGCCAAAGAATTGTTGAAGAAAGCCGGTCTACCCAACGGTTTCGAGACCACCATCTGGACGCGCCCAACTGGCAGCGTGTTGAACCCGAACCCCAAAGCGGGCGCCGAGTTATTGCAATCTGACCTGGCCAAAGTAGGTATCAAAGCCACCATCAAAACCATTGAATGGGGCGAGTTGATCAAGCGCGGCAAGGCGGGCGAACACGATCTGCTGTTTATGGGCTGGGCTGGCGACAACGGTGATCCGGATAACTTCTTCACGCCGCAATTCAGTTGCGCCGCCGTGCAGTCGGGCACCAACTTTGCCCGTTATTGCGATCCGCAACTGGACAAGCTGATTACCGACGGCAAACGCACCGCCGATCTGGCCCAGCGCACAAAGATTTACCGCAACGCGCAGAAGATCATTTTTGATCAGGCGGTGTGGGTGCCGCTGGCTTATCCGACGGCCTATGCGATTACGCGTTCCAATGTGACTGGCTACCACGTCAGCCCGTTTGGGCGGCAGGATTTTGCGGGTGTATCGGTGAATTGATGATGTGGGGGTGGGGGAGCCAACACGGCTTCGCCCACCGCTAACTTCATTGACGAGGGCTGCCCCAGCGGGCCTTCTCCCAACAATGACCGCACTGCCATGCCGGGCGGTGCCATTACCGGAAGGCCGACAGTCCCGCTGCACTTGGGCAAACGCAAATCCTTGCGGATGGCCTGGCTGCATGGCCTGGTTGATCCACAGCATGGCCAGCGGCTCCAGCAAGCGCGCGGCTCGCAACGGACCGGCGTCAATTGCGTCAAAACCCAGGTCTGCCACCAGTTGCAGCACCACGGGCTTGAGTTCCTCGTTGTCCCCAGCGACAAACATCATGGCTTTGGGCTGAAAAGCGTGCGCGTGGGGGATATTCTCTATCCCGGTCTGGTTCAAGGTCTTGAACACGCTGGCACCGGTGGCGCTTGCCGCAATTTGCTCGCCTGCCGAAGTATCAAATCCGAGCGTGAGCTCAAGCCCGTTTGGGCCCATGGCCAGTGGATTGGTGCAGTCGATCACGATCAAGCCAGTTAGATCGCCCAAGGCCGTGAGCGCCGACTGGGCAATCGGGTAAGGCACTGCCAGCACAACGACCTCGGCATCACGCCGCTCGTTGGCCGGTTGTAGTCGTTCACGCGGCAGTTCTGCGTGTTTTGGGCTGTCGGGGGCGCTCACCCCAAACCGTACATCATGCCCGCAGGCCAGCCAGGCTTTTCCCAGGATGGTACCGACTTGCCCGGCACCGATAATCAGAATTCGTTGTGTCATGCCGACTTGCTCCGTACGCAGATTTGAAAAGTACCGTTTCGACGCCTGATTCAGCGCGACCACGCCAGTCCGGTATCAGTGTAGTGCCGCATTTTGGCAATCTCGCCAATAAAGGGCTGGATGGCAGCCTGGAATACCGGGCGCGCTCCGGCGTACCCATTGTTTATGAGCGCTTTGGCAACGGAGCGACCACTTACCCTGCTTTCAACGCTGCGCCCATCACCTTCAATGCGCTGCGTGAACGTTCATCATTCACGCTGCGAAACACACTCACGCTGGATTTACGCAACCGTGGCAACCCCAAGCGTTCACGCACTGACACAGACCCGGCAGGCGCTACCCGCGCGCACAGCGGCGCGACCGCCAACCCTGCGGTTACCGCCGCCGCTACGGCGCTGACGCCCCCACCAACAAACACCTCTTGCCATGCGATACCGGCCGCATCTAGTGCTTCGGTTGCCTGACTGCGCAAGCCGCAAGGGCTGGAAAGGGTAGCGATGCGCAGTGTGGTTTCATGTGACCAGTCCGGCAGGCCGAACCAGTCCATTTCATCGCTGAACAACACTTCGCCATCGCGCCGTTCGCCGTGGCCCAGCACAAAGGCGGCATCCACTTCGCCAGCATCAAACAGCGCCAGAATTTCTTGTGACATGGCAATGCGCACTTCAATGATCAGCGCCGGGTCATGCGTGTTCACTTTAGCCAGCAGGCTGGGCAAGGCCGCACCGGCCACGTGATCGCTAATGCCGATACGCAAACGGCGCGGCGGCGCGTGCAGCACTGACCACGCCCGGTCATGCGCGGCCAGCAAATCCCGCGCGGAGTTCAAAAACGCCGTGCCCTCCACCGACAAACGCACCTGGCGTGGCGTGCGTTCCAGCAGGCGGCGCTCCAGATGCGCTTCCAGCCGTTTCAGTTTCAGGCTGATGGCCGATTGCGTGGTATCGAGCACTTCTGCCGCGCGGGTAAAGCTTTGCAAGTCCGCAACCAGCACAAAAGCGTGTACGGCATCCAGATCCAGTGTTTTCATGATCGTCCGATAGATTTCATAAACTCATTACTGAAATAGTTATCCATATCTGTTTGTTATGGCAAGTCAGTGCGACGATAGGTGCCTGAATCATTCCTGCATCGCGCCCGGAGGCCAAAATGAAACCTGACTTGCCACAAGCGGCACTTGCCCAACTCGGGCACCGCCATCGCTGGAAAGTACTGGGCGTGGGTGTGGCTGCCAACGCCGCCTTCTCTGCCGCGTTTGCCGGCATTCCGGCCACTGCCGTGGTGATGCGCGCGCAGTACCAATTGAGTACCGCGCAATTGGGCCTGGTGCTGGGCATGATGGGCTTGGGCGTCGCCATTAGCGAACTACCCTGGGGCCTGCTGACCGATCGCTGGGGAGATCGGCGCGTATTGTTGCTGGGGCTGTTTGCTACGGCCTTGTGGTTGCTGGCGCTGGCAGTCTGGGTGGTCCCTGGCCCGTTTCATGCGCCCGGCGTGTCGGTACTGGCGAGTAGCCTGCTGGTGCTGGGCCTGCTGGGTGGCAGTGTGAACGGCTCCAGCGGTCGCGCCATCATGGCGTGGTTTCGCGAGGGTGAACGTGGCCTCGCCATGAGTATCCGGCAAACCGCCGTGCCCACTGGCGGTGGCTTGGGCGCACTGATATTGCCAACGCTAGCGCTGGCCCACGGTTACGCTGCGGTTTATATCGCGCTGGCAGTCTTTGGCGGAATAACGGGAACGCTGGCCTGGTTCTGGATTCACGAACCGCCCACTGTGACCCAACACGCTGCTGCGACAAATGGGGTGGCGCAACCCACGCATGGCCCATTGCGCGATGCCAATATCTGGCGGGTGGCCATTGCGATTACCTTGCTGTGCGTGCCGCAAGTGGCAGTGCTGACCTTTGCCACGGTGTTTTTGCATGACTTCGCCCACGTCAGCACTTGGACGCTAAGCGCCACCTTGGTGACCATCCAGTTGTCCGCAGCAGTGGTGCGGGTCTGGAGCGGCCACTGGACAGATAAACACCAGAATCGCCGCACTTATATCCGCGTTTGCAGCGTGCTCAGTGCGGCTGGTTTTGCCATTCTGGTGGCGATAGTCCAGTTTGCCGCACGTGAAGGGCAGTGGCTGCTTTACACCACGCCAGTCATCATCACCGCGCTGGTACTGGCCGGGATTTGCATTTCCGCCTGGCATGGCGTGGCATATACCGAACTGGCCACGCTGGCTGGCGCCAACCGCGCCGGTACCGCGCTGGGGCTGGCCAATACCGGGTGCTTTATCGCCTTCTTCATAGTGCCGTTGTGCATTCCGGCAATTCTGCTGTTTTCTTCGTGGCCGATGGTGTGGTTGCTGGCTGGGATATTTGCTCTGGCAGCCTTGCCGGTGCTGCCCAAACCGGTGCGCAACGCGGCTATCAGCGGCGTTCTCTCCAAAGTGCGCGTTGTGTAATCTCGCCATGACCATCCGTGGCCGGGATGAAGCGAAGCGAGAATCCGGGGCGGCAATATTGATCTGCTCAAGCGACCATTGAGCCTTGCTGATGGGTGGCAATCCCGGATTCTCGTCAAGGCTTCATTCGGGCTACAGGTGTTTCAAAGTCGTATGCAAATTCGCATCCTCCGCCTTGCGCCCAACGTGCGGCCCAGCATAAAACCGCTGGTCGGGTCGTAATCCCAGGTAAAAGGCCAGAAAATTCATCGTAAAACTGGCCTTTTACCCGCAGTTTGGCGCACCATATCGCCTGTTTGCGGTAAACGACCCACTTAGCGAGGATGCAATGCAAGACGTAACTGGTGCGCTGCCAGCCGGTGAACTGGCCAGCCTGAACAACGACGATCTCCAACGCTTTCACGCGGCAACCAGCGAGCGCTATCAAGCGTTCCGTGCGCGCGGCCTGAAACTGGATTCCACCCGTGGCAAACCGTCGGCCGAACAGCTGGATCTGTCCAATGGCCTGTTGGCTGCTGTGGATGAAACCGAAGCCAAAGGCGGCGGCGATCTGCGTAACTATGGCGGTGGCGTAAACGGCCTGCCGCAGGCACGTGCACTGTTCGCACCATTGATGGGCGCACCGGCAGAACAAATTGTAGTGGCGGAGAATTCGTCGCTGGCGCTGATGCACGACACCATCGCCTACGCTTTGCTCAAGGGCGTACCTGGCGGCAAGCCATGGTCCGCTGAAGCGGTCACCTTCCTGTGCCCGGCACCGGGTTACGACCGTCACTTTGCCATCTGCGCCCAATACGGCATCCGCATGATCGCCGTGCCGATGACCGGCACCGGCCCGGATATGGACCTGGTTGAGAAACTGGTCGCTGAAGATGTCTCGATCAAGGGCATGTGGTGTGTGCCGAAGTACAGCAATCCAACTGGCGATATCTACTCGGCAGAAGTGGTTGAGCGTTTGGCCAAGATGAAAACCGCTGCGGCAGATTTCCGTTTGTTCTGGGACAACGCCTACGCCGTTCACCATCTGACCGATACCAAGCACGAAATCGCCAACATCCTGGAAGCCACCGCCAAAGCGGGCAATCCGGATCGCGCCTTTGTGTATGCCTCCACCTCCAAGGTCACCCTGGCGGGCGCGGGCCTGGCGCTGTTTGCTTCGTCCCCGGCCAACGTATCGTGGCTGACCAAGAACATGGGTTTCCGCTCGATTGGTCCGGACAAAATCAACCAGCTGCGTCACGTGAAGTTCCTGAAAGACTTCGCGGGCGTTGAAGCGTTGATGGCAAAACATCGTGCGCTGATCGTGCCGAAAGTGAACGCTGTGCTCGAAGCGCTGGAACGTGAACTGGGCGGCCGTGGCGTAGCGACCTGGACCAAGCCGGACGGCGGTTACTTCATCAGCTTTGACGTACGCGAAGGCTGCGCCAAACGCACCGTGCAACTGGCCGAAGAAGCCGGTGTGGCGATGGTGCCAGCGGGTAATACCTTCCCGAACGGCAATGACCCGAAAGACACCAACATCCGCATCGCCCCGACCTTCCCTGCGCTGGATGGCGTGAAGCTGGCCGCAGAAGGGATTGCTTTGGCGACTCTGGTGGCTGTGGCGGAAAATGAACTGAAGAAGCGTGGTCTGGCGGACTGATTAACCGCAAGTTTCACGTGAAACAAAAGGGCGCCGATGGCGCCCTTTTTTATTGGTGGTGAGATATACGCATTTCGTATGCCTGGATTCGCGCAGCAATCCGGGGTTGCCATGTGCAAATTAACCACAGGCAATTGTGAGACCGACCATCGCCGCCCCGGATTCTCGCCTACGGTTTAGGCCCGATTTATCAGGCCTTCATCCGGGCTGCAGGGCTGACCGACCGAAAAAACGGCTGGCCGTGCAAAGACATCTGGCCAGCAGACGACTTGCTTTGGTTTTGACTTCGGGCCCCCTTGCGGCAGCGGGGTGCCCCTTTGGGGTACCCCCACAATGATGCGAAATCACGCAAGTGTCGGTTGCAGCGGGGTAGCCTTTTCTTTGGTTTCTTTCTTTTGGCGACGCAAGTTGCACGATAAGTATCTTCTGCATATGAAACGTGCTCCCGGTCACCACCGGGTATCAAATGCCTTTCCCACCTGTGCCGAAGGCACTAACAACGAAGGCCAACCCCCAATCATTGGGCCGCGGCCTGCAACGCCGGATGCCCCTTCCCCACATGCCGCCACACCATCCACGACACCAATCCACCCAGACTCAACAACGCGCCCACCAGCGACACCCCGTTCCAGCCCATATGCGAGTAAGCCGCTGCCGACAGCAAAGACCCCAGCGATCCGCCGATAAAGTAGCTGGTCATATACCCGGCTGTAACCCGATTACGCGCATCCGGACGCAGGCGGTAGATCACGTTTTGATTGGTCACATGCACGCCTTGCACGGCCAGATCCAATACCAGAATGCCAATCAACAGCGCCACAATGGATTCACGAGCGAAGGCGATTGGAATCCAGGACAGCAACAGCAAGATCAACCCGGCCCAGGTGGTGTGATGCATCTTGCCGCGATCAGCCAGCCGCCCGGCGGCATTAGCGGCCAGCGCGCCAGCTGCGCCGACCAGACCGAACAGGCCAATGGTGGCATCGGAATAATGATAGGGCTCACTCGCCAGCAGGAATGCCATGGATGTCCACAACACGCTGAAGATGGCGAACGAGAATGCGCCCAACAGTGCCCGAACGCGCAATACCGGTTCATGCACAAACAGCGTGAATACCGAGGCCAGCAGCTTGTGATATGGCAACCCGGCGGTTTCGTGGTGATGCGGCAACATGCGCCATAACGCTGCCGCCGTAACCAGCATGACGCCCGCCGCAACCCAGTAAACGGTGCGCCAGTCGCCCAGCGAAGACAGCGCACCGGCCACCGTTCGCGCCAGCAAAATGCCCAGCAGCAGGCCACTCATCAGGGTGCCGACCACCTTGCCCCGTTGTTCCGGCGCGGCCAGCGTCGCGCCCAATGGCACCAGAACTTGCGACACCACCGAGAACAACGCCGCCAGGGACGTACCAATGAGCAACAGCGACAGATTGGCCGAGTTGGCGCTTACCAGCAGGCCGCCCGCGCACAGGATGGTCATGCCGACAATCATGGCACGCCGCTCCAGCAAGTCACCCAATGGCACCAGCAGCAGCAGGCCCACGGCGTAACTCAACTGCGCCACGGTAATGATGATGCCCGCGCTGGCTGGCGTCAGATCAAAGGTGGCGGCGAGCGTATGCAGCAGTGGTTGCGCGTAATAATTGCTGGCTACCACCAGCCCGGTTGAAAACGACATCAGCCAGACCAGAGCCGGGCTGAGACGGTGTGCAGAGGTACTCATATGTGTTTATCCAGTGACGTGCCCTTGTTTGAGGCGCAGTATCGAGCATGCTCAAACATAACGCCAATGCATGGTTTTCATCGGATTGATCTCGATTTAAGATAGATATCATGAACCTGCGCCAGATCGAATTCGCCGTTGCCGTTGCTGAAGAACAAAGCTTCACTCGCGCGGCTGAACGCTGCCACACCGTGCAATCTGCCCTGAGCCACCAGATCGCCAAACTGGAGGACGAACTGGGCAGCAAGTTGTTTGAGCGTACCAGTCGCAGCGTGCGGCTTACGGTGGCCGGACAGGCGTTCTTGCCGGTGGCGCGGCAAATGCTCAGCGCCCAATCGCGCATCCGCGACGAAGTCGCCGCTGCCAGTGGCACCGTGCGCGGCACGCTCACCGTTGGCACCATTTCCACGTTTACTCATGTTGATCTGGTCGACGTGCTGGGCCGCTTTCATGAGCGTTATCCGGATGTGGATATTCGCTTTTATCAGGGCATGAGCGAGAACCTGGTGGTCGACGTCCGCGAAGAACGTTCTGATGTAGCGTTTCTTGGGCTGTGGCCGGGGGAGCGGGTGGAAGGCGTCAACAAACAGATCATTGCCGATGAGGATCTGGTGGCGATTATTCCGCTCAGTCATCCGTTATCGCGGGAGAGCAGCATCAATCTGCTGCAACTGGTGGGCTCGCCGCTGGTGGATTTCTACGCCAACAGCGGCGCTCGCCGCCAGACCGCAGAAGCCTTTGCCGCTGCTGGGGTTAAGCCGCGGGTGAACTTTGAGGTCAGCCATATCGATCTGCTGGAGCGGATTGTCCGGCGTGGGTTGGCGATTGGCCTGGTACCCAGGTTTGATTTTGATGCCTGCGACAAGCTGGCGATGGTGCCGGTGGAGGACGGACCGGTGCGGCGGGTCTATGCGGTGTGGGGGAATGATCCGACACCGGCGGCGGTGGCGTTTATGGGGATGGTGAGGGAGGCGTTGGAAGGGGTGTAGGGCGGATACGACCCGCTGCTGTGGTTCTGTCACTTTAAAAGCTTGTTTTGTTAGTGCCTTCGGCACGGGCTGTAAACGCGTTTGATACCCCGGGGTGCCGGGGAGCACGTTACTTTTCTTTGCGTCGCCAAAGAAAAGTAACCCAAAGAAAGGCGACCCCGCTGCCGCAAGGGGGCCCAAAGTCAAAAGCCGAAGCAAACCGTCTGTTGACCAGTGTTCTTTGCGCGCATCCTGCGTTCCCTCGGTCGGTCGGAGCCTAAGGTCTCCGACTCTCGGTCGGCGTGTTCAGTTGCTTTGTTTCCAGCCAAAAAAAACCTAAAACATCGGCGCGTAGATGGATTCGTCGCGGTAAGTCGGGATAAAGAGCATCACGACAATCCACCATTTGCCAAGCTAAACCTAAACCCCCTGTAGCCCGGATGAAGCGTCAGCGAGAATCCGGGGCAACGCGCCAATATCCACTGACATTTGAAATTTTGCCTACATCACTCCCGGATCCCCGCTTGCGCTCCATCCGGGCTATTGGGCCGGTTACGGGACAAAACTGACCCAAACCGCAATCACTCCGGCATATCCATTACCTCGTCATTCGCGACCCCCTTGGCGGGAATCCGTTGCAATGCTGGCTGCCAGCAATGGCAACAACAAACAGCTCCATCAGGTCAGCAGCACAGTGTTTCGCCTCCCCTTTCAGGTAATGAAGCGTTTTCCGGTTTAGCCCAACCCACCATGTACCCGTTCTAGAAACTCACCCCTACCAAACCTTTTCCCAACCTTGCATTATCCCGGTGCATCTTTTGGGATTCCTGTAATGACATGGTGCAATGCCATATGAATAATCCATGTCATAAACCCATGATTTTCATAACATATCAATAATAATCAACAGGTTAGTTTCTCTGGCACACCGCTTGCTCATTCTGTCTTTGTGCGATGTATACAAGACGGAATACAAACATGGGTGCAACACTTCTACCGGTAACTGGCTGGACTTTGTCCGAATGGCGTGCGGCATATGCAAGCGGTATGCAGCCGCGCGCAGCTATTGAACATGTACTGGCGGCACTGCCAGCCAGCGATAACGCCTGGATTGCTAAAGCCACGCCCGCGCAGATCGAAGTGCAGTTATTAAGCTTGCAAGCGCGGCTGGAAGTGGCCGATGGGGATTTGTCCCGTTTCCCGTTATTTGGTGTGCCGTTTGCCGCCAAAGACAATATCGATGCGGCAGGTTGGCAGACTACCGCTGCTTGCCCGGCATTTGCGTATGAAGCCGCTGCTGATGCCACGGTGGTTCAGCGCATGCTTGATGCTGGCGCCATCCTGATTGGCAAAACCAATCTCGATCAATTTGCTACTGGCCTGAATGGCACGCGCTCGCCATATGGCGCGGTGCCCAATACCTTCAACTCGCGCTATGTCAGCGGCGGTTCCAGCTCGGGGTCATCTTCGGTCGTGGCGCGCGGGTTGGTGCCGGTTGCCTTTGGTACCGACACCGCCGGATCGGGCCGCGTACCCGCCGGGTTCAACAATATCGTCGGTCTGAAGCCCACCAAGGGCTGGCTCAGCAATGCGGGCGTGGTGCCAGCGTGTCGCACGCTGGATTGTGTTTCGATCTTTGCCCTGACGGTTGATGACGCCAAAACCGTCGCCCATATCGCCGGTGGTTTTGATGCGGCTGATCCGTACTCGCGTGAGCCAGTACCCGCATCGGCGATCATGAATGCCAAGCCGCGCTTTTGCATCCCGGACAAACTGCAATGGTTTGGCGATGCCGAATCCGCACGGCTGTTTGCGGCGGCCTGCACCCGTTTGCAAGAGATGGGCGTGGAGTTGGTGCCGGTTGATTTTGCGCCTTTCCTGGAGCTGGCCGATCTGCTGTATCAGGGCCCGTTTGTGGCTGAGCGCGTGTTTGCCGCTGAAGACTTGCTGGCCGATGACCCGGATGCGATCAACCCGGTAGTGCGCTCGATTATGGAAGGCGCCGAGCAATACACTGCCGTGGATGCTTTTCGCGCTGAATATCGCCGCGCTGAACTGAGCCGCATCATCAATCAAACGCTCAAAGGCTTTGACGCACTACTGGTGCCAACCTCGCCGTCGATTTACACCATCGAACAGATGCTGGCCGATCCGGTCACGCTCAACTCGCGCTTTGGTACCTATACCAACTTCGCCAATTTCTCCGATTTGTGTGCGCTGTCGGTGCCTGCCGGAATGCGTGGCGATGGTCTGCCGTTTGGCATCACCTTGCTCGCCCCTGCTTGGCAAGACGACGCGCTTGCCACGTTTGGCCGCAGCTGGCAGCAACAACAAGCACTGCCACTCGGTGCCACTGGCCGCATTTTGCCCGCCCAATCCAAAGAGCCCGTCACTGCGCTGCGTGATCAATACGTACGTGTCGCCGTGGTAGGTGCCCATCTCACCGGCATGCCACTGAACACCCAATTGCAGGAACGCAACGCCGTGCTGGTCGAGCGCACGCATACCTCCGCCAGATATCGCTTGTACGCGCTGGCCAATACCACGCCACCCAAACCGGGTCTGGTGCGCGGCGAGACTGGTGCGGCGATCGAGCTGGAACTGTGGGATGTGCCGGTCGCCGCCTTTGGCAGCTTTGTGGCGCTGATTTCGGCCCCGCTGGGCATTGGCACGCTGGAACTGGCCGATGGCCGCAACGTGAAAGGCTTTATTTGCGAGCCATGGGCCATTGCCGAGGCACGCGACATTACCGAATTCGGCGGCTGGCGCGCTTATATCGCCAGCCTGCAATCCGCCAAAGCTTGAGGGAAACCAGCCATGTTCAACGTTGTTCTGATCGCAAACCGCGGCGAGATCGCTTGTAGAGCCATTCGCACCCTCAAGCGCCTGGGCGTGAAAAGCGTTGCAGTGTATTCCGACGCGGACCGTAACAGCGCGCATGTGACTGAAGCCGACGTGGCGATTGCGCTGGGCGGCGACAAACCGGCTGACAGCTATCTGCGCATCGACAAAATCATCGCCGCTTGCAAAGAAACCGGCGCGCAAGCGGTGTTCCCCGGCTATGGCTTTTTGAGCGAGAGCGCCGAGTTCGCGGCGGCATGTGATGCAAACGGCATCGTGTTTGTCGGCCCGACCTCGTTGCAGATGGAAGAGTTCGGCCTCAAGCACCGCGCACGAGAACTGGCAGCCATCGCAGGCGTGCCGACCACACCGGGCAGCGGTTTGCTGGCATCGGTAGAGCATGCATTGGCCGAGGCCGAAAAGATTGGCTATCCGGTCATGCTGAAAAGCACGGCCGGTGGCGGCGGTATTGGTTTGACCCGCTGCGACGATGCCGAACAACTGGCTGCGGCGTTCGACCGCGTCCAGCGCCTGGGCGAACAGTTTTTCCGCGATGGCGGTTCGTTTATCGAGCGCTTTGTCGATCAGGCGCGCCATATCGAAGTACAGATTTTTGGCGATGGCAAAGGCGCCGTGTACGCACTGGGTGAGCGCGATTGCTCTATCCAGCGCCGCAACCAGAAAGTGATTGAAGAAACTCCCGCGCCCAACCTGCCCGTGGCGACGCGCGATGCCTTGTTGGCTTCGGCCAAACGGTTGGGTGAATCGGTCAATTACCGCTCCGCCGGGACCGTGGAATACGTGTACGACAGCAAGCGCGACGAGTTTTACTTCCTTGAAGTAAACACACGCCTGCAGGTAGAGCATCCGGTGACCGAATCAGTCACCGGGCTGGATCTGGTCGAATGCATGCTGCGCGTGGCGGCGGGCGATGAATTACCGGTTGCCGCGCTGTTGACCGCACCGCGAGGCGCGGCGATTGAAGTGCGTTTGTATGCAGAAGACCCGGTCAAGCAGTTCCAGCCTTCGCCCGGTGTGCTGACGGAGGTGTCGTTCCCGGATGCCCCCATCGTGCCGGTCCGTGTGGATGGCTGGGTGGCTACCGGTACGGACGTACCATCGCTGTATGACCCCTTGCTGGCCAAATTGATTGTCAAAGGTGTCAATCGCGCCGAGGCGCTGGCCAATCTGCAAAAAGCGCTGAACCACACGGCATTGCACGGCATTGCCACCAATCTGGATTACCTGCGCCAGATCATTGCCAGTGCGGCGTTTCAGGCTGGCCAGGTCTCCACGCGCTTCCTCGATACCTTTGCCTATCAGCCGTCGGTGCTGGAAGTCCTCGAGCCTGGCACTTACACCAGCGTGCAGGATTACCCTGGTCGCGTCGGTTACTGGGATATTGGCGTGCCGCCGTCCGGCCCGATGGATGATTACGCGTTTCGACTGGCCAACCGGATTGTCGGCAACGATGAATCCGCTGCCGGGCTGGAATGCACGCTGCAAGGCCCGACGCTGCGCTTTCACAATGACGCGGTCATCGCCCTGACTGGCGCGGTGTGCGCGATCACGCTTGATGGCGTGGCTGTCGATATGAACGCGCCGCTCTACGTGCAAGCCGGGCAAGTGCTGGCGGTGGGCCGTGCCAGCGCAGGTTGCCGCACTTATATCGCTGTTCGCAACGGCATTGATGTGCCGGTTTACCTGGGTAGCCGCGCCGCCTTTGCGCTGGGCCAGTTTGGTGGCCACGCCGGGCGCACCTTGCGCGCTGCCGACATGCTGCCGATCAGCCAGCCTGAGTTGCCAGCGTGCACCACACCCGCGCCGGTGGACGTTCCCAATGCCGCACCCGCTGAGCTGGTTCCACATTACGGCAGCACCTGGGATATCGGCGTGCTGTACGGTCCGCATGGTGCGCCGGATTTCTTCACCGCCGAATCCATTGAAGCCTTCTTCGCCGCCGAGTGGGAAGTCCACTACAACTCCAACCGCCTCGGGGTGCGGCTGATCGGCCCCAAGCCGAGTTGGGCGCGTAGCGATGGCGGCGAGGCTGGTCTGCATCCGTCCAACATCCACGACTGCGAATACGCCGTCGGCAGCATCAACTTTACCGGCGATTCGCCGGTGATTCTGACCCGCGATGGCCCTAGCCTGGGTGGCTTTGTCTGCCCGGTGACCATCGCCAAAGCCGAGCTGTGGAAAGTCGGCCAGGTTAAACCCGGCGACAAGATTCGCTTTAACTGCATCAGCTACAAGCAAGCTGCCGCGCTGGAAAAAGCCCAGGACGCGCAATTGGCCGCGCTGCAAGCAGTCGCGCCGCAAGAACTGGTTTTCCCGGCGCTGCCAGCGACTTCATCGCCCGCCATTCTGGCCGAGCTGCCAGAAAATGGCCTGCGCCCATCGGTGACTTACCGGCAGGCTGGCGACACTTATATCTTGCTGGAATACGGCGCCAATATCCTGGACCTGAAGCTGCGCCTGCGCATCTATCTGATGATGCAAAAGCTCAAGCAACTGAACGTGCCGGGTGTGCTGGAATTGTCTCCGGGCGTGCGTTCGCTGCAGATTCGCTACGATGGTCGCATCATCAGCCAGCAACGCTTGTTGGCCACGCTGCTGGCCGCCGATGCCGAATTGCCCGATGTTTCCACCCTCAAACTGCCAACGCGCGTGGTCTACATGCCCTTGGCGTTTGAGGATTCCGCCACGCTGGGCGCGGTGCAGCGTTATCAGGAAACCGTGCGCCATCAGGCGCCGTGGTTGCCTAACAACGTCGACTTTATCCAGCGCATCAATGGCTTGCAGAGCCGCGAGCAAGTCAGTGACATCATTTTTGATGCCAGCTATCTGGTGATGGGTCTGGGCGATGTCTATCTGGGCGCACCGTGCGCTGTGCCGCTGGACCCGCGCCATCGCTTGCTGACCAGCAAATACAATCCGGCGCGCACTTTCACTGCCGAAGGCACGGTGGGGATTGGCGGCGTGTACATGTGCATTTACGGCATGGATTCGCCTGGCGGCTATCAACTGGTCGGCCGCACGCTGCCGATCTGGAACAAATTCCTCAAGAACGCCGTGTTTGAGCCCGGTGAGCCATGGTTGCTGCGCTTTTTTGATCAGGTGCGCTTCTACCCGGTATCCGAAGGCGAACTGGACGTGCTGCGCGAAGACTTCCGTCACGGCCGCGCCGGTTTGCGCATCGAACAAGAAGTGTTCGACTTTGCTGCCTACGAGGGTTTCCTGGCCGATAACGCCGCCAGCATTACCGAGTTTCAGGCCAAACAGAAAGTGGCCTTTGAGGCCGAAGTGGCGCTGTGGGCAGCAGACGACACAGCTCATCAGCACGTCGCCGAAATCGTTGAGGAAGAAGAAGACGCGGTAGGCGACGGTCACCACATCGTCAGTGCCGATCTGTGCGGCAGCATCTGGAAAGTGCTGGTGGAAGTCGGCCAGCGCGTAGATGCCGGCTCGCCTCTGATTGTGGTCGAAGCCATGAAAATGGAACTGGCGGTGAACGCGCCGTTTGCCGGTACCGTGCGCTCGATCCGCGCGTTGCCGGGCAAGTCGGTTACGCCGGGTGAGCGTTTGCTGGTGCTGGAGCCGCACGCATGAAGCCCGATCCGGTGATCTCTTTGCAGCAGGATGCCGCCGCCGAGCCCAAGCGGCGCGGCGCGGGCGACAACCTGGCGCATCGCATTTACGCCAGCATCAAGACCGACATCATGGAGTTCCGCCTGCTGCCGGGAGATCGCTTTACCGAGAGTGAAGTGGCCGAGCGCTTAAAAGTAAGCCGCACGCCGGTGCGCGAAGCCTTGTACCGCCTGCAGACCGAACATTTTGTGGAAGTGCAGTTTCGCAATGGCTGGCAGGTACGCCCGTTCGACTTTGCCTACTTCGAAGACTTGTACGACGTGCGCGTGATTCTGGAACTCGCCGCCGCGCGCCGTTTATGCGAACACGTCGACTCCACACCCGTGCCGGAGCTGGAAGAACTCAAGGGAGTATGGCTGGTGCCGGTGGGGGAACGTGTCACCGACGGCCAGATCGTCTCCGGTTTTGACGAGCTGTTTCACTCGACATTGGTGGCTGCTACCGGCAACCGCGAAATGGCGCGGATACACCGCGACGTCACCGAAAAAATCCGCCCGATCCGCCGCCTGGATTTCACCAAGCCTTTTCGGGTGGACACCACGTACCACGAGCACGGCGCCATTTTGCGGGCGATTGTGCAGCGGCGCGGAGATGAGGCACAGCGGATGCTCAAGGCCCATATCGACGAGAGCAAATCCGAGGTACGCAAGATCACGCTGCATATGTTGCATGCGGCGCGGCGACGGGGCACTGCAGACAGGTAGCCCGGATTCCCGCTAACGCTTCATCCGGGCTACGAAATACCGCTTCACCAGAAAACAAAAATCCAGGTCCGTGCAAAGACCAAACCAGTACGACTACTGAATAACTCGCAATACAGAAAGGCAATAAAAGCAAAAAGCAGGAAGGAAACACATCCGTTTTCGTCACTTTCATTCAGTTATCAGGAGATGTAGCCATGAAACGTCGTACCGCACTGAAAGTCATCACGCTGTCTACGCTGATCGCCGCCACCGGTTTCACCAGCAACGCTTTTGCTGCAGACACCATCAAGGTCGGCATCTTGCATTCGCTGTCGGGCACGATGGCGATTTCTGAATCGGCGCTGGAACAAACCGCGCTGATGACCATTGCCGAGATCAACGCTCAAGGCGGCGTAATGGGTAAACAGCTGGAGCCGGTGGTGGTTGATCCGGCTTCCAACTGGCCGCTGTTCGCCGAAAAAGCCCGCCAGTTGCTGGCCAAAGACAAAGTGGATGTGGTGTTCGGCTGCTGGACTTCCGTATCGCGCAAGTCGGTGTTGCCGGTGTTCCGTGAACTGAATGGCCTGTTGTTCTACCCGGTGCAGTACGAAGGTGAAGAACTCGAGAAAAACGTGTTCTACACCGGCGCCGCACCGAATCAGCAAGCGATTCCGGCGGTGGATTACCTGTTGAGCAAAGATGGTGGCGAAGCCAAGCGCTTTGTGCTGCTCGGTACTGACTATGTGTACCCGCGCACCACCAACAAGATCCTGCGCGCCTACCTGCATACCAAGGGCATTCAGGATTCCGACATCATGGAGGAATACACCCCGTTTGGTTATTCCGACTACCAGACCATCATCGCCAAGATCAAAGATTTCTCCGCGCAAGGCAAGAAGACCGCCGTGGTTTCGACCATCAATGGCGACTCTAACGTGCCGTTCTACAAAGAGCTGGGCAACGCTGGGCTGAAGGCGACCGATGTGCCGGTTGTGGCGTTCAGTGTGGGCGAAGAAGAACTGCGCGGTGTGGATACCAAGCCGCTGGTGGGCGAACTGGCTGCATGGAACTACTTCATGTCGGTGAAGAACCCGGAAAACACCAAGTTCACCAAGATGTATCGCGACTGGGCCAAGAAGCAAAAGCTGCCTAACGCCGACACCGCCGTGACCAACGACCCGATGGAAGCCACTTATGTGGGTATCCATATGTGGAAGCAAGCGGTTGAAAAGGCTCATTCCACCGATGTCGACAAGGTGATTGCGGCCATGGGCGGCCAGACCTTCAAGGCACCAAGCGGCTTTACCCTGGAAATGGACCCGAAAAACCATCACCTGCACAAGCCAGTGATGATTGGCGAAGTGAAAGCCAACGGCCAGTTCAACGTGGTATGGAAGACCAAGGCCCCGGTGAAAGCCCAGCCATGGAGCCCGTACATTGTGGGTAATGACAAGAAGAAGGACGAACCGGAAGCGAATTGATTACGGCATGTAGGGTGGATTGCTCCGCGAATCCACCCTACGAAGACCGTAGCCCGGATGGAGCGCAAGCGGGAATCCGGGGTTGCAGTCCTGGCATGAACAAGCTGTATCTGCAATGGAAATGGCCCACCCGGATTCCCGCCTTCGGCTCCGTCCGGGCTACGTCACTTACGTAGGGTGTGCATTCATGCGCACCGTGGCTCCAAGGCCAAGCGTGTTCGCATGCGGGCATGCAACCCCTACAAGGGAACACTCAATGAACACAATACTGCGTACCGGTTTGCTGGCGCTGCTGTCCTGGTTGCTGATCGCCCCAGCGTTTGCCGCCCTCGACGCCAAAGTGGTCAAGCAACTGGTCGATGATGATTCCGACCAGAAAATCGAGGCTATTGCCGCGCTGGTCAAAACCGGCACGCCCGAAGCCGCGCGGCTGCTACAGGCGCTGAGTGACGACGCGCTGTATGCCACAGATAGCCACATCTGGCTCAAGGCCGAAGACAAGGTCTACGACGCCGTCACCGGCACCGAGATCACCCCGGCGCCCGATGATGTCGACACCGTCACCATCAATAACCGGGTGCGCGGCACGCTGGATTCCGCATTGGCCGGCTTCAAACTGTTTGACCCGGACCCATCTGCCCGACTGGCTGCGGCGCAGTCGCTGCAGGGGGACGTTGGCGCAGTGATGATTCCGGCATTGACGCTGGCGCTGCAAAAAGAAACCGACAGCAAGGTCAAGCCCATCCTCGAACAACTGCTGGCGCAAGCCAATCTGAAAAACCCGGACGTCAAAGCGCGCTTGGCGGCGGTGGAAGGGCTGACGCACAGCAATTCACCCAACGCCCGCGGCCTGTTGCTGACCCGGCTGGACCCGGCCAACGAGCCCGATGCCGCCGTGCGTGAAGCCGCCAAAGCGTCGATTGCCTCGATTGATTCTCGCCTGGCGTGGACCAGCGCGCTGGCAAATGTATTTTCTGGCCTCAGTCTGGGCAGCATTTTGCTGCTGGCTGCGCTGGGCCTGGCCATTACCTACGGCGTGATGGGCGTGATCAACATGGCCCACGGCGAGTTGCTGATGGTGGGTGCGTATTCGGCGTATTTCGTCCAAGGCGTGTTCCGCAATCACTTCCCCGGCGCGCAAGACTGGTATCTGGTCGCTGCCGTGCCGGTGTCTTTCTTTGCCGCCGCGTTTGTCGGCATGGTCATGGAACGTACCGTGATTCGCTGGTTGTATGGCCGCCCGCTGGAAACGCTGCTGGCCACCTGGGGCGTATCGCTGGTGCTGATTCAGGGCGCACGCACGCTGTTTGGGGCGCAGAACGTTGAGGTCTCCAATCCATCGTGGATGTCTGGCGGCATTGAGCTGTTGCCTAGCCTCACGCTGCCGTGGAACCGCATCGTGATCATCGGCTTTGCGCTGTCGGTGCTGGTGCTGATGTGGGCGATCATGCAAAAAACGCGGCTGGGATTGTTCGTGCGCGCGGTCACGCAAAACCGGCCCATGGCGGGTTGCGTCGGCGTGCCGACCAGCCGCGTGGATACGCTGGCGTTTGGCTTGGGCGCGGGCATTGCCGGGCTAGGTGGATTGGCGTTAAGCCAGATCGCGAACGTCGGTCCGGACATGGGCCAAGGCTATATCGTCGATTCCTTCCTGGTGGTGGTGCTAGGCGGCGTGGGCCAACTGGCCGGTGCCGTGTGGGCCGCGCTGGGGCTGGGCATCGCCACCAAATTGCTGGAAGGCTGGGCCGGTGCGGTGATCGCCAAGATCATCGTACTGGCGATCATCATCATCTTTATCCAGCGGCGCCCGCAGGGATTGTTTGCGGTGAAGGGCCGGGTGATGGATTGAGCTGTTACGGACAACACTTAGCCCGGATGGCATTTGCCCCTCGGGGGTATCCCCACCAAGCCTTCTGATATCGCGGATGTCAGTTGCAGTGGGAAAGCGGGAATCCGGGGTGGCAACGCCTCAACAAGCCACCGATTTATGCTCCTGGCCGTGTCGCCCCCGGATTCTCACTAACACTGCATCCGGGCTACAAATGCTTGGAAACTGGAACGATTATGCGAACTTCATACACCGAACGCGCGGTACGCATCCTCGGCCCTAAAGGCTGGAGCGCGTTGGCCATCTTTCTGGCGATCATGCTGATCCTGGTGCCAGTGCTGCATTTGCTGGTGCCACCGGGTAGCCCGCTGCACTTGTCGGATTACGCGATTACGTTGTCGGGCAAGATTCTTTGCTACGCCATGGTGGCGGTGGCGATGGACCTGATCTGGGGTTACGCCGGGATTTTGTCGCTGGGCCACGGCCTGTTCTTTGCGCTCGGTGGTTACGGTTTTGGCATGTACCTCATGCGCCAGATCGGGCTGGACGGTAACTACCACAGCCCTCTGCCGGACTTCATGGTGTTTCTGGACTGGAAAACCCTGCCCTGGTACTGGCAAGGCACTGATCACCTGCTGTGGGCGCTGGTGCTGACCATTGCCGTGCCGACGGTGATCGCCGCCATTTTTGGCTACTTTGCATTCCAGAGTCGCATCAAAGGCGTGTATTTCTCCATCATTACCCAGGCGCTGACCTATGCCGCCATGCTGCTGTTTTTCCGCAATGAAACCGGCTTTGGCGGCAACAACGGTTTTACCGATTTCAAGCGCATTGCCGGGTATTCGATCACCGCGCCAGAAACTCGCGTGGTGTTGCTGGGGCTGACTTCGCTGGCGCTGGCGGGCACGCTGGTGCTGGGGCGCTGGCTGGTGACATCGCGTTATGGCCGGGTGCTGGCCGCCACGCGTGACGCCGAATCGCGCGTCATGTTCATCGGCTACAACCCGCTTTGGTACAAGCTGTTTATCTGGACGCTTTCTGCCGCGCTGTGTGGCATTGCCGGGGCGCTGTATGTGCCGCAAGTGGGCATCATCAACCCGTCGGAGATGTCGCCAGCGGCATCGATCGAAATTGCCATCTGGGTGGCCGTGGGTGGGCGCGGTACCTTGATTGGCGCGGTGATTGGTGCGGTGGCAGTGAGTCTGGCCAAGAGCTGGTTTACGGTGTCCTTTCCGCAATACTGGCTGTTCTTCCTCGGCTTTCTGTTCATTCTGGTCACGCTGTTTTTGCCGGAAGGTCTGGTTGGCTTGTACAAGCGCATCGTCGCCCGTCTTAAACACAAAGACACCGCCAATACCGAAACCGTATTTACGCCGGAACCGGAAACTATTAGTCCACCCGTTGCCGCATCCGTTGTTTCCACGGCACCAACAGCCAAACCCACGCTAACCGGGGAGAGCGCAGCATGATCACCGTGGCCAGCGGTACCGAACTTGAACAACGCCCGCAATGGGCTGACGCCAGCGCCGGGCAATCGCGTGCGGTGGTGCCGGGCGAACTGGATATCGCTCACGGCGTGATGCTCTATCTGGACGACATCACCGTGAGTTTTGATGGCTTCAAGGCGCTGAACAAACTCAGCCTGCATATCGACGTGGGCGAGCTGCGCTGCATTATCGGTCCCAACGGCGCGGGCAAAACCACCATGATGGATGTCATCACCGGCAAAACGCGCCCGGACAGCGGCAAGGCGTTCTTTGGCCAGACGCTGGACCTGACCCGCCTCAAGGAACCCGAAATCGCCCACGCCGGGATTGGCCGCAAGTTCCAGAAACCGACGGTATTCGAGAACCACACGGTGTTCGAAAACCTGGAACTGGCGATGAAAACGGACAAGCGCGTGCGCAAGAGTCTGTTCTTCAAGCTCGATAGCGAAGCGCATGGCCGCATCGACGCCGTAATGAAGCAAATCCGCCTGGATGCCTTTGCCAATCGCATGGCGGGGCTGTTATCGCACGGCCAGAAACAGTGGCTGGAGATTGGCATGCTGCTGATGCAAGAACCCAAGCTGTTGCTGCTGGATGAACCGGTCGCGGGCATGACCGACGACGAAACCATGCGTACCGCTGAGTTGTTTGTATCACTGGCGGGTCAGCATTCGCTGGTGGTGGTCGAGCACGATATGGCGTTTGTGGAAAAGCTCGGCGGCACCGTTACCGTGCTGCACGAAGGCAGTGTGCTGGCCGAAGGTGATCTGGCGACGGTACAAGCGGATCAGCGGGTGATTGAGGTTTATCTGGGGCGGTAGGTTTTGGCCTTTTTGGTGTATTCGCAGGGTTTGCACGCTTGCGTGCGAACGTGCCCGGCACGACGGTGCGCAATCTGCGCACCCTACATGAAGAGAACAAACATGCTGCAAGTCGAAAACCTGAATCAGTATTACGGTGGCAGTCACATTCTGCGCGGCTTGTCGTTTACCGCAGAACCGGGGCAGATCACCACCTTGCTGGGCCGCAACGGCGTCGGCAAAACTACACTGCTAAAAACGCTCATGGGGCTGGTGCCCGCCAAGACCGGATCGATCCATTTTGGCCCGACCGACATCACCAAGCTGGCCTCATACGACCGCGTAAAAGCCGGTATTGGTTACGTGCCGCAAGGCCGCGAGATTTTCAGTCGACTTTCGGTGGAGGAGAACTTGCGCATGGGTCTGGCCACGCGTCCGGCCCGCACCGAAATCCCGCCACGGATTTTTGAGATGTTTCCGGTGCTCAAGCAAATGATGCGGCGGCGTGGGGGCGATTTGTCTGGCGGCCAACAGCAACAACTGGCTATTGGTCGCGCGCTGGCTATGGGGCCGAAATTGTTGATTCTGGACGAACCGACCGAGGGGATTCAGCCTTCGATTATCAAGGATATTGAACGGGCGATTCGGGCTTTGGCGGAGACGGGTGAGATGGCGATTCTGGTCGTCGAACAGTATTACGACTTTGCCCGGGCGCTGGCGGATCAATACCTGGTGATGGAACGGGGGGAGATTATCCGGCGGGGGAAAGGGTCGGAGATGGATGCGGATGGGGTGAGGGAGTTGTTGTCGGTGTAATCGGGTTTTGGCGTGGGGAGCGCGTTGTGGCATTTGCCTGTGCATTGCCTTCAAAAAGCGGGTTGTTAGTGCCTTCGGCACAAGTAAATGCATTTGATACCCCGGGTATCAAAACATCCACGCCAACGGCGCATAAACTCAGTCCTTCCCAACCCACGTCCATCAGAACTACATAGCTCTGGTCGACTGATCAATCACCCTTCCCGCTTCGCATAAATCGTTGCCATATCTGGCTCATCCAGTTGTCGCACCACCTGCGCCGGGTTCCCCGCCACCAGCGTGCATCTCGCCACATCCTGGCTCACCACCGCGCCCGCCGCGATTACCGCATGATCGCCAATCGTTACCCCCGGGCAAATAATCGCCCCGGCCCCAATCCACACGTTCTCACCAATCGAGATCGGTTTGGCGGTGAAGGCCACTTGCTGACGCTCCCACGGGTCGACCGGGTGGGTGGTGGCGTGGATTTGCACCCAGGGGGCGATCAGGGTGTAGTCGCCGATGCTTACTGGCGCGCCACCGGAGATGGTCAGGCCCTGGTTGATGTAAACTTTTTTCCCCAGCCGGATATTGCGTCCGCCACCCATGAACAGTGGTGGTGTGGCCGTGGCGCCTTCGCATTGGGCGAACATTTGCGGTAGCAGCGCCTGGCTTTCTTCCCAACTCAGGGCCGGATTATTGAACTGGCGCAGCAAGTCCTTGGTGCGCGCCCAGCTGTCGTCGCGGCTGATGTCTTCAAACTGGGTCGGGATGGATTTGGCGGCCATGCTGGCGTGCTCTTTGATCTGGAAACAAGAGCTTAAACCAGTGGCATGAAGCCGCTGCGTAATCCGGCAATTTCGGCTAACGCAGCGGCCAATGGGGCGGGATTAACGCTCGCTCAATGCTTTGCGCATGCGCTTGAGTGCTTCTTGCAAAGTGGATAGCGGGCAGCCGAAATTGAGCCGCACAAAGCCACGCAGGCCAAAATCCACGCCATCCGACAAACCAACGCCCGCCGCTTCAAAGAACTGGAACGGGTTGTCGATGCCGGTAGCGCGGCAGTCAATCCAGGCCAGATAGGTGGCCTCTGGCCGGGTAACACGTACGCCTTCAAAGCCATCCAGCTCGCTCATCACCAGATCACGGTTACGCCGCAGCACGTCCAGCAGCTCGGCGCGCCAAGGGCCGCCATCGCGGTAGGCGGCTTCGCAAGCCACATAACCGAACAGATTGGTGTGCGGCACGATGCCACGCATCACATCGGTAAAGCGCTTGCGTAGTTCCGGATTGGCGATGATGGCAAACGACGCGCCCAGCCCTGGCACATTCCACGTTTTGGATGGCGCCATCAACGTGATGGTGCGCTGGGCCATTTCGGGCGAGAGGGCGGCAAAGGGCACATGCTTGAGTTCTTTATCCAGGATGAGATCGCAGTGGATTTCATCGCTGACCACGGTCAGATCGTGCCGTTCGGCCACTGCGGCCAGTTGCTGCAGCTCTTCGGTGCGCCACACGCGCCCGACCGGGTTGTGTGGGTGGCACAGCATCAGCGTGTTCTGGCCAGGCCCCAGGCTGGAGACCAGCCGATCAATATCCCACGCCCAGTGAGTACCGTCGGCACGGTCGGCCTCCAGTAGCGGCACGCGTACCAGCGGGCGTTGTGACAATACCGGTGCGCTCATGAACGGTGGATAGACCGGCGTGGCGGTCAATACTGGATCATGTGCACCGCCGGTGGCGCGGCAGGCCACATTCAGACCAACCACCAGCCCCGGCAGCGGCACCAGCCATTCTGGCGAGATCTGCCAGTTATATTCGCGGACCATGGCGTTCACCAGTGTCATCACCAGTTCTGGCGTGGCTTCCGGATAGCCGAAAACGCCGTGTTCCAGCCGCTCGCGCAGCGCATCAATGATGGCGGGCGGTGAGGGGAAATCCATATCGGCCACCCATAGCGGCAGCACATCCTTGCCCGCATATTTGCGCCATTTGTTGCTGTCGCTCTGGCTGCGGTCTACAACTTTGTCGAAATCGAACATGGTGGTTCCTGGTTTTGGATGGTGCACGATCCGGTCATTTCTTTTTGCTCACGCGCAAAACGCCCGCCATGACCACGGCGGCGCCCAGCCATTGTAACGGTGTCAGGCGTTCATCCAGCACCAGCATGCCGAGGAATATCGTCAATATCGGGCCAATGCTGCCAATAATGGCGGCGCGCGGGGCACCAATGCGGGCCATTGCGGCAGCCATGGCGTAGATCGGGAAAACCGTTGCGACCAGCGCGATGACCGCTGCGTATATCCATACCGGCGTGGGCACCGCCAAAGCGCTGACCGGATGGGTAACCAGGAAATGCGTCACCATCGCCACGGCCGATACTGTCAGCGCGCCTTCGGTAAAGCGCATGGCACCAATGCGCGCAATCACCGCCGGGCTCCAGGTCAGATATAGCGCATAGCTGACGGTGCTCAGAAACACCAGCAAGATGCCGCTCCAGGCGGCGTGCGCATTGCGCAGATCCGGTATCAGCACCAGCAGCATGCCCAGATAAGACAGCACCAGCGCCCCTCCCACGCGGCGGGTTATCGGCGTTTTGGCAAACCACGCCGAAAACAGCACGGTGAAGGTGGGATATAAAAACAGGATCAATCGTTCCAGGCTGGCGCTAACGGTGACCAGCCCCAGAAAGTCGAACAGGCTGGAGAGGTAATATCCCAGCAGCCCCAGCAAGATCAGCCACAGGCGGTCGCGCCAGGCTAGCGGCGGGCCATCATCACGCCGTGCCAGTTTGATCAGCCAGAACATGGGCAAGGCGAGAACCAGCCGCAATGTCAGCAGCGTGATGGCATCAACCGGATAGCGATAAGCCAGTTTGACGAAAATGGCTTTGGAGGCAAAACCAACGGCAGCGGTGAGCGCCAGGATCACGCCGAGGCGAAAACCTGGTGCGGTGGAGGGTGCTTCAGACATTACGGTTCCTTGTCATAGTCGGGGCAAGGTCCGGCAAGGGAATAAGTGGGAGAGTTGCGTCTTGCTGATCGTATCCACCGCCGGGCCTGGAGTAACCCTGCGGTGGCAAACAGGCATCACCGCCGGGAGGACGAGGTCCACCACAGGAGGTGCCAATGAAAAACGGTATGAGTGAATGTGGGTTTCATGGGCTGAAAACTAGCATGTCGATTGCATGCGCGTCCATGAGGTCGCGGCTGGTCAGCGCGTTTCAGACTGCATTTGCGCCACCATGGCCTCAATCAAACGGCGGGCGATGCTGGCGCGCATCGGCAGATCGGGCAGTTTATCCAGCGTGTACCACTGCGCATCTTCAATCTCGTCGGGCTGGCAGACTATGTCGCCACCGGCGTAGTCCGCCATAAAGGCCAGCATTAGCGAATGCGGGAACGGCCAGCTTTGGCTATCAAACCAGCGCAGGTTTTTCACCTGAAGGCCGACTTCTTCCATCACCTCACGGTGGATAGTGTCTTCGCAGGATTCTCCCGCTTCCACAAACCCGGCCAACGCACTGTATACGCCAGGTTTGAAATGCGGCGAACGGGCTAACAGCAACTCGTTACCACGGCGGATCAACACCATCACCGCGGGCGAAACACGCGGGTAATGGCGATGTCCACAACTGGGGCAGGCGCGGGCCGGTTCGCGTTCGGCTACTTGCGTGGGCGTGCCGCAGACACCGCAAAAACGATGTTCTCTATCCCAACTGGCAATTTGTTTACCACGGGTGGCGATCCAGAAATCGGCTTCATCCATTTGCCCGTAAACAGCACGCAGATTATGGCGTGCCAGTCCCGACGGCACGCCCGTGTTTTCTGGCCAGAACAACAGGCGGCAAGGCTGGCCTTCGCGATGGCCGATCAGGTAGTCCAGCGCCGGGGCGCCCAGTTGTTCCTGGACGGTCGTGGTGGCCGGTAACTGGTTGGTGCTATCCAGCAGCAGTTCGTCGCCAATAAAGGCGAAGCAGCGGGCGTGGATGTCTGCACAGAAGGAGGCGAAAGCGGGGGCGAAGATGGATAGCGGCATGGCCAATATCATACCCTTGGACGAGACGTTTTTTTCATGACGCTGTTATGGCGCCGACGGCTGTGCTGGGGAAGACCACCTTGAGTCGAACCTGATTGAGAAGCTGCAGAGAAATTCGCAAAAATATTGTTTGCCACTGTCAACCGCCAGTAAAAACGCCGCGTTATTACCGTGCGGGCGGCGAGAGTCGCTCGTGTGCGGTTGACAACGCTCAGTTGCCTTTTGGCACGAGCTTTAGGGCACCTGTTTGATACAGGTGCCTTTTTTCTTTTTGGCCGCCGTTCTGGCCGCCAGCCCGCTCAAAGCTTTTGCTGGATGAAGTCCCATTCGGCGCGCGTTACAGGCGTAATCGACAAGCGATTACCGCGCTGCAAAACCTGCATTTCAGCCAGTTCAGGATAGCTTCGCATCTCGGTCAGTTCCAGCAGGCGCGTCTTTTTGACGAACTTGACATCCACTTGCACCCAACGTGGGTTTTCCTGGCTGGATTTCGGGTCAAAATACTTTGATTTCGCGTCAAACTGGGTAGGGTCCGGATACGCTGGCGTGGTCACTTCAGCGATCCCGGCAATGCCTGGTTGCGGGCAACTGGAATGATAAAACAGCACCTGATCGCCCGGCTGCATGCCGTCTCGCATGAAATTGCGTGCCTGATAATTGCGCACGCCAAACCAGCCCAGCACGCCATCGCGCGCCAGATGATCAATGCCGGCTTCGTCGGGTTCGGACTTCATCAGCCAGTAACGGGTGGGGTTTGATTTGTTCATGCGCGCAACGTATCCCAAACAAGTTTCGCCAGCAACACCAGCGCCAGAGTCAGAAATAGACGGCGAATCCACAGATTGCCACCTTTGAGCGCCATGCGGCTGCCGACCTGGGCGCCCGCAACGTTCGCTACCGCCATCGGGATGGCGTAACCGTAGATCACCGCGCCGACAGGGATGAACGACACCAGCGCCGCCAGGTTGGTGGCCAGATTGACCACTTTGGCCGAGGCCGAGGCCCGCAGAAAATCAAAGTGGAAAAACCGCACAAACAAAAAGATCAGGAAAGAGCCGGTCCCTGGCCCGAAAAAACCATCGTAGAAGCCGATCACCGCGCCAATGGCCAGCCCGATATACAGATCGCGCCGAGTCAGTGGCCGTCCGGCGTCCTGGGTACCAAAGGCGGGTCTGATCCATGTGTAAACCAGCATGACCAGCAACAGCACAATGACCAGCGGGCGCACCCAGTGTTTATCCAGTAGCTGGATCATGCTGGCGCCGCCGTACGAACCCACAAACGCCGCCACGGCACAGGGCAGCAACAGATGCCAGTCCAGCTTTACCTGCCTGGCGTAGCGCCAGGTGGCCGAACCCGTGCCCATGATCGAGGCAAACTTGTTGGTGCCCATGAGCGTGGCGGGTGAGGTATTGGGCAGGATGGCAAACAGGCCCGGTACCTGGATTAATCCACCGCCACCGACGGCTGCGTCGATCATGCCTGCGACGAAGGAAAGCGGGATCAGCAGGAGCAGGGTGCTGGTGAGGATCATGATGGGGCGTGGTTGCGGGGGAAAGGTGTGAGGATGCCAGTTGTGAAGGGGTGGGGGTATGCTGCGTTTCCCGAACGCGGGAGGATTAGTCGGCATTGGCGGGGTGTTAGTGCCTTCGGCACGATGTGAAAAGCTTTTGATACCCGGTGGTGACCGGGAGCACGTTTCTTTTCTTTGCGTCGCCAAAGAAAAGAAACCAAAAGAAAGGCGACCCGGGCGCAAGCGCCGACGGGACCCAAGATCAAAAGCCGTGCCCCTCGGGGGTACCCCCACAACGATGCAGAATGCTTCGAATGCAGGTTGCAGGGGGAAACGAACAGACTGTTGACCAGCCACCTTTGCGCGCCTCCGGCGTTCCCTCGGTCGGCGTGATTGGACGCTTTGTTTGCCCGGAAAAGCTTCGTAGCCCGGATGAAGCGAAGCGAGAATCCGGGGTGGGAATGCGTCAACGGCCCTCTGCGCAAGGTTTCACCAATGGCTCCTGCTTTGCCGCCTCCCCTCACTTGCCCAACTCGCCGCGCTCCACAATAAAAAAGGGCGGTCGCCTATCGCGCCGCCATTTTTTCGATCCAATCACTTCGCCCCAATCAACTACGCAACATCTGCAACAACACGTTGTACTGGTGCGAAAGCTCGCTGTCGCTGCTGCGCTGGGCTTCAATGGTGCGGCAGGCGTGCAAAACGGTGGTGTGATCGCGCCCGCCGAAGGCATCACCAATCGCCGGCAGCGACATTGGCGTGAGTTCTTTGGTCAACGACATGGCAATCTGGCGCGGGCGGGCGATGTCGCGGGTGCGCTTTTTGGAATGCATGTCGGCGATCTTGATCTTGTAAAAATCCGCTACGGTCTTCTGGATGTTCTCAACCGTAATTTGGCGGTTACCGGACGCCAGAATGTCGCGCAGTGCCTCTTTGGCCGCTTCCAGAGTCAGTGACTGATTGGTAAAGCGCGCATACGCCAGCACGCGCTTAAGCGCGCCTTCCAGCTCGCGTACGTTGGAACGGATGTGTTTGGCGATAAAGAACGCCACGGTCGAGTCGAGTTTGAAATTCTCGCGCTCGGCTTTCATCATCAGAATGGCCACGCGCATTTCCAGTTCTGGTGGCTCGATCGCCACCGTCAAACCCCAGGAGAAACGCGACACCAGCCGATCCTGCAAACCATCGATTTCTTTCGGGTAACGGTCCGACGTGATGATGATTTGTTTGTGGCCTTCGACCAGCGCATTGAAGGCGTAGAAGAACTCTTCCTGGGTTTTGTCTTTGCCGACAAAAAACTGGATATCGTCGATCAGCAGCAGATCCAGCGAGTGGTAGTAGCGTTTGAACTCATCAAATGACTTGTGCTGATAAGCGCGCACCACGTCGGCCACGTACTTCTCGGCGTGGATATAACGAATCTTGGCGCCAGGGTTGCGCTGATGTACCGCGTTGCCAATCGCTTGAATCAAGTGAGTTTTACCCAAGCCAACACCACCGTACACGAACAGCGGGTTGTAGCTCACTCCGGGGTTTTCGGCCACTTGTTGTGCAGCGGCGCGCGCCAGTTGGTTGGCTTTACCGGTGACCAGCGTTTCAAAGGTGAAGCTGGGGTTCAGCCGCGTGGTTTCATGATGGGTCGAGCCCATCTGGATGGCGCCCGGGCGATGTTGCTGCACCGGGGCGGGGGACTGGCTGGCTGAACTGGACTGGCTTTGCGGTGCCGGGGATACCGGGCGACCGGTAGAAACAGGCGGCGGCGGAGCCTTGCGTGGGATATTGCCCACTTTGAGCGAGATGGCGGCGATGCCACCTTCGAAAAACGGGCTGGCGGATTCTTCAATCACGCCCAGATAACGGTCACGGATGAACTGCAGGAAAATCTGGTTGGGAACGATCAGGTTCAGGCTGTCACCAGCGACTTCTGCGACCAGCGGCTTGATCCAGATGCGAAACTGGTCGGCGCCCAGACGTGTTTCCAGTTCGTTCAGGCAATGAGACCAGCAGTTTTCCAGTGCAGACATGACGACTCTTGTTTTGGTGCCCTAATGTCTGGTCTACCGTGGGGTGACGCCAGGCAACAGCGCGGTAACGCTGGCGGCATGCAACCCGCAACTGGCCACTTGCGTAGACGCCAGTTTCGGTAAAGCCCGGTTCGGACTGATTTTTGTGGATCGGTCGGATTCTACGCGCAATGCGGGGACTTATCCACAGGGCCTGTGGGTAGCGCTTATCTATTTATGTTGACAATTTAAGAGCTTAACTGTGTAATTGATGGTTTACTCCAGATTTTTTGCAGGGATCTATCATGAAGCGTACTTTCCAACCTTCCGTTATCAAGCGCAAACGCAATCACGGCTTTCGCGCACGTATGGCAACCCGTGGTGGTCGTGCAGTTCTGCGCGCTCGTCGCTCACGTGGCCGCGCTGTTCTTTCCGCTTAATTTTCAGCGGGTGCGTCCGGTATGTCGGGCGCCACAAGATATCGCTTTACGCGGGCTCAGCGCCTTCTGAAAACGGATGAGTTCTCATCCGTTTTTAGTTTGCGCAACGCAGTCAGCAACGTGCATTTCCAGGTATTGGCCAAACCCAATGCACTGGGACAGGCACGGCTTGGCCTGGTGGTAGGGAAACGAACCGACAACCGGGCAGTGGTACGCAATTACATCAAGCGCACCATACGCGAAACATTCCGCCTGAATGCCCAGGCGCTCAATGGCCTGGATCTGGTTGTGCGTTCACGCCAGGCTTTTGGCCGTTCAGAGCGCGTTGCGGTTCGGGCTGAACTGCTTGAACTGTTTGCCCGGATACGGCGGCGATGTCCCGTCTGATGATCTTTCTGCTGCAAACCTACCGTTACACGTTGAGTCCTTTGCTCGGCGCGCGCTGCCGTTTCTCACCCAGCTGTTCACAATATGCGATCGAAGCTATTGCGAAATATGGCGCAGTGAAAGGCGGGTGGCTTACAATGCGCCGTCTTGCCCGCTGTCATCCTTGGGGCGGTCACGGTCACGACCCGGTTCCTTAACCCGGCTCCTTAATTTCCGAGTACACGATGGATACCCGCAGACTAATTCTGTTCATCGCGATTTCGTTCGGCATCCTCTTCTTCTGGCAGAAGTGGATGGAGCATCGATATCCGCAGACTTCCAATCCGGCTTTGACTGCCAGCGCACCTGCGTCTGGTACTCCTGCCACCACCCCGGGCGCTGCTCCGCAAGATGCTGCTTCGCTGGCCAAAGGTCAGCGCATCAAGGTAACTACTGATCTGTTCGCGGCTGAAATCGACACGGCCGGTGGCGATCTGCGCCAACTGCAATTGCTCAAGCACGGCGCGCTGGATAACAGCAAGCAGCCGTTCACCTTGCTGCAAGACAGCGGTGCGCACACCTACGTGGCGCAAACCGGCCTGATCGGTGATGGCTTGCCGACACACAAGACCACCTTCACTGCCAGCCAGAACGCCTACGCCTTGGCCGACGGTCAGAACAAAGTGGATGTACGGCTTGAAGCTGCTGGCCCGGATGGCGTGAAGGTTGCCAAGATTTACACCTTCACCCGGGACAGCTACGTCATCAACGTGAGTTACGAGATCGTCAATGGCGGCACCAAGCCACTGACCACTTCCGCGTACTTCCGTCTGTTGCGTGATGGCAAATCGGCTGACGCTGCATCCAGCACCCCGAGCATGTTCGGCGGCGCGCATACCTTTACTGGTCCGGCGGTGTATACCGATAGCGGTAAGTTCCAGAAGGTGGATTTCAGCAAGCTGGACAAGGGCGAAGCCACTTACGTGCAAAGCGCGAAAGACGGCTGGGTTGCGATGATCCAGCATTACTTTGCCAGTGCATGGATCATGTCGCCGCTGGATCAGCCTTCGTCATGCGGCGCCACGTCGTGTCGTTACGATCTGAAGAAGCTGCCAGACGGTTTGTACTCCGCTGGTGCGATTGTTGATCTGCCTGCCATTGCGCCGGGTGCGAAGAAAGACCTGACGGTTGAGTTGTATGCCGGCCCGCAAGAAACGGCCATCATCGACCATATCGCTCCGGGCTTTGACCTGATCAAGGACTACGGCATTTTCACCGTGTTCTCCAAACCAATCTTCTGGGTGCTGGATCATATCCACAAGGTCGTTGGTAACTGGGGCTGGTCGATCATTCTGCTGACCATGCTGATCAAGGCGTTGTTCTTCCCGCTGGCCGCCAAGAGCTATCGCTCCATGGCCAAGATGCGCAAGCTGGCACCGCGCATGGAACAACTGAAAGAGCGTCATGGCGACGACAAGGTGAAGTTCCAGCAAGCCACGATGGAACTGTACAAGACCGAGAAAGTGAACCCATTGGGCGGATGTCTGCCGATGCTGGTGCAGATTCCGATCTTCATCTCGCTGTACTGGGCCTTGCTGGCTGCGGTTGAACTGCGCCAGGCACCATGGATTCTGTGGATCCACGATCTGTCGGTGAAAGACCCGTACTACGTCTTGCCGGTCTTGATGACCATCTCGATGTACGTGCAAACCTTGCTCAGCCCGCCACCGCCGGACCCGATGCAAGCCAAGATGATGAAGATCATGCCGTTGGCATTCAGCGTGTTCTTCTTCTTCTTCCCGGCCGGTCTGGTGATTTACTGGGTGGTGAACAACTGCTTGTCGATTGCCCAGCAGTACTACATTACCCGGCAGATTGAAAAGCAGGATCAAGTAGTCAAGGCTTGAACTGACTCAGGTCGCTGGTAATTGGTAATAAAAAAAAGCCGCCTTAACCGGGCGGCTTTTTTACGTCTGATATTTACTCAAACGAACATCACATCCGTACTCCAAGCCGGTACGTCGTCACCTGGCGATAAATCTTGCCGGGCCGCAGAATGACTTGTTCGGCTTCTTCACTGTTGATCTGGTTGGGAAAAGCCTGCGCTTCCAGGCACAAGCCATCTTGCGCGTGCCACGGGCGGCGACCCTCCAGGCCATCCAGATAATTGCCCGTGTACAACTGGATGCCGCGTTCGGTGGTCGCCACGGCCATTTCGCGGCCGCTGGTGGGGTCGTAGACAGTGGCGACTTCGCGCAACTTGCCTGCATCCCCATTCAACACGTAACAATGATCAAACCCGCGAGCCAAGGCCAGTTGCGCGTCCGGCCAATCCAGCCGTGAACCAATCGGCGCGGGTGTGCGGAAATCAAATGCGGTACCCGCCACCGGCTTTTGCTCAACCGGAATGGATTCGGCATCAATGGCGAGGAATGCATCAGCATCCATAGACAGCAAATGTCCGCGAATATCCGATTCGCCGCCAGACAGATTGAAATAAGCGTGATTGGTCAGATTGATCGGCGTGGCGATATCGGTGGCGGCGGCATAGGCAATGGTCAGCGTGCCGGTGTCGTCCAGCCGGTAATCCACTTCCACCCGCAGGTTGCCAGGAAAACCACCGGCGCCATCGGGCGAGATCAACGACAAGCGCAGCGAATCCAGCGATACATGTGCCTGCCAGCGCTGGTTATGAAAACCGGCATTGCCGCCATGCAGGTGATTGTTACCTTCGTTGGCATCCAGCGGATATTCATTGCCATCGATATTGCAGCGCGCGCCTTTGATGCGGTTGGCCCAGCGGCCCGCCACGCTGCCAAAGAAGCCATTGCCACGAATGTAGCCAGCGGCGTCGGGATAACCCAACAACACATCGGCCATGCGACCAGAGCGATCCGGAGCAAACCAGGATACCAGTGATGCACCGATATCAGTCACCACCACCCGCATGTCGTGGGAATTGCGCAGGGTATACAGGCTCGCGCCGCCATCCCAAGGGGCGGTTTGAATGGGCAAAATGGACATGCAATCTCCGGGAAAACTTGTTTTTGTACCGTCCAGGATAAAGACGGGCAGGTCTGAACGGCTGGGACCAGCGTAAGGGCCGGTCCTGTCGTTCACTTGATGAGGCAAAGTTTACGCGTCCACCGTGGCTGGGGTATGGAGCCACGCATGGACATAGCGGTTAAATCGATTGGCAGCATCTAACCGGCTTGGTTACTGAATAAGCACCGGCGGCGCGCCGCGCGCATCCACACTGCGGTCATAAAACTCGCGTGGCGTGCAGCCCAGTTCGCGTTTGAAGACTGCATGCAGATATTGCAACGAGGTAAAGCCGCAACGCACGGCGATCTCGCTGGTCGGCAATTCGCCAGCCAGCAGCATTTCGCGGGCTTTTTCCAGCTTGAATAACAATATTTCCTGGTGCACGGTGTAGCCCAGTTCGCGGCGGAAATAGCTTTCCAGCGATGAGCGTGATACGCCCACATAATCGGCCACCTGTTCGGTCTTGATGCCCTGGCAGGCGTACTGGCGAATGTAATGGCGGGCGCGCATCACGTACGGACTGGACAGCGGCTGGTACTGGCTTGATGCCAATACATTGATACCTACCGGCGGCACCAGAATGCGGGTCTCGCCCAAACGGGCACCGTGCAGCATCTGGTGCAGCATGTGCGCGGCGGTGCGGCCCATTTCTTCTGCGCCCTGAGCGACCGAGCTGAGTGGAATACGGTTGAGCGTGCGGGTGAGTGGATCGTTATCAATGCCGATAATCGAGACTTCTTCCGGCACGGCAATTCCCGCTGACAAACACGCCTGTAATAGATGGCGGGCGCGGGCATCGGTGACTGCGATCACGCCTACTGGTTTTGGCAGGCTTTTAAGCCATGCGGCCAGTTGCTCGCTGGCACTGCTCCAGCCGGTTGGCGACGTGGCCAGACCGCGATGGATTTCAGCCTCTTTACCCACCAGCTTGCTGAACGCTTTTTCGCGTTCTTGCGCCCAGCGGTTAATGGACGATTCGGGCAGGCTGTACAGGGCGAAGCGTTCCAGCCCGACGTCGATCAAATGGTCGTGCGCCAGCTTGATCAGTTTGAGATTGTCGGTTGCCACGTACGGCACGCCGCGCGGGTAGTCGGCTTCATTTTGATAAGAGCTACCGACAGCCACTACCGGCAACGGGCTTTTGGCCAAGGCCTCGGCTACGGCCGGGTCATCAAAATCGGCAATGATGCCGTCGCCTTGCCAGTTTTCCAGGCCATTGAGCCGGCAGCGGAAATCTTCTTCCAGAAACAGATCCCATGCCACGCGGGTCGAGCCCAAGTATTCGCCAATGCCGGTGATGACCTGGCGGTCATAAATCTTGTTGGCATTGAACAGCAAGGCAATGCGATGCGGTGCTTTGCCGTGATTAGGCTGCGCTGGCGTGGTGTGGATCATTACTGAGTTCCCGAAAATCACAAATCAGTGTGGCAATGCGCACCGTTTATGTGCAAAACACCCGGAATAACACGTTTTAAAACAATGTAGCGATTGTAGTGCGCGCCGCATCGGTGCGCAGCAGCTTGCCAAAAAACGGCAACCGCACTGGCCGATTTCGTAATTGTGGGTAGCCGACTACAAAGCCTAGCATTCCCGGCGTCAATCATCCGTTTTCTGGAGTTCCGCCATGGCCGAAGTTTTTGCCAACATCAGCAAGGTCCGTTACGAAGGCCCTGAGTCTGACAACCTGTTTGCGTTTCGTCATTACAACCCGGATGAAGTCATCTTGGGCAAAACCATGGCGGAGCATCTGCGCATTGCCGTGTGTTACTGGCATACCTTCTGCTGGCCGGGTTCGGACGTATTCGGCCCCGGTGTGTTCGAGCGCCCATGGTTCAAGAGCGGCGACGCCATCAGCGTGGCACGCGGCAAGGCCGACGCCGCGTTCGAACTGTTCTCCAAGTTATCCGTACCGTTTTATACCTTCCACGACAACGATGTAGTCAGCGAAGGCAAATCGATCCGCGAATATGTGGAAAACCTCGCACACATGGTGGATTACCTGGAGCAAAAGCAGTCTGAAACCGGCGTGAAGCTGCTGTGGGGTACGGCCAATGCATTCAGCAATCCACGCTATGCCGCCGGTGCTGCCACCAATCCGAATCCGGAAGTCTTCGCCTACGCTGCCACTCAAGTATTCAACGCCATGGGCGCGACGCATCGTCTGGGCGGCGCCAACTACGTGCTGTGGGGTGGCCGTGAAGGCTACGAAACATTGCTCAACACCGACCTGAAACGCGAGCGGGCACAACTGGGCCGCTTTATGCAGATGGTGGTAGAGCACAAATACAAGCTGGGTTTTGGCGGCACCATCCTGATCGAACCCAAGCCGCAAGAACCGACCAAACATCAGTACGACTACGATACCGCTACCGTGTATGGCTTTCTCAAGGACTTCGGCCTGGAGAAAGAAATCAAGGTCAACATCGAAGCCAACCACGCCACGCTGGCAGGCCATTCATTCCAGCACGAGATTGCCACGGCAGTGTCGCTGGGTGTGATGGGTTCCATCGATGCCAACCGTGGCGATCCGCAAAACGGCTGGGATACCGACCAGTTCCCTAACAGCGTTGAAGAAATCACCCTGGCTATTTACGAGATTCTGAAAGGCGGCGGCTTCAAGAACGGTGGCTTTAACTTTGATGCCAAGGTGCGCCGTCAAAGCTCAGATCTGGATGACTTGTTCCTCGGCCATATCGGCGGCATGGACGTCCTGGCGCTGGGCCTGAAGCGCGCGGCCAAGATGATCGAAAACGACAAACTGGCCCAGTTCAAAGCCCAACGTTATGCCGGCTGGGACGGCGAGTTTGGCCGCGGCGTACTGGCCGGCGAGAAAACCCTGGCCGATGTGGCGCAATGGGCGGTTGCCCAGAACATTGATCCCAAGCACGTCAGTGGTCGCCAGGAGCATCTGGAGAACGTCGTTAACCGTTACATCTACGGTTAATACATCGTCCGGGCCCTGCCCGTCGTGACCCCATGCGCGACGGCGCGGGCCAGGAAACACGTCCTGTTCCGGCTAACGGACACGGATGTGTGTTGTCTGGTCGGCGTTTGCTGACTCTCCTCGCCCGCTGTGAGCCGCATCTGTAGCTGATGCGACGATACAACGGCTTTATGGCGCTGCGGACCCGAACCTCGCAGCGCCATTTCTTTGCACGTTGGCCTTTATCAATTGATTACAAATGGAATTTCATGGTGAAAAAACGTCATGAGCTTCGGCAGATTTTGTAATTGTAAGAAGCTGACTACAGGAAGAATCTTGCGGCCAGTATCACAAAACGCATAAAACGCACATTTATGGTGCAAAGCAACACGGGGTCATGATGTTTATTGGAATTGATCTGGGTACGTCCAGCCTGAAAGCCATTTTGCTTGATCGCCAAGGCGTCGTTCGCGCCAGCGCCAGTGCGCCGCTGGAGGTCTCTCGTCCGCAAGCGTTATGGTCAGAGCAATCGCCTGCCGATTGGTGGGCCGCTTGTGAAGCCGCCGTGCCGCAACTGTTGCAGCTAGCCCGTGAGCAAGGCATTGCTGCCAGCGATATCGAAGCCATTGGCCTGACTGGGCAAATGCACGGCGCCACTTTGCTTGACGACCAGGGCCAAGTACTGCGTCCGGCCATTTTATGGAACGATGGCCGCGCGTTTGCCGAATGTGCCGAGCTGGAACGCCGCGTACCTGAATCCCGTGCGATCACCGGCAATCTGATGATGCCCGGTTTCACCGCTCCCAAATTGCTGTGGGTTGCCCGCCATGAGCCGGCCGTGTTTGCCCAGGTCGCCATGGTGCTGCTGCCCAAGGATTACCTGCGTTACCAACTGAGCGGCAATTTCGCCAGCGATCTATCTGACGCCGCTGGCACGCTGTGGCTGGATGTGGGGCAACGTGACTGGAGTGACGAACTGCTGGTCGCCACCGGGCTCACCCGCCGTCATATGCCGCGTCTGTATGAAGGCAACCAGGTTACCGGTCATCTCAAGCCCGAACTGGCCGCCCGTTGGGGTTTGCGGACCATTCCGATTGTGGCTGGCGCTAGCGATAACGCCGCTGGTGCAATTGGCGTCGGCATTGTCGCGCCAGGCCAGGCAATGCTGTCGCTAGGGACCTCCGGCGTTTACTTTGCCGCATCTGATGGCTTTAACGCCAACCCGCAACGCGCCGTCCACAGTTTTTGCCATGCCCTGCCCGAAACCTGGCACCTGATGTCAGTAATGCTGAGCGCTGCGGCTTGTCTGGATTTCACCGCGCAACTGACGGGCTATGCCGACGTCCCGGCTTTGCTTGCCGCTGCGGAACGTCTCACGCTGGACGAGCGTACTCCCACCTTCCTGCCTTATCTGTCGGGTGAGCGGACGCCCCATAACAACCCGGCGGCGCAAGGCGTGTTCTTTGGGTTGACCGGCGCCACCACTCCGGCCGATATTGCCAATGCCACGCTCGAAGGCGTTGCTTTTGGTCTGGCGGATGGCGTTGAGGCGCTGGAATCCACCGGCGTGGTGCCGAACGAAATCACCGTAATAGGTGGTGGTTCACGCAGTGCGTATTGGGTACAGATGCTGGCCGACGTGCTGGGTCGCCCGCTGGTATGCCGCTCCGGCGGTGAAGTGGGTCCGGCACTGGGTGCCGCCCGGCTGGCCCATCTGGCGATGGACCCGCAAGCCAGCGTGGCCAAAGTTTGCCCTGTGCCCGAAATCATTGGCCGTTACCAGCCCGATGCGGCTCGTAGCGTCTGGCTGCGCGAGCAACGCCGCCCGCGTTTCAGCCAGTTGTATCAGCAAGTCGAATCTTTGTTCTGACCTGGTGCAGTTGCCACCAGTTTGCTGCAAGCCCCGACGCAGATCGGGGTGGTAAGAGGAAATACGAAGCGTTGTTCACTGTGCGGTGATCGCACATTTCAAACAATAAACGTTCTACGAAATACCTCAGGAGCCATCGATGAAAGCCAAACTGATTACGACCCTGCTAGCCACCGCCACCACTTCCGTTCTGATGTTTGCCGCGCCTGTTGCCCAGGCCAGCAAAGACAAGCCAGTGATCGGCTTTTCGATTGATGACCTGCGCGTCGAGCGCTGGGCTCGCGATCGCGACTATTTCATCGCTGCTGCTGAAAAGCTCGGCGCCAAGGTTTACGTGCAATCGGCCGATGCCAGCGAGCAACGGCAGATTTCGCAAATCGAAAACCTGATCTCGCGTGGCGTGGATGCCATCGTGATCGTGCCGTTCAACGGCAAAGTGCTGACCAACACCATTCGGGAAGCCAAGAAAGCGGGCATCAAGGTCATTTCTTATGACCGCCTGATTTCGGATGCCGACATCGATGCCTACATCACCTTCGACAACACCAAAGTGGGTGAAATGCAGGCCGAAGGCGTGCTGAAGATGAAGAACAAGGGCAACTTCTACCTGTTGGGCGGCTCACCGACCGACAACAACGCCCGCATGCTGCGTGATGGCCAGATGAAGGTGCTCAAGCCGTATATCGACAAGGGCGACATCAAGATTGTCGGTTCGCAGTGGGTTGCCGAGTGGAGCCCGCAAAAGGCGCTGACCATTGTGGAAGACGCGCTGACTGCCAACCAGAACAAGATCGACGCCATCGTCGCTTCCAATGACGGTACTGCGGGTGGCGCCATTCAGGCGCTGGCTGCACAAAAACTGGCCGGTATCGTACCGGTTTCCGGTCAGGATGCCGATCTGGCTGCCGTTAAACGCGTGATCGCCGGTACCCAGGCCATGACCGTTTACAAGCCGCTGCGTCTGATTGCCACTGAAGCCGCCCAATTGTCGGTCAACCTGGTGCAGGACAAGCCGGTGAAATATGACACTCAGCTTGATAACGGCGTGAAGAAGGTCAACACCATCCTGCTCAAGCCAACCATGCTGACCAAGGAAAACGCGGCAGATGTCGTAGTGAAAGACAACTTCTATACCCAGGCGCAATTGTCCGCGCAGTAAGCCTTACCAGCATGACGCAGGGTGGATGCGCTGCAAGCTGTTCACCCTGCGTATGTTCAATATGCAATGCATGTGGGAAACACGATGTCTGATTTCCTGATGGAAATGCGCAATATCCGCAAGTCGTTTTCGGGCGTGAAAGCGCTTGATGGCATTGATTTGCGTATCCGCGCAGGTGAGTGTGTTGGCTTGTGCGGTGAAAACGGCGCGGGTAAATCCACCCTGATGAAAGTGCTGTCCGCGGTGTATCCGCACGGTAGCTGGGAAGGCGAGATCCTCTGGCAAGGTCAACCCTTGCAGGCACAGACGATCAAGGAAACCGAAGAAGCCGGCATCGTCATCATCCACCAGGAATTGATGCTGGTGCCCGAGTTGTCGGTGACTGAGAACATCTTTCTGGGCAATGAAATCACCTTGCCGGGCGGGCGCATGAATTACGCCGCCATGCACCAGCGCGCTCAGGCTTTGATGGCCGAGCTGGAAATGCCGCAAGTGAACGTAGCGTTGCCGGTCTACAACTACGGCGGCGGCCAGCAGCAACTGGTGGAAATTGCCAAGGCACTGAACAAAAAAGCCAAATTACTGATTCTGGATGAGCCGTCATCGTCGCTCACCACCTCTGAAATCAAGGTGCTGCTGAACATCATCAAGGCGCTCAAAGCCAAGGGTGTGGCGTGCGTGTACATCTCGCACAAACTGGATGAAGTGGCCGAGATTTGCGACACCGTAACGGTCATCCGCGATGGCACGCATGTGGCCACGCAGCCGATGGCTTCGCTCACCGTTGACCGCATTATCTCGATGATGGTCGGGCGCGATATCGCCAATCTGTACCCGCGCGAACCGCACGAAATTGGCGACGAAGTGGTGCTGCAGGTGCAGAACGTCACCTGTTACGACGTGACCAATCCGGCGCGGCGCAAAGTCAAAAATGTGTCTTTCGAACTGCGCCGTGGCGAGATTCTGGGTGTGGCCGGGCTGGTCGGCGCCGGGCGCACTGAACTGGTTTCGACGCTGTTTGGCGCGTATCGCGGCAAGCATGACGCCACCGTCAAACTGCACGGCAAAGTGATTGATGTGTCTTCGCCGATCAAGGCCATCCGCCATGGCATCTGCATGGTGCCGGAAGACCGCAAGCAGCATGGCATCGTGCCGGAATTCGGCGTGGGCTGGAATATTTCGCTGCCGGTGCTGGGCAAGTATTCGCACAGCGGGCGCATTGATAAAAGCGAAGAGCTACAAACGGTCATGCAGGAAATCGGCAGGCTGAAGATCAAAACGGCCAGTCCGCATCTGAAGATCACCGGTTTGTCTGGCGGCAACCAGCAAAAGGTGGTGCTGGCCAAAATGCTGCAGCCCAAGCCGGACATCCTGATTCTGGATGAGCCCACGCGCGGTGTGGATGTCGGCGCCAAATATGAAATCTACAAACTGATGTTTGAACTGGCGCGCCAGGGCATCAGCATCATCATGGTTTCCAGCGAACTGGCCGAGGTGCTGGGCGTGAGTGATCGGGTGCTGGTGATGGGCGAGGGCGAGTTGCGTGGCGATTTCGTCAACGATGGCCTGACCCAGGAACAAGTGCTGGCCGCCGCGTTGACGCCACTGGCGCAGCAAGCTGCGGCATCGGCCAATTCAAACAGTGCCGCGCCGGTCGCGGCCTGAACCGGTTACAAGAACAGGGAGCTTCAAACATGAAAACCGGCACACTCGCCGCCGACAACGGATTGTCGGGTAACAACGCCAGCCGCGGTGGCTTTCCCGGCATCAAGCAGATTTTCAGCCAGAACAAGATACTGGCGCTGCTGATTGCCATTGCGGTGATCTGGGCCTTCTTTGCCTGGAAGACCGAAGGCGGCTATTTGACCGCACGCAATTTGTCCAACCTGCTGCGGCAGATGTCGATTACCGGCATGCTCGCCAGCGCCATGGTGTTCGTCATCATTGCTGGTGAAATCGACTTGTCGGTGGGCTCGTTGCTGGGCTTGCTCGGCGGCATCGCCGCCGTGCTGGATGTGACCTACCACATGCCACTGGCGGCCAACCTGGCCATCGTCTGCGGGCTGGGTCTGCTGGTTGGTTTGTTCAATGGTTACTGGGCGGCTTACCTGCGGGTCCCTTCGTTTATTGTGGGTCTGGGCGGCATGCTGGCATTTCGTGGCGTGCTGCTGGGGGTTACCGGCGGCACCACGATTGCGCCGGTGTCTGACCAGCTGGTGTATCTGGGCCAGGGTTATCTGCCGCTGTTGTGGGGTGATCTGCTGGGCGTGTTGCTGTTTGTGGTCGCGGGCATCATTACCTGGCGCGCACGTCTGAACCACGCCCGCTACGGTTTGCCAGTGGCGCCGCTGTGGCGCGATATCGCCAAGGTGATCGCCGCCGGTGTGTTGATCTTCGGCTTTGTGCGCACGCTCAACGCTTATGACGGCATTCCGATTCCGGTGTTGCTGCTGATGGTGTTGCTCGCTGTGTTTACCTATATGGCCACGCAAACGGTGTTCGGCCGCCGCATCTACGCCGTGGGCAGCAATATGGAAGCCACGCGTTTGTCTGGCGTGAATGTGCGCGGCGTGAAGCTGGCCATCTTCGGCATCATGGGGCTGATGTGCGCGTTTGCCGGCGTGGTGAATACCGCACGGCTGGCCGCTGGCTCGCCTTCGGCCGGTTCGATGGGCGAACTGGATGCCATTGCCGCATGTTTCATTGGCGGTACCTCCATGCGTGGCGGCGTCGGCACCGTGCATGGTGCGCTGATCGGTGCGCTGGTCATGGCTAGCCTGGATAACGGCATGTCCATGCTTGACGTGGATTCGTTCTGGCAAATGATCGTCAAAGGCGCGATCTTGCTGCTGGCGGTGTGGATCGACGTGATTTCGCGCTCCGGCTCACGCTAGACCGGTTTTGGACTAGCCCGGCCGTCGTGGCCACAACAAGCGCGGGGCAGCAATGCCAAGGGTGAGTGACAGCAAGATCATCACCGCCCGGATGGCGCTGACCCCCGCTTCAGTCAGCAACACCCCGCCTTCAGTCGGCACTTTCAACAATGCGATATGCAGCAGCGCTTGCACTGCGTGATACATCGACGTGCCAGGCACCATCGGAATGGCGGCGCTGATGGCATAAACCGCGCTGATCTGGCGGGTACGCTGCGCCAGCCATTGTCCGGCAAAGCCCAAAAAAAGCGCGGCAAACAAGGTGGCGATGACCAGATCAATACCCCACAGCACCAGCAAACTGCGCAAGCCGTGGGCGAGCACGGCCAGCAAACAGCAAGCGGGCAGCACCCGCGGCGGCACGTTGAACAGCAGCGCGAAACCCAAGGCGGCGGGCGCGGCCCACAATTCCAGTAACCAGGCGTTCATGATCCGGTCACCCGCAACGCCAGGCTCATGCCCAGGGCGATACCCAGTATGAACACGGCGCTCATGGTCAGTCGCACGTTGCCGTTCAGGTAATTGCCACTGAGCAAATCACTCATGCCGTTGATGAGCGGCACACCGGGGATCAGAAACAGCACGCAAGCGGCCAGTGCGGCATCGGGTGTGGCGGTTAAATGGCGCAACGCCCCAACGATCAGCGTGGCAACGAAAGCGCTGACCGTGGCAAAGATCAGCGGCTGGAAATGGCGCGCGGCCAGCCATTGGCGCAGCAACATGCCCAAACTGCTGCCCAGTGCGGTAATCGCAATGGCCATTAGATCGCCATGAAACAACGCCGCGAAACCGCCGCAGGCCAGCCCGACCAGCCCTGCCACCAGCCATTGCGGGTAATGCCGTGGCCAGCCTTCAATCTGTAGCAGCAGCATATGAAAAGCATCGCGGGCGATGCGGCCGGATTCGAGCGCGCTGATGGCGTGCTCAACCGCATTGAGCGCCCGGAAATTCACGCCCATATGCGGTGCCTTGCGTAGCGCCGTCTCACGCAGGCTACCGTGTTCAACGGTCAGCCCCAGATTGAGCGAAGACACCACCGTATCGGCGCGCTGTGCCCCCAACGCCAGCGCAGCGCGCTGCATGACGTTGCTGGTTCGTGCAGTATCTCCACCGCAGCTGTGCGCAATCAGGCCCGCAAGTAGTGCGATGTCGGTGAGGGTGGCCAGATTGGCCGGAGTCATTGAGTCAGGAGCAGTCATGCCCCCATTTTAGAGGTCGCCAATGCGGTTTGCCGTTGTCGCCGCACAAACCGCCACGCCAGCAGCAGGCCCAGCAAAATGGCGTAGATCAAAGGTTGGGTGATGTCGCGCTTCACCAGCCACCAGTAATGCAGGACGCCCAGTGTGGCAATCACATAAATCAGCTTGTGCAGGCGGGCCCAGTTGCGTTTAAGCCGCCGGACCATCTTGTCGGTCGACGTTACTGCCAGCGGAATCAACAATACAAAGGCCAGGAAACCGACGGTGATGAAAGGGCGTTTGACGATATCGCGCAGAATCTGGTGGAAATCAAAAAAGTGATCCAGCACCAGCCACGTCAAAAAGTGCATGCACACGTAAAAGAACGCATACAGGCCCAACATGCGCCGGAACCGGATCAGCTCGTTTCTTCCCGTGATCTGACGCAATGGGGTGATGGTGAGGGTGATCAGCAGAAAATTGAGCGTCCATGTCCCGGTCTGGTGGGTGATGAACTCGATCGGGTTGATTGCGGTCTGCGCCAGCCACGCGGTGCGTGCCAGCGGAATCAGACAGATAAAAAACAGCGCAATTTTCAGGCGCTTGATGGTCAGGGCAGACATGGTGCGATTCCGGAACGAGTAGCGATATAAGTTTTGTCGTGAATCGGGCAGGTATATGACAAGCCTACACCGGTATAATTACGCGTTTTGATCAACTTTGGATGCACAACATGCCCGTAAGTGCCCTGCAGCGCGCCCACCGCATTGTCGTCAAGGTGGGTTCCAGCCTGGTAACCAACGAAGGCCGTGGTCTGGACCACGCCGCGCTGGCTCGCTGGGCGGCGGAAATCGCCGAGCTGGCCGCATTGGGCAAAGAGGTAGTGTTGGTGTCATCCGGCGCGGTGGCGGAAGGCGTGGCGCGGCTGGGCTGGAAAGAAAAGCCCACGGCTATTCACGAAAAACAAGCCGCCGCTGCGGTGGGCCAGATGGGTTTGTGCCAGGCCTACGAATCGGCTTTTCGAGCGCATGGTCTGAAAACCGCGCAGGTATTGCTCACGCATGAAGATATGGCTGACCGCACGCGCTATCTGAACGCGCGCACCACGCTGCTCACATTGTTGTCGCTGGGCGTGATTCCGATCATCAATGAGAACGACACAGTGGTCACCGCTGAGATCAAGTTTGGTGACAACGACACGCTGGGCGCGCTGGTGACCAATCTGGTCGAAGGTGATGCGCTGGTTATCCTCACTGACCAGCAAGGCTTGTTCACTGCCGACCCGCGCAAAGACCCGACGGCAACGCTGATTCAGGAAGCACGCGCTGGCGATGCCGCGCTGGAAGCCATGGCTGGCGGCGCGGGTTCCAACGTGGGGACTGGTGGCATGCTAACCAAGGTGATCGCGGCCAAGCGGGCAGCGCGTAGCGGTGCAGCAACCATCATCGCCAGCGGGCGTGAGCAAAAGGTCCTGACCCGCCTGGCCAGCGGCGAAGCCATCGGCACGCAACTGGTGCCGGAGAAAACCCCGCTGGCAGCGCGCAAACAATGGATTGCAGCACATTTGCAAGTGAGGGGGCGCCTAATGCTGGACGAAGGCGCCAGCCGGGCGCTGACGGAGAAAGGGTCCAGCCTGTTGCCGATTGGGGTGATCACGGTCGAAGGCGAGTTCTCCCGCGGCGAGATGGTCAGCTGTATCGACGCCGAAGGACGCGAAATCGCACGTGGTCTGGTCAACTACCCGGCGGGTGATGCACGCCGTATCCTGCGCCAGCCGACCGGGCAGATTGAGGCCATTCTGGGCTATCTGGAAGAACCGGAACTGATCCATCGCGATAACCTGGTGCTGCTGTAATCCTCGCGGGGAAGGCAGAAAAACAAAAAGGACTGCATAGGCAGTCCTTTTTGTTTGAAACGGCACGGCTGGCTTATTTGCCCAGACCAGCGCCATTCTGACCAGCGCCTGCGGTGGTGCCTGCCGGGCTGCGGCAACCAGGGCAACTGGCGTTGACTGGCGTCTTGTTCCCCAGCTCGGATTTCATGTCCTTGATGGAGAGCGGATCGCGCATGCTGCATAGCGAGTCGTACAACGGCGACTGATACGTGTTGTAGCCGCTTTCCTGCACTTGTTGCCATTTACGGGTCAGCGTGGCCCAGACCGGGTTGTCGCTGTTGGCGTAATAGTAAGTGCGGTACTGGCCGGTATCGCAATCCAGCCCTTCGTAAACGTAGTTGTACTTGCCGTTGCGCAGCGGAATACCCACGGCGTAACGCACGATCTTGTCTTTATCCCCGACCGAAAGGCTGTCTTTGGAGATGATGAAGCGCTCGGTACCCCAAGCGTAGTTATTGCGGATTTGCGTCCAGTCGCCCAGCTTGGCCAGCTCCGGCGGGGTGAACGCTTGCTCGGCAGGAACCGGCAGCACGTCTTTAAAGAAATTGGTAAAACTGGATTTTTGCGAGCCATCACCATCGCTGTTGGTGTTGTCGTGATTGGCATCACGCGGATTGTCCGGGTTCTCGCCAACCACACCGGCAAAAACGGGCAGTGCCGCAAACAGGGCGATAAGCGCGGCGGGGATAATGCGTTTCAAGATGTCTAGCTCCATGGGCGGGATGGCCGCAATACCTGTGTGGCGGGGCCGGTCACAACCCGCTAATCATACGCTGATCCGCTTTTCGGCGCGCCTGGCGTGTGTAAATGACCGCTATAAGTGCCGCTCGGCACGGCGGGCGCATCCAGCGTAAAATGCCGGATTCGCCCAGATAATAAATGATATGGAATCGCCCATGGATGCCGATCTTGCCATTGATCTTTCCGGCCTGAATTGCCCGCTGCCGATCTTGCGCACCAAAAAAGCGCTGGCCACTTTGCAAGGCGGCCAGACAGTTCACGTGGTTTGCACCGATCCGGCCACCTTGAAAGACTTTGAAGCTTTCTGCAAACAGACCGGCAACACCTTGCTGCAGGGCGCCGAAATTGACGGCAAATTCATATTCCTGATCCAGAAACGCCAGCAGGCCTGAACCCAAATGACCCAAACCATTACCATTACCCGCCCCGACGACTGGCATCTGCATCTGCGTGATGACGCCTTGATGGCCGCTGTATTGCCGCACACTGCGCGTGAATTTGCCCGCGCCATTGTGATGCCCAATCTCAAGCCGCCGGTGACCACCACAGAACTGGCTGCGGCGTATCGCGCGCGCATTCTTGCCGCATTGCCAGTGGGGCTGGATTTTGAACCGCTGATGACTTTGTATCTGACCGATCGCACTGACGCTGCCGAAGTCGCGCGCGCCAAAGCCTCTGGTTTCGTCCATGGCATCAAGCTGTATCCGGCAGGGGCGACGACCAACTCTGATAGCGGCGTGACATCGTTTGAAAAAGTTATGCCCGCGCTGGAGAAAATGGCCGAATTGGGCCTGCCGTTGCTGGTGCATGGTGAAGTGACCGATCAAAGCGTGGATGTGTTTGATCGTGAAGCCGTGTTTATCGAAACCATTCTGGCGCCGTTGTTGCAACGCCTGCCCGAACTGCGGGTGGTGCTGGAACATATCACCACGCAGCAAGCGGCCGAGTTTGTGGCCTCGTCTTCGGCCAACGTGGCCGCCACGGTCACCGCGCACCATCTGCTGATGAATCGCAACGCCATGTTTACCGGCGGCATTCGTCCGCATCATTACTGCTTGCCGGTGCTCAAGCGCGAATTGCATCGCGAAGCGCTGGTGCGTGCCGTGACCAGTGGCTCGAACAAGTTCTTCCTGGGTACCGACAGTGCACCGCACGCCCGTCACACCAAGGAAAACGCCTGTGGCTGCGCGGGCATGTACACCGCGCACGCCGCATTGCCGCTGTATGCCGAAGTGTTTGACCGCGCCGGCGCACTGGACAAGTTCGAGACCTTCGCCAGCTTTAATGGCCCGGATTTCTACCGCTTGCCGCGCAATAGCGGCTCGGTCACTTTGACTAAAACCGCATGGACAGTGCCGTCTGAATATCCATTTGGCGAAAACACCGTCGTGCCACTACGGGCCGGTGAGCAAATCGACTGGACCCTGAACGCGTGAGGGCGCTGGTCCACCGCAATGCCAGCAAACCGGCCTGGCTGATCTTTGGCCTGGTGCTGCTGGCCACCGCTTTCTGGGGCTGGCCGCTGATTGATTCGCCGCGCTTCGAAAATCATTTTTTCGGCTTGTTCTGGTATTCGATGATCGCTCTGGCGGCGGCGTTCTGGGCTTTTCCGGCAGAACAACGCGTCTACGATGGCGTGCTGGAACGACGCATCTGCCTGTTCGGGCTGATTCCGGTGCGCACGCGGCAAATTCCGCTCAGCGCGTTTACCCGCGTGATGCTGGATCAAGAGCCCAACGTGATCGGCCCGGACAGCATCTGGGTCTGTCTGGCTGACGATGGCGACGCCCGTTTTGTGTTCGCCCACTACCGTGCCACCACCGCGGGTGTGCGCAAAGGGGTGGAGCAAGTACACCGTCTGGCAGAGCTGACTGGATTGCCGTTTGCCCAAAGTGACCCTGAGGCCTGATAATGGCGGCCGCGAAGCAAGCCAGACAGCCGCTGCCCGTTATTAATACACGGGGGGAGGAAAGTCCGGGCTCCGCAGGGCAGGATGCCGGCTAACGGCCGGGCGCCGTGAGGCGACGGAAAGTGCAACAGAGAGTAGACCGCCGATGGCAGGACTTTGGTCCACATTTGCATGATGCGGCTTTGGTCGTGTCTACAAATGGCACAGGCAAGGGTGAAACGGTGCGGTAAGAGCGCACCAGCGTCCCGGGCAACCGGGCGGCTCGGTAAACCCCATCCGGAGCAAGACCAAGCAGCAGGCGTTGAGGTGGCCCGCCGAGCCTGCGGGTAGGTTGCAAGAGCCCACTAGTAATGGTGGGCGTAGAGGAATGGCTGTCAGGATGCGCGAGCATCTGTACAAAACCCGGCTTATCGGCTGGCTTCGCCCCTCACATTTTGCTATTTCAGCATGCATGAAAGCCACCGAGTTGATCGGTGGCTTTTTTGTTTTTAAGCGTGATGGCTGGTTTTATTGGCCAATGTTGGGAGGCCGGATGAAGGCCACTTCCTGGCATAACCGTTAACGGGAATGCAGGCGATATTGGCGTGAGGCAAATGCTGATGGCTCGTTGGCGCATTGCTTCCCCGGATTCTCACTTCGTTTCACCCAGGCTACGGGATTGTTGGTGAACAGTCCCGTTTGAGGGGCCTTGTACTGGATTCCCACCTGTACGGGATTGACGACGTAATGGTTCTTGTTGGTTCTTGTCGTTGATATGACCAGGTGGAATGCGGCCGCTCTACAAAGTCCAATATCGCCACTCAATCGGGAGTTGGTGTGCCGCCAGGAAGAAAAGGCTCTTAAAGCCAGTCCCCCAAATAAAAAAGCCCGGCATAAACCGGGCTTTTTTTGTTGAACCAGCAATCTGCAGATTCAACGCCGCTCAAATACCGTCTTGCGGATTGGCGCCATGCAGGCGCTGCTCCAGATCCAGTACCCGCGCTTCCAGTTCCGCCAGCTTCTCACGGCTGCGCGCCAGCACTTCTTGCTGGATTTCGAATTCTTCACGTGTCACCAGATCCAGCTTGGTGAAGGCCGAACTCATCATTGCCCGCACGTTTTTTTCCACATCACGCGCCGGGCTGTTGGCGATGGCATCGGAGATCTTGCTGGAAATTTCGTCGAACAGTTTTTCCTTGATCATGCCGCTTCTCCTGAATGGTTTGCACCTTATCAGTTTAGCAGAGCAGCGCAGAATGCCTACCGCAGGCTGAAATGCTTACGTGAATATTTCTTCAGGCAATGCGCACTTGCATGGTGCATATTGAATTTTCAACTTGGTTCACGCGCGCAAATTCGGTGCGGTTTACCAGAAATATTTCTGATGGTGCCGTTTATCCGTTGTAAACATTGGGAAAATTTACGCTGGCACGGTTTCTGCTCATAGGGAAACGTCGTTACCGGGACACATGAGGAGCACACCCATGAAATTTGTTACCGCCATCATCAAGCCATTCAAGCTGGATGAGGTTCGTGAAGCCTTGTCGGCAATTGGTGTAGCCGGCTTGACCGTAACTGAAGTGAAGGGATTCGGTCGGCAAAAGGGCCATACCGAACTGTATCGTGGTGCGGAATACGTTGTTGATTTTCTGCCCAAGGTAAAGCTGGAAGTCGCCATTGCCGACGACCTGCTGGACCAGACGCTGGAAGCGATCGAAAAAGCCGCAAACACCGGCAAGATCGGCGACGGCAAGATTTTTGTTTTCGCGCTTGAGCATGTTGTTCGTATTCGTACCGGTGAAACCGGCGAATCTGCAATCTAATAAAATTGGGAAGGAGATGACCCGATGAAAAAAGTCTTTGCGATGTTCGCATTGCTGGGCGCGATGTGTATGGCGGCCCCGAGCTTTGCTGACGATGCCTCCGTGGCTGCAGTGGCATCAGATGCCGCGGCCGTAGTGGCTTCGGATGCGTCGGCAGTTGTTGCCGCCGTAGCTTCGGCGGTAACGACTGACGCTTCAGCCGCTGGCGCCGCTTCGGCCCCCGCCGCTGCCCCGGCTCCTACAGCACCGTTCTCGGTAGATTCGTCCAAGATCAGCAGCGGTGATACCGCGTGGATGTTGACCTCTACCGCACTGGTGCTGTTCATGACCATTCCTGGTCTGGCACTGTTCTACGCCGGTATGGTTCGCAAAAAGAACGTGCTGGCCACTGTGATGCAAAGCTTTGCCATCACTTGTGTCGTCACCATTTTGTGGGTGGTTATCGGTTACTCGCTGGCCTTCACTCCTGGCAACAGCTTTATTGGTGGCTTCTCGCGAGTCATGTTGTCTGGCATGAACTACATCAAGGGTGCCAACGCAACCACGCTGACCGTGAGCCATCTGGCTTCTTCGATCCCGGAATCGGTGTACATGGTCTATCAAATGACCTTCGCCATCATTACTCCGGCACTGATCACCGGCGCGTTTGCTGACCGCATGAAGTTCTCGGCCATGCTGGTGTTCATGGCTCTGTGGTCCATCATTGTTTACGCCCCGATCGCTCACATGGTGTGGGAACCAACAGGCTGGCTGGCAACTGCAGGCGTCCTGGACTTCGCTGGCGGTACTGTTGTGCACATCAACGCCGGTGTTGCCGGTCTGGTTTGCGCCCTGGTTCTGGGCAAGCGTGTTGGTTATGGCAAAGAAGCCATGGCTCCGCACAACCTGGTGCTGTCGCTGATCGGTGCTTCGATGTTGTGGGTGGGCTGGTTCGGCTTCAACGCCGGCTCCGCAGTCGCTGCTGATGGTCGTGCCGGCTTTGCCATGATGACCACACAAGTTGCTACCGCCATGGCGGCACTGGGCTGGATGTTTGCCGAGTGGGTTGCCAAGGGCAAGCCTTCCGTCCTGGGCATCATCTCTGGTGCAGTGGCTGGTCTGGTTGCGATTACCCCGGCATCCGGCTTCGTCGGTGTGGGTGGCGCGCTGATCATCGGCCTGCTGGCTGGTGTGGTTTGCTTCTGGTCCGCTTCGTGGCTCAAGCACAAGCTCGGTTACGACGACTCCCTGGATGCCTTCGGCGTGCACGGTGTTGGCGGTATCCTGGGTGCGATCCTGACCGGTGTATTCGCTGTGAAAGATATCGGTGGTGCTGATGGCAGCGTGATCCTGCAGGTCAAGGGCGTGTTGTGCACCCTGATCTACAGCGGCGTGCTGACCTTCATCCTGCTGAAGATTATTGATGTTGTGATCGGCCTGCGCGTGACTGAAGAAGAAGAACGCGAAGGTCTGGATGTGTCCCTGCACGGCGAACGTGTGGAATAAGTAAAACTATAAAACAGAACACATCCTGTTTGATCGTAAAGAGCAGAGTCGTACCTTCAACCCGCCGCAAGGCGGGTTTTTTTTGTCTGGTGTTTGCGGAGCGCCGGGCGGGACATGCGCAACGTCAACGCCAGTCAGTAACGTTGCGTTATGCTGCTGACTGATCCGGAAAGCCGGGCTCCGCTCGAATCGGCTTGATGCCAAGAGGCAGCATGATCGGCGGCGCGAAGGATTAAACCTCATCAACATGGAGCCGTTGCCGCATGATCGATACCCATACCGCCCGCGCGTTTTTGTTGAACAAATACCAGGGAGCCTGGAGTGCGTTTTACTACGCTGGCACTGCCGGCATCGTGCAGTCGTTCGACCATTTGCGCGAAGAGTGCGCCAAGGTCACCGCGCCCGGGCTGGCCGAGTGGATCGAATATCAGGCGCAAAACGCGCCCCAGCGCAAAACGTTTTTCGGGGGCACGTACTGGTTGCTGCCCTGGTCCAGTGAAAAACGGGATTGAACCGCTTCACTTTCCGTTAAACATGCCCAGTTGTAATGGCTTGGCGCTGACAAAAAAACCGGGCGTGAAGCCCGGTTTTTGCTGAACGTATATCTCGATCGCCAGATTTAGCCCTGTAGTTGCCGAGCCGCTTCAACCGCAATGGCAACCGCATCCACTTCGGTCTTTTTCATGGTCTCAGCGTTGGGCGTTTCCTGTTGGGTGCGGTTCACGATGACCCCGGCGATCATCCCGGCGCGCAGGCCCAGCGCGGCACACATGGTTAGCAGTGTGGCGCTTTCCATCTCGTAGTTCATCACATGCAGCGCTTGCCACTGCTTCATGCTGCCTTCCCATTCCTTGTTCACCCGCCCGGAATAAGTGTCATAACGTTCCTGACCCGGATAAAACGTGTCTGAAGAGGCGGTGATCCCGATATGGGCTGTGGCGTTTTTTGCCTTGGCGGCCGCGACCAGCGCCGTGGTGCAGGCAAAGTCGGCGACGGCGGGGTAAGCGGCAGGTGCAAAGTGATAACTCGCGCCATCCAGCCGTACCGAACCGGTGGTGATCAACACATCGCCCACGTTAATGTGCGGCTGGATAGCGCCAGTGGTGCCGACGCGCAAAAAGGTGCGGATGCCCAGTTGTGCCAGTTCTTCGACCACGATGGATGTCGAAGGGCCGCCGATGCCGGTCGAACATACCACCACGGCCTTGCCGTCGAGTTCACCTAGCCAGGAGTTGAATTCGCGATGGCTGGCCAGTGGCTGCGGGTTGCTCATCAACTCGGCGATGCGCTGGCTGCGGCCCGGGTCACCCGGCACGATGGCGACAGTGGCGCCTTTGAGCATGGCTTTGGTTAAACCCAGGTGAAACACTTCGGATTGCACGTTGGCTTGTGACATTGCGGCTGTCCTTTCTGCTTGCGCGGGCAAGCGGTTATTTATTGGCGTTGGGGTCGAGGTAAAACGCGCCGGGCAGCAACGCGCTGGCGCTGGTCACTTCAACATCGCCCTTGAGATTGGTGAGCACCACTTCCAGTTTGGGCGAGCCCAGTTCAATGATGACCTGGCGGCAGGCGCCACACGGGGCGATCGGGCCATCGGTATCGCCAACTACGGCCAAGGTCTGGAAATCGCCTGGCTTGTAGCCAGCGGCCACCGCGGCAAACAGTGCGGTACGTTCGGCGCAGTTACACAGCCCGTAGGAGGCGTTTTCGACATTACAGCCATGAAACACCTTGCCGTCTCGCGTGAGCAGCGCCGCTCCGACCAGAAACTTTGAATACGGCGCATAAGCCTTCTGCCGCGCGGTTTTTGCTTCATGCATCAGTTGATCGTGATTCATATCGGCTCCTGAAGAATCGCATGCGAGGATCAACATCCTCGCGAAAAGCGGGTTTGATGGCAGATGAATTGCCGCTCACTGCTAGCGTGAGCACGACATGAGCGTTAATTCATTTGTTGTAGCCTGATCCCGGCCTCATGCCTGGTCTTTGCGGCCTGAACGAGGCCAGCCTGGGTTATTCAACATATTGGTAAACCACGGGTGGCAGATCAGGCGCAACCGCTGCCAGCTTGTAGGCGGCGGTGACCTCAGCCACGGCCTGGCGGGCGCTGTTCTCATCCCGGGCGTGTATTACGCCAAGCGGGTCACCTGGTTCAATGCGCTGGCCAATCTCGGCCAATTCGGTCAGCCCTACCGAGTAATCAATGGCGTCGTCGGGTTGGCGCCGTCCGCCGCCCAGATTGACCACCGCCAGCCCAAGCGCGCGGCAATCCACCGCCGAGACGTACCCCGAATGAGTCGCGGTAACAGGCAGGGTGATTCGGGCTTGCGGCAAGTGTCGTTCGGGATGTTCCAGCAAGTCAGCCGGGCCGCCCAGTGTGGCGACCATCCGGGCGAAGCGTTCCGCTGCCGCGCCACTATCCAGGCTGGCCTGCGGTTGTTGCCCGGCTTGTTCAAGCGTGACCGCCAGGCCGCCTTGCAGCAGCATTTGTCCGGCCAGCGCCATGGTCACCTCATGCAAACGCGTCGGGCGGGATTTGCCGGTCAGATAATCAATGGCGCAGCGGATCTCCAGCGCATTGCCAGCACACGGTGCCAGCGACTGGTTCATGTCTGTGAGCAGCGCCGCCGTTTTCAGGCCCGCGCCGTTGCCAACGTCGACAATGCTACGGGCCAGCTCCAGCGACTTTTCCATGGTCGGCATAAACGCGCCGGAACCGGTTTTTACATCCATGACCAGCGCCTGCAAACCGGCGCACAACTTTTTGGAAAGGATGGAGGCGGTAATCATGGCGACCGACTCCACCGTGGCGGTGACATCACGCACCGCGTAAATGCGTTTGTCGGCGGGTGCCAGCGCGGCGGTCTGGCCAATAATCGCGACGCCGGTCTCTCGTACCAGACGGCGGAAAGTGTCGGTATCCGGCGTGATGTTATAGCCGGGAATGGCTTCCAGTTTATCCAGGGTGCCGCCGGTATGCCCAAGGCCACGTCCCGAAATCATCGGCACGAAGCCACTGCAAGCGGCGACCATCGGCCCCAATAATAGTGAGGTGAGATCACCCACGCCGCCGGTGGAATGTTTATCCAGCACCGGCCCTGGCAAATTGGCCGAAGCCCATTCCAGTATCTCGCCCGAATCGCGCATGCCCAGCGTCAGCGCAACGCGCTCGCTGGTGGACATGTCGTTGAAGAAAACGGCCATGGCAAAGGCCGCTATCTGGCTCTCCGACACATTGCCATCGCCCACACCGCGCACAAACCAGCCGATTTCCTCAGCACTGAGTGCAATGTTATCCCGCTTTTTGCGAATGATTTCCTGGGGCAGAAACATGGTGAGTCCTGGGCTGTCGTCGGTGGGATTCAATACCCCACACTACGCGTGGCGCCCGCATCGTGCCCCAGCGTGACCAGTAAATTGCCCAGCAAGCTGGAGGCACCAAAGCGGAACGTCGCCGGGCTCGCCCAAGCCGGGCCCATGATACGGTCGGCAATAGCCAGATAGGCCGCCGCTTCGGCTGCAGTGCGCACGCCGCCAGCGGCCTTGAAGCCGACCGGTTTACCCGAATCGTGTATCGCCTGAATCATGATCTCAGCCGCTTGCAAGGTGGCGTTGACTGGCACTTTGCCGGTCGACGTTTTGATGAAATGCGCACCCGCCGCGATGGCGATTTCACTGGCGCGTTTAATCAGATGGGATTCTTGCAACTCACCCGACTCAATAATCACTTTCAGGGTTTTGTCACCCACCGCCAGCCGGCTTTGTACCACCAGTTTGTGGCCGACTTCCTCGTCTCCTGCCATCAAGGCGCGGAACGGGAACACCACATCGACCTCGTCCGCGCCCAGAATTACGGCTTCGGCGGTTTCTCCGGCCGCAGCCTGCGGATTGGCTTCGCCCTTGGGGAAGTTGGTTACTGTGGCGACGGGAATAGTCAAACCTTTACTGGCCAGCGCTTCTTTGGCGGTTTTGACAAATTGCGCATAGACGCACAGTGCAGCGGGTGTGCCAACCGGGGTATCGGCGGCGGCGGCCAGGGCGCGGATGGATTCGTGTGTGTCGCTGTCATTCAGCGCGGTCAGGTCCATCAGATGCAGCGCGCGCAGGGCGGCTTCGGTGAGTTGGTTGCGATTCAGTTCGGTCATGACAACCTCCGGCTGAAGATAAGATGAAGAACGGGCATTGCGATGCAGTAGACCCGCCCGACGCAGGCGCTTGCAGGTCGGGCCTACGGCTCGGGGACTGGATGCTTAATGCACAGACAAGAAAATACCGGCAATGGTTGCACTCATCAGATTAGAGAGCGTACCGGCCACCACCACGCGCAAGCCGTAGCGAGCCACTTGCGACCGGCGTTCCGGGGCGACGGCAGAGAAACCGCCCGCGAGCACGGCAATCGATGAGAAATTGGCAAAGCCGCACAGCGCGAACGACACAATCGCCAGCGTTTTGGGGTCCAGCACCTGCAAACCAGCGGCAGCAACTGAGGCCGCGTCTTTGAGATAAGGCGCCAAGCCGACATACGCGACAAACTCGTTCAGGATCATTTTCTGGCCGAGGAAGTTGCCAGCGATTTGCGCGTCATGCCACGGCACGCCAATTAGCCAGGCCAGCGGCGAAAAGGCATAACCCAGCAGGTATTCCAGGGTCCAGTTGGGATGACCAAACCAGCCGAAGATGCCGCCGACCACGCCATCGACCAGCGCAATCAGCCCAATAAAGCCAATCAGCATGGCGCCGACATTGAAGGCAATCTGCAAACCGACGGAAACGCCGGATGCGGCGGCTTCAATAACGTTGGCGGGGCGATGTTCGTCAAAGCCGATTTCCTTGAATTCGACTTTGCTTTCTTCGGTGCTCGGGCAAATGATCTTGGCAAACAACAAGCCGCCTGGAATCGCCATGAACGAGGCGGCCAGAAGATATTCCATCTTCACGCCCAGCCCGGCGTAACCCGCCAGCACCGAGCCCGCCACTGCCGCCATGCCACTGGACATCACCGCAAACAATTCCGGCCCGTTCATGTTTTTAACAAACGGTTTGACCACCGCAGGCATCTCGCTCTGGCCCAGAAAAATGGTGGTGGCGGCAGAGAAAGATTCGATCTTGGAAACACCAATGACCTTGTGAAAGAGGGTACCCAGGATCAGCACCACCCATTTCATTACGCCGATGTAATACAGCACCGAAATCAGCGCGGTAACAAAGATGATGGCGGGCAATACGCGGAAGGCGAATACAAAGCCGCCGTCGCCAAAGATTTCAAACATCTTTTTGTCGACCAGGCCGCCGAACAGGAACGAAATACCGTGCTGGCCATAATCGAGCACGTGGTTCACCGCATTGGCGGCACCGGCCAGGATATCTTTGCCGATGGGTACAAACAGGATGAATGCCCCGATCACGATTTGGGTGAGCAAGGCGGCAATGACGACGCGGGGTTTGATCAGGCGGCGGTTATTGGAAACCGCAAAAGCAATCAGTAACAGAACCACCATGCCGAACAGGCTGCGGACGATATCCATCTTTATTGGTACTCCCCGGAAAACGGTTTGTTAACGGTGCTTTTGTCTGCAGCGGCGCGCTTGTGGCACGAGTGCAGCTGGATATGTGAAAGGCATATCAACATACCCGCGGCAGCTGCACGTGTTTTGATGCGTATCCTATTTTTGGCAGAAAACCTGAAATATGCGAATGGGGTTTCCCGCATTGCGCCTCAGGTGGCTGGTGCGGACAGCGCAAATGAAACAACCGCGACAATGCGCGGTTGTGTGGGGAATGCCAGGCCGGTAGCGTTTGGCGCCGGTGTCAGCAGCCTCAGTAGAACTTTTTCAGGTCCATATTGCGGTACATCGCCGCAACGTACTCGCCGTAGCCATTGAACATCAGCGTCTTGCGACGGCTGAATTCGCCAATACGGCGCTCGGTGGCCTGACTCCAGCGCGGGTGATCCACTTCCGGGTTTACGTTGGAGTAAAAACCGTACTCGCTCGGGATCGACTTGTTCCACGCCGTGGCCGGCTGTTTCTCGACCAGCCGGATCTTGACGATGGATTTGGCGCTCTTGAAGCCGTACTTCCACGGCACGATGATCCGCACCGGCGCGCCGTTCTGGTTAGGCAACGGCTTGCCATAAAGGCCGAAGGTCAGCAGCGTGAGCGGATTCATGGCTTCATCCATGCGCAGGCCTTCGGTATACGGCCAGTCCAGCACGCGCTCGGAGACCCCGGGCATTTGCTTTGGGTCGGCCAGCGAAGTGAACTCCACATATTTGGCGTTGCCGTTAGGCTGCACCTGCTTGAGTAGTTCAGACAGCGGAAACCCTTCCCACGGCATCACCATCGACCAGGCTTCCACACAGCGCAGGCGATAGACACGCTCTTCCAGCGGGGCCAGTTTCACCAGGCTATCGATATCAAACGTTTGCGGTTTGGCACATTCGCCCTCAATCCGCACGCTCCATGGCCGCGTTTTCAGCGTGCCGGCATTTTCGCCCGGATCGGATTTATCCGTGCCGAACTCGTAGTAATTGTTGTAGTGGGTGATCTGCTCAAACGTGTTTTTGGCTTCAGTGGTGCTGTATTTGCTGGGCGCCCCGGCAAAGGATGGCGCGGCAGCTGCCATGGCCAGTTCAGGTACAAAGCTTGCCGCCGCCAGCGTACCGGCCGCCTGCATGAACAGTCGGCGTTGCCGGTAGACCTCTTCGGGCGTGATTTCACTCGGTGCGACGTCGGACTTGAAGATAAATCGAGACATGGGTTTCTCCCGCAGGTGGCCTGATAGTGCTTTAGTCGCGCGGCTGGCTTTTTTCTTTCATCGTTATACCGGCATTCTCTTACGAGGCAATGCTTTTGGCATAGGACCGGTATCAATGAAAAAAGTGCAGCACTACAACGATGCTCGATGCAACAACCAGCACCATGGCGGTGATGTTGACGGCTCGATCAACCTCTTGCCGGGCTCGCGGGAACAGGCGGCTGAAAATCAGCCAGGCGGCAAGCAGTAGGAAAATGAGGCGTAGAGCCAAGGAAAATGCTGAAAGCACTTGGGAGTTTTCTGGCGGCGTAAGAGTGAGGATCAGGTGGGGACAGCGCGCGTTAGCACTGGCAATACTTAATGTAGCACTTTAAGTACGGATCGCTGATGCCTGATTTTGAGTGAATTTATTAAATCGCAGTTTACTGACGATGACCATTATAAGTGATTGTATAGAAACAGAAAAATCCGTGAGCGCCCCTTGTGGCGCCTTTTTATTTGCTCTATAGTGGGGCGAAGTGGGAGAAAGTGGGTGAAAGTGTCCTTTTCTGCTCCACAACACCAGGAAAAACCAGGCAATGTTCGGCGGCGTAGCAACTCTTAATCTCGACAGCAAAGGGCGTTTGGCCATACCGGCCAGGCACCGCGAACTGCTGTCTGCCCATTGCGCCGGCAAACTGGTCATTACCGTTGAGCCGGCAGGCTGCCTGCTGGTCTATCCCGAACCAGACTGGGTGCCGGTTCGCGACAAACTCAATCAATTGTCCGGCGCACAGGTGAGCATTCGCCGCGTGATCGTCGGGCATGCCGAAGAAATCGAAATGGATGGCGCCGGTCGCGTGCTGATCCCTCCTCGCTTGCGGCAAATTGCCGGGCTGGACAAGGAAGTCGCACTGGTGGGCATGGGTAACAAGTTCGAGTTATGGGATGACGCCAAATGGGCCGCGCAAACTGCGTCCGTACTGGCGATTGACCCGGCCGAACTGGCCCAGCAAATGCAAGGTATCGTGCTGTGAGTTTTATCCATCGCACGGTCTTGCTCGACGAAGCGGTCGAGGCTCTCGCCATTATCCCCGATGGCATCTATGTCGACGGGACTTTCGGTCGCGGCGGCCACAGCCGTCTCATTCTCTCAAAACTTGGCCCCAATGGTCGTCTGATCGGATTCGACAAGGATCTGCAGGCCATTGCTGAAGCCAACACCATTACTGACCCACGTTTCACCATCGTCCATGAAGGCTTTGCCGGACTGGCGCAGGCGCTGGACGACCTGGGCGTGTCGCAGATTGATGGCGTATTGCTGGACCTTGGGGTTTCTTCCCCGCAACTGGACGACGGAAGTCGCGGCTTTAGTTTCCGCTTCGACGCTCCGCTCGATATGCGCATGGACACCACCCGCGGCATGACTGCTGCGCAGTGGATTAACAGCGCCGATGTAAAAGAAATTGCCGAGGTGGTACGTGACTATGGCGAAGAGCGGTTTGCTAAACAGGTTGCAACAGCGATTGTTGCGGGTCGGGACATCGAGCCCATCACGACTACACGCCAACTTGCCGCGCTCGTGGCAAAGGCCGTCCGTACCCGTGAGCCGGGCCAGGATCCGGCGACGCGTACCTTCCAGGCTGTACGGATTTTCATTAATCGGGAGCTTGAAGAGCTCTCGCTGATCCTGCCGCAAGCCTTGGCCAGACTGAAGCCGGGCGGACGTTTATCGGTGATCGCCTTCCATTCGCTGGAAGACCGCATCGTCAAACAGTTCATGCAGCATGCGTCCAAGTCGCACATGCCGGACAGACTGCCGCTACGGGCGTCGGAAATGCCGGTGCCACCCTTGAGAATCATCGGCAAGCCCATTCGGGCAAGCGATGAGGAGGTGGCAGCAAACCCCAGGGCTAGAAGTGCGATTCTGCGGGTGGCAGAAAGAACGGAGGCGGCGCTGTGATCCGCCTCAATCTATTTTTACTGACCCTCGCAATTGTTTGCGCTCTCTCCGTGGTTACCAGTCAGCACCGTTCGCGCAAGGCCTACGGAGAACTCCAGAAAGAACAAGAGGTTGCACGTCAACGCGATGTGGAATGGGGTCAGTTGCAGCTGGAAGAAAGCACTTGGGCGATGCACTCGCGTATTGAGTCCGAGGCCACGCAACGACTGAATATGCAGATGCCAGGCGCCGCACGCACGCAAGTGATCGGCCCGGAAGGTACCGCGATTGGTCGCGCGGCCACCAAAGCGGACCTGAAAGAATGAACGCCCGTGTCTCTTCCGTGCGCCCGCATCAACGTTACGCCCACGTGCTCAAGCTCGAGCGCTGGCGTGTCTGGGCGATTCTGACCGGCTTGATGGCGCTGTTCGTGGTGCTTCTGGCGCGCGGCTTGTATCTGCAAGCGTTCAACGAGTCATTCCTGCAAAGTCAGGGTGATGCGCGTTATACCCGTGCGCTCAAGCTGGAAGCCAATCGCGGCATGATCACCGATCGCAATGGCGATCCGCTGGCGATTTCTACGCCGGTGCAATCCATCTGGTGCAGCCCGCGCGGCATGATTTTGCTGCCGCCAGGGCAAAAGCGTGATGACGATTGGGAACCGGCGAACGATAAGGACCCGGTACCGGTGTCACGTGACGAAGTCGCTACCTTGGCCAAATCGCTGGGCATGACCACCGACGACATCTTCAAGAAGATTGTCGCGGTCTCACGTAAAGGCCCGAACGGCGAAGACATTCGCCCGGATTTTGTGTGGCTCAAGCGCGGCCTGTCACCTGCTGACGCCAAGACCGTGCTGGCCTTGAATGTGCCCGGCGTTTATGCGCAAACCGAATATCGCCGTTACTACCCCGCCGGGGAAGTGATGGCGCACATTATTGGCTTCACCAATATTGACGGCAAAGGGCAGGAAGGCTTCGAGCTGACCCGCGACAGCATGCTGGCCGGCAAACCCGGTAGCCGCACGGTGATTCGTGACCGCCGCGGCTATATCGTTGAAGACATCTCCACCATCATTCCTCCGCGCGATGGCGAAACACTGACTTTGTCGGTGGACAAGCGCATCCAGTATCTGGCTTATCGCGAACTGAAAGCGGCTGTGGAATTGAACAAGGCCGTGGGCGGCGGCATCGTGGTGCTCGACGCCCATACCGGCGAAGTATTGGCGCTGGCCAATGCGCCGTCCTACAACCCGAACAGCCGCAACCGCATTGACCCTGCTGCACGCCGCAACCGGGCGCTGACCGATATCTATGAGCCTGGTTCGGTCATGAAGCCGGTGACGATCTCGGCAGTAATGGATTCCGGCAAGATCACGGCTAATTCCAAGGTTGATACCTTCAACGGCACCATGTCGATCGGTCCGGCGACCATTCACGACACCCACCACGGTGGCGTGCTGAGTATCGCCCAGGTTATCCAGCAGTCATCCAACGTCGGCGCTGCGCGTATCTCATTGATGATGCCGCGCGAATACATGTGGAACGCCTATCACAACGCCGGTTTCGGGGAGCCACCGCACAGTGGTTTTCCGGGTGAAGCGGGCGGTATTTTGCGTAACTGGAAGAACTGGCGCCCCATTGAACAAGCCACCATGGCCTTTGGCAACGGGATTTCGGTCAGCCTGATGCAAATGGCGCGGGCTTACCAGATGTTTGCCGATCAAGGCCAGATTCACCCGATCACCTTTACCAAGCTGGTCGCCCCCATGCCGGGCAAGCAAGTGATTACTCCTGCCAGCGCCCAGGCTATGCGCGACATGATGGAATCCGTCGTGCAGCCAGGCGGGACCGGCGTTGCCGCGCGCGTGGTCGGTTATCGCGTGGCGGGCAAGACCGGTACTTCACACAAGCTGGAAGGTGGCCAGTATGTGAACAAGTACATTGCCTCCTTTATCGGTATGGCGCCAGCATCTGACCCCCGTTTGATTATCGCCGTCATGATTGATGAACCCACTGGCGCCAAACACTTCGGTGGTTCGGTTGCGGGGCCGGTGTTCAGCAATGTCATGGCTGGCAGTTTGCGTTTGCTGGGCGTGCCGCCCGATGCGCCGACCGACAATATCCTGCTGCCTGCGCCCGACGAATCGGACGCAAGGGAATAAACATGAAGCCCAAAACCTGGAATCTGTCCCCGCTGGACCTGGCTGCAATCGACAAGATCGCCGCAGGTAGACCGGTGCGCGCAGATAGCCGCCTTGTGGATGCGGGCGACGTGTTTCTTGCCTTTCAGGGTGAGTACTCGGACGGGCGCTCGTATATAGGTAGCGCGGTGGGGCGCGGCGCTGGTGCAGTGCTGTGGGAAGCGGAAGATTTTTCGTGGCAGCAAAGCTGGCAAGTGCCCAATCTACCATTGCCGCAATTGCGCGCGCAGGCGGGCATCGTCGCCTCCCATTTGTTGGGCGATCCTTCCAAAGCGTTGTTAGTGGTCGGTGTGACAGGCACCAATGGCAAAACCTCAATCGCTCATTGGCTGGCGCAAGCATTTACCTTGCTGGGCAACAAAACGGGCTTGATGGGCACCATGGGCAATGGCTTGTGGGGCGCGCAGGAAGCATCCAGCCACACCACGCTTGATCCGGTCGCTGTGCAGCAGTGGATGGCGCGGTTCCGCGATCAAGGTGCTAGCCAGGTGGTGATGGAAGTTTCTTCGCATGGTCTGGCTCAAGCGCGCGTACATGGCGTGGCTTTCGATATCGCCGTGTTCACCAATCTGACTCGCGATCACCTGGATTACCACGGCACCATGCAAGCCTACGGCGCCGAAAAGGCCCGTCTGTTTGCCTGGGAAGGACTCAAAACCGCCGTGATCAATGTGGACGACGAATTTGGCCGCGAGCTAGCCAAATCGACCACAGCACAGCAAGTATTTACCTACGGCATCGACCAAGGTGATCTGCGTGCGGTGGCGGTTCATGCCTCGCTCAACGGTCTGGCGCTGGAAATCGAAACGCCAATGGGCCGCGCCAGCATCGTTAGTCAGTTGATTGGCCGCTTTAACGTCTACAACCTGCTGGCCGCGCTGGGCGTGTTGTTGTCTGCCGGTGTGCCGCTGGCCAATGCCGCCCAGGTCTTGAGCGAGATCGAACCCGCTGGCGGGCGCATGCAGCGTCTGGGTGGTGGCCGCTTGCCGCTGGTGGTGGTGGATTACGCCCATACGCCGGACGCGCTGGAAAAAGCCCTGGCTACGTTGCGTGAAGCCATGCCTGCCGGTAAACGCTTGTACTGCATTTTTGGTTGCGGCGGCGACCGCGATCCGGGCAAGCGCCCCATGATGGCCAAGATCGCTTGTGACCTGGCCGACAACGTCATTATCACCAGCGACAACCCACGTACCGAAAGCCCGCAAAAAATTGTGGAAGACATCGTGGCCGGCGTTGAAGGTGTGTATGGCCTGGGTGATCACAACTACGCCATTAGTCTCGATCGGCGCGTGGCCATTGAAGACACCATTGACCTGGCCGGCCCGGATGACGTGGTGCTGATCGCCGGTAAAGGTCACGAGACTTATCAAGAAATCAATGGTGTGCGCCAGCATTTCGACGATGTCGAAGAGGCGCGTGCAGCTTTGGAAAGGAAGCAGTAAATGATGCTGACCCTGCGCGAAACAGCGCTGGCCCTTGATGGTTTGCTGACAGGCGATGCCGACATCGCCTTTGTCCGCGTGACCACCGACAGCCGCGACATCAAGCCGGGTGATCTGTACGTTGCGCTCAAGGGCGAGCGGTTTGATGGTCATGATTTTGCCGCCGATGCTTTGGCGCAAGGTGCCGTCGCGGTGCTGGTAGAGCGTGCGGTAAGTGGCACGCATATTGTCGTGCCCGATACCCTGGCCGCGCTGGGCAAACTCGCCGCCTACTGGCGCGAGCGCATGACCGACCTGAAAGTGATCGCCGTGACTGGCAGCGGTGGCAAAACCACCGTCAAGGAAATGATCGCCACCATCCTGATCACCCGCTTTGGTGAAGAGGCGGTGTTGGCGACGCGTGGCAACCTGAACAACCACATTGGCGTGCCACTGACCTTGTTACGCCTGACCGCGCAACATCGTTTTGCGGTGATTGAAATGGGCATGAACCATTTCGGCGAGATTGATTACCTGACTCATCTGGCCCGCCCGGATGTGGCCGTAGTCAACAACGCGCTGCGCGCTCATCTGGAAGCCTTGGGCTCGGTGGAAGGCGTGGCCCGGGCCAAGGGTGAGATTTTTGGCGGACTGAAAGCAGGCGGCACAGCGGTAATCAACGCTGATGACGCCAATGCTGCGTTGTGGAGCCAGTTGGCCAACGGCAATCGCCAACTCAGCTTTGGTCTGCACACCGCCGACATGCATGCACGGGACATCGTCGAAACGGCGGAAGGCTCGGAATTTATCCTCGGTGTGCCGATCGATGAAACCCGCGTGCTGCTGCCTGCGCCGGGCCTGCATAACGTGCGTAACGCGCTGGCCGCTGCCGCTGCCACTTACGCTGCCGGGCTGGACGTGACGCAAATTGCTGCTGGCCTGCGGCAATACAAAGGCGTGAAAGGCCGACTCGAACGCAAAGTGGCGGCCAATGGCACCCAATTGATCGACGACACCTACAACGCCAATCCGGATTCGATGCGCGCCGCGGTCGATGTACTGACTACCTTGGCCCGCGCCGGTGGCAAGCCATCTATCCTGGTGCTGGGTGATATGGGCGAAGTTGGCCCTGATGCTGCTGATCTGCATGCAGAAATCGGCAAATACGCCAAAGAGCAGGGCGTGAAGCAACTGTTTACCTTGGGCGAACAAATGGCCAATGCCGCGCGTGAGTTCGGCAACAAGCATTCGGCCACGCTGGAAGACCTGATGGCCACGCTGCAAACGGCAGTGACACCAGACAGCCTGGTGTTGGTGAAAGGTTCGCGCTTCATGCGTATGGAACGGGTAGTACAAGCGCTGCAAGACATCGCCCAAAACAACAATAAAAAGGATGCCTGAGCCATGTTGCTGCTACTGACTCAATGGCTGGCCGAATCGATCCGCGCTTTCAACGTGTTCAACTACATCTCGTTGCGTGCGGTGCTGGCCATGATTACGGCCTTGGGAATTTCGTGGGCGCTGGGCCCGCTGGTGATCCGCAAACTGACCGAAATGAAAGTCGGCCAATCCGTACGCAGCGATGGCCCGCAGACTCACCTGGTCAAAGCCGGTACCCCGACCATGGGCGGCACGCTTATTCTGCTGTCGATTGGCATAACCACCCTGCTGTGGGGCGAGCTGAACAACAAATACGTGTGGCTGGTACTGATTGTGACGCTGGCTACCGGCGTCATCGGTTTTATCGACGATTACAAAAAGGTCGCGCTCAAAAACCCTAAGGGTTTGAGCGCCAAAGCCAAGATGCTCGGCCAGTCGGCCATCGCCATTGGCGCGGGCGTGTTCCTGGTCAACGCGGGCCAGCTGCCGTCGCATACCGGGTTCATCATCCCGTTTTACAAAGAAATCCTGTACCCGTTCGGCGCGATCGGCTTTTGCGTGCTGACCTATTTCGTGATCGTTGGCACTTCCAACGCCGTCAACCTCACCGATGGCCTCGACGGTCTGGCGATCATGCCAACGGTGCTGGTCTCCGGTGCGTTCTGCATTTTTGCCTACGTGGCCGGTAATGCCGTGTTCTCCAAATACCTGGGCATTCCGCATGTGCCGGGCGCCGGTGAACTGGTGATCTTCTGCGCCGCAATGGCCGGTGCCGGGCTCGGATTTTTATGGTTTAACGCCTACCCGGCGGAAGTGTTCATGGGCGACGTTGGCGCACTGGCACTCGGCGCGGGTCTGGGCACTGTGGCCGTGATCGTGCGCCAGGAAATCGTGTTGCTGATCATGGGCGGCGTGTTTGTGGTGGAAGCCCTGTCGGTGATGATCCAGGTCGCCAGCTTCAAGCTCACCGGCAAGCGGGTTTTCAGAATGGCGCCGCTGCATCACCACTACGAATTGAAAGGCTGGAAAGAGACGCAGGTTGTGGTGCGTTTCTGGATTATCACCATGCTGCTGGTGATGGCCGGTCTGGCCACACTGAAACTGCGTTAAGGAATCGGCAACAAAATGGCTTGGCAAGGAAAACACTGCATCGTTGTGGGCCTGGGAGATTCGGGTCTGGCTGCTGCCAAATGGCTGGCAGGGCAAGGTGCGCGAGTGTCGGTGGCAGATACCAGCAATACGCCACGCAACCTGGATGCGCTCAAAGCGGCGCTGCCGGATGCTGGTTTACGTCTGGGCGCTTTCTCCGATGCCACTTTTGCTGATGCCGATGCATTGATCATGAGCCCTGGCGTAGCGCTGGTGACTCCCGCCGTGGCTGCTGCCGTGGCGCGTGGTGTTCCGGCGATGGGCGACATTGAACTGCTGGCGCAAGTGATTGCTGGCACGGCGACCAAAGTCATCGCCATTACTGGTTCCAACGGCAAATCCACGGTCACCACCATGGTTGGCCAGATGTGTGAAGCCGCCGGTTTGCAAACGGTGGTGGCGGGCAATATTGGCTTGCCGGTGCTCGAAGCCCTGGCGCAATGGCAAGCCAAAGGCGCTTTGCCCGATGTGTTTGTGCTGGAACTTTCCAGCTTCCAGATCGAAACCACCTATTCGCTGCAAGCCGATGCGGCCACCGTACTGAACGTGACCGAGGATCACCTCGATCGCTACACCGGCATGGCGCATTACGCCGCCACCAAGGCGCGCGTGTTCAACGGCAACGGCGTGATGGTGCTCAATCGTGAAGACGACTGGTGCCAGGACATGGCCTTGCCGGGCCGCGAAGTGATCTGGTTTGGTGCCGACCTGCCGCGTTCTGCCACCGAATATGGTCTGGTCGAGCAAGGCGAAGATTTCATCCTGCGCGCCGGTGATACTGAACTGCTCAAGGCCAGCGAATTGCCGCTGGCTGGTTTGCACAACGCCGTGAACGCTTTGGCTGCGATGGCATTGTGCCGCGCCATTGGCTTGCCGAATGCCCCGCTGATTACCGCACTCAAGGTCTTCAAAGGTTTGCCGCACCGCGTTGAGTTTGTGGCCGAGATTGACGGCGTTAAGTACTACGACGACTCCAAAGGCACCAATGTGGGCGCCACGGAAGCCGCTCTTAAAGGCATGACCCAACCGGTCGTGCTGATCGCCGGCGGCGATGGCAAGGGCCAGGATTTTGAACCGCTGGTTGAAGCGTGCGAGCGTATCTGCCGCGCCGTTATTTTGATTGGTCGCGATGGCCCGAAGATTGCCGAAGCGCTTAACGATGCGTCGTCACCATTCATTGCCGTGGGCGATGACGAGGATGACGATGACGAATCGTTCCTGCCGGTATTGCAAGTGCCGACATTGGAAATGGCTGTCTCCATTGCTGCCAATATGGCGCAACCCGGCGACGCCGTATTGCTGTCGCCCGCCTGCGCCAGCCTGGACATGTTCCGCAATTATCATCACCGCGCCGAAGTGTTCATCGCCGCGGTGAAAGCGCTCGCCGGAGGTTCGGCGTGAAGAACATCTTCTATCAGGCACTCAAACGCGTTCGCCCAACCATGGCTGCCTATGACCAGGCACTGCTGTGGGCGATCCTCGTCCTGCTCGCGTTTGGTCTGGTGATGGTGTATTCGGCGTCAATTGCACAAGCCGAGGTCGATAAAGACATCGGGTTCCGCGCCAATTATTACCTGATTCGGCACTCGATTTTCCTGGTGGTCGGGCTGATCGCAGGCTTTGTGGCGTTCAATATCTCTACCAAGACGTGGCAGCAATATGCCCCGGCGCTATTTATCGTTGGTGTGCTGATGCTGGCCGTGGTGCTGGTGCCCGGCATTGGCCGCGAAGTAAACGGTAGCCGCCGCTGGTTGTCGCTGGTGGTTATCAACTTGCAGCCATCCGAGATCATGAAGTTTGTGGTGCCGTTGTATGCCGCTGATTACACCGTACGCAAAGCAGCCTTCATGCGCGGCGACCTGATCGAAAGTATCACCAAGGGCCTGCTACCGATGATGGTGGTGATGCTGGTGGTCGGCGGCTTGCTGTTGCTGGAGCCGGACTTCGGCGCCTTCGCCGTGATTACCGCCATCGCCATGGGCTTGTTGTTCCTGGGCGGCTTTAACTGGCGGTTGTTTGCCGGTTTGATCGTCGCACTGGCGGTGGGCTTTGTCGGGCTGGTGGTTAGCTCGCCTTACCGGATGCAGCGTGTGCTGGGCTTTCTTGATCCATGGAAAGACCCGTTCGGCAAGGGCTACCAGTTGAGCCACTCGCTGATCGCCTTTGGTCGTGGCGAATGGACCGGCGTGGGCCTGGGCGCCAGCGTGGAGAAACTCTCTTACCTGCCTGAAGCGCACACCGACTTCTTGATGGCGATCATCGCTGAAGAACTGGGCTTTCTCGGTGTGGCTTTCGTGGTCATGTTGTTCGCCTTTATCGTGCTGCGCTCTTTCCTGATTGGCGTACAAGCCGCCAAGCTTGATCGCGCCTATCAAGCGCTGGTTTCGCAAGGCATTGGCATCTGGTTTGGCGTGCAGTCGGTAATCAATATCGGCGTGAACATGGGCCTGATGCCAACCAAGGGCCTGACCTTGCCGCTGTTGAGCTTTGGTGGCTCCGGCATCGTGGCCAATCTGCTGGCCTTGGGTGTGCTGATGCGCATCGACTATGAAAACCGCCAGATGATTCGCGGGGTGCGCCATGAGTAAGCGCACTTTGCTGGTGATGGCAGGCGGCACCGGCGGGCATATTTTCCCGGCGCTGGCCGTGGCCGACGCCGTGCGGCAGAAGGGTTGGAGTGTGGTCTGGCTGGGTGCGAAAGGGGCGATGGAAACGCGCATCGTGCCGCAGCATGACATCCCGCTGGAAACCTTGCCCATTACCGGCGTGCGCGGCAAAGGCTTGCTGAAAAAGCTGGCGCAGCCGTGGGTGCAACTGCGCGCGCTGGCCGGTGCAGTAAACGTGATTTTCCGGTATCGCCCGGATGTGGCCATTGGCTTTGGCGGCTTTACCGGCTTTCCCGGCGGCGTGGCTACACGTTTGTTGTGGTTGCCGCTGGTGATTCACGAACAGAACTCCGTGGCTGGTTTGACCAACAAGGCGCTGTCGCATATCGCCAATCGCGTGTTGTTTGCCTTCCCTGGCGCGTTTGCGTCTGGCAAGAAACGCGCGTGCATCGGGAACCCGGTACGCGGTGCGATCCTGAATGTGCCAGTCCCGGCTGAACGTTTTGCCGGTCGTACCGGTCCGCTGCGCTTGCTGGTGGTCGGCGGCAGCCTCGGTGCCAAGGCCTTCAATGACGAAGTGCCCAAGGCACTCGCGCAATTGCCACAAGAACAACGCCCGGTGGTGATTCACCAAGCCGGTGAAAAGAATATCGACGCCCTGCGGACCAACTACGCCCAGGCTGGTGTTGAGGCTGAATGCGTGGCGTTTATCGCCGATATGGCTGCGGCTTACGCCGACGCCGATCTGGTGCTGTGCCGCTCCGGCGCACTCACGGTGTCTGAGCTGGCCTGCGTTGGCGCGGCCAGCGTGCTGGTGCCGTATCCGCACGCGGTGGATGACCACCAGACTGGCAACGCTAGATATCTGAGCGACGCGGGTGCTGGCGTGTTGCTGCAACAAACCGAATTCAACGCAGCGCGTTTTGCCGCGCTGCTGCAACAAACCAATCGAGCGGCTTGCCTGACGATGGCCCAATCAGCCCGGCAACTCGCCCGCCCCGAAGCCACACAAGACGTGGTGCGGGTGCTGGAGGAATTATCAGCATGAAACATAAAGTTAAAAGCATTCACTTTGTCGGGATTGGCGGCGTTGGCATGAGCGGCATCGCCGAAGTATTGGTCAACCTGGGCTTTGAAGTCAGCGGTTCTGACTTGGGCAGCAATGCCACCACGCAACGCCTGATCGCCGCAGGCGCCAAGGTGTATCAGGGCCATTCGGCCGATTACGCCCGTGGTGTGGACGTGGTGGTGACTTCGACCGCCGTGACTGCCGATAACCCGGAAGTGCTGGCGGCACGCGAAGCCAAAACCCCGGTTATCCCGCGCGCCATGATGCTGGCCGAACTGATGCGGCTCAAGCAAGGCATCGCCATTGCCGGCACGCATGGCAAGACCACCACCACCAGCTTGACCGCGTGCGTGCTGCAAGCGGCTGATTTAGACCCAACCTTTGTGATTGGTGGAAAGCTGCATGCGGCTGGCACCAACGCGCGCCTGGGCCACGGCGATTTTCTGGTGGCCGAGGCAGACGAATCAGACGCCTCGTTCCTGTATCTCAATCCAGTGATCTCGGTCGTGACCAACATCGATCAGGACCACATGGATACCTATGGCCATGACTTCAACAAACTCAAAGGTGCGTTTGTTGATTTCCTGCGCCACCTGCCGTTTTACGGTCGCGCCGTGCTGTGTGTGGATGATCCGCATGTGCGCTCCATCCTGCCGGAAGTGACCAGCCCGGTTACCACCTACGGCTTCAGTGAGGACGCCACCCTGCGCGCCGAGAACGTCGAAGCTGCAGGCGGCCAGATGAAGTTTGACGCGGTGTGGGAAAACGGCGAAACCCGCCGCATCCCAATCGTGCTGAACATGCCCGGCAAGCATAACGTGCTCAACGCTTTGGCGGCGATTGGAATCGGTCTGGAAGTGGGCGCCAGCGAAGGCGCAATTCAGCGCGCTCTGGCCGAATTCACCGGTGTCGGTCGGCGCTTCCAGCAATACGGCGAAGTGGCCTTGAAACCCGCTGCAGATGGCAGCGGGCGTGGCAGTTTCACGCTAGTGGATGACTACGGTCATCACCCGGTAGAAATGGCGGCGACTCTGGCCGCAGCGCGCGGTGCTTTCCCGGGCCGTCGCCTGGTGCTGGCGTTCCAGCCACATCGCTACACGCGCACCCGCGACTGTTTTGAAGACTTTGTCAAAGTGCTGTCCACCGTCGATGGCTTGTTGCTGGCCGACGTGTACGCCGCTGGGGAGGCACCAATTGTCGCCGCGGACAGCCGCAGTCTGGCTCGTGCCATCCGTGTTGCGGGCAAGGTCGAGCCGGTGTTTGTGGAACAAATTGCAGATATGCCTGAGGCAGTATTCGCCGCAGTGCAAGACGGCGACGTGGTTATCACCATGGGCGCCGGGTCGATTGGCGGTATCCCGGCCAAGCTCGCGGGGGCATGAGATGAATCTTTGGGTGAGTACAGAGTTGCTTGCGGCGCCCGGCCAAGCCGAGCGCTTGCGTTGGAAGGTGTGCCAGCAACCGCTCGCTCTGATTGGTCCCGACTCCCCCCGCCCTCGCCGCCGCGAGGGAGCCTCACTGCGTTCGAGGGCGGCATGGGAAATTTTTAACTGGAAGCATCAGCAATGAAGCAATACGGAAAAGTGGCGGTTTTGATGGGTGGCACCTCCAGCGAGCGTGAAGTCTCGTTGATGAGTGGCACCGGCGTGCTGGCGGCTTTGCAAAGCCGAGGTGTGGATGCGCACAAGTTTGATCCGGCCGAAAAACCGCTGCTGTCGATCAAGGACGAAGGTTTTGATCGTGTGTTCGCTATTTTGCACGGTCCATACGGTGAAGACGGCACGGTCCAGGGCGCGTTGGAGGTATTGGGCGTGCCTTACACCGGCTGCGGCGTACTGGCTTCGGCCATCGGCATGGACAAGCTGCGTACCAAGCTGATCTGGCAAGCGCTGGGTTTGCCGATTCCGGCGTTCGAGTTGGTCGATGCCAACTCCGACTTTGCCGCCATTGAGCAAAAACTCGGTCTGCCGCTGTTTGTAAAACCGGCCACCGAAGGCTCCAGCGTGGGTGTGGTGAAGGTGAAAACGGCGGGTGGCCTCAAGGCGGCTTATGAAGAGGCAGCCAAGTTCGACAAGCTGGTGCTGGCCGAAACGTTTGTGGGCGGCGGCGAGTACACCACTGCCGTGCTGGGCAATGAAGCACTGCCCGCCGTGAAGATTGAACCGGCCACCGAGTTCTACGACTACGAAGCCAAGTATTTCCGCGACGACACGGTTTATCACTGTCCATGTGGTTTGTCGGCAGAGAAAGAAGCGCAGATCGCCGCAGATGTGCTGAAAGCATTCTGGGCCATTGGCGGCAGCAGTTGGGGCCGCGTGGACTTTTTGATGGATGAAGCAGGCCAGCATTACTTGCTGGAAGTAAACACCGCACCAGGTATGACCAGTCACAGCCTGTTTCCGATGGCGGCGCGCCAGGCGGGCATGAGCTACGAGGATCTGGTGCTGCGGATTCTGGACACCACGCTGGACGGGCAGGAATAACACGGCATGTGGGACAAGCCCCAACTTCTGATGTGGTTTGCCAATCTGCTCACGGCCATGGCCGTGCTGCTGCTGTTTTATTCCGTGCTGTTTCTGGCGGTGCATTCGCCGCTGTTTCCGGTCAAGCGGATCGCGGTGGATGGCGATCTGGCGCACGTCACACGCGAGCAGTTGCAGTACGTGATCAAGAACGATCTGAAGGGCACGTTCTTTACGCTGGATCTGGACAAGACCCGGCAAGCCTTTGAAAAGTTGCCGTGGGTGCGCCAGGTGAGCGTGCGGCGGCGTTGGCCAGACCGGCTGGAAGTCACGATTGAAGAACATCACGCCATCGCGCGTTGGGGTTCGATTGCGTTGTTGAACAACTATGGCGAGCGCTTTGACGCCGCCTCGAACGATCAGCTGCCGATCCTGGAAGGCCCGGATGGCACAGAAAAGCTGATGGTGGATGGTTTGAGTGATTTGAAGACTGCGTTGGGCCCAATGGGCAAGCAACCCACGCATATCTGGTTGTCTGAACGCCGGGCATGGCGCTTTGAGCTGGATCGACAAGTGATTGTGGAAGCAGGTCGTAACGAGGTGCTGGACCGGGTCAAACGCTTTGCCACGGCCTATGGCGGCTCACTGGCCAAGCTCTCTGGCGATGCCCAGCAGTTTTCGTATGTGGATTTGCGTTACCCGAATGGTTTTGCCGTGAGATTGCCGGGCTTCAAACCCGCAGTTCCGGCCAAGGGCGCCAAAGCGCCAGCGTGATACAGGCCCGGCTTTGATCAGCGTTTAGCGCGGATCGCCGGACAATTTTTCAAGTGATTCATCAGGAAAGATAAAGAGGTTGTCAGTGACCAGGGATACCAAAAACCTCATCGTGGGGCTCGATATCGGCACCAGCAAGGTGGTGGCGGTGGTGGCCGAAGTGCAGGAAGACGGCTCGTTGAATGTCGTCGGTCTGGGCTCGGCTGCGTCCCGGGGCCTGAAGCGCGGCGTAGTGGTGGACATCGAAAAAACGGTGAACGCCATTCAGTCGGCTTTGGGCGAAGCGGAATTGATGGCGGATTGCAAAATCCGTGAAGTGTTCACCGGTATCGCCGGTAGCCACATCAAGGGCCTCAACTCGCACGGCATGGTGGCGATTAAGGATAAGGAAGTCACGCAGGCCGATATGGACCGCGTGATCGAAACCGCCAGTGCGGTGAATATCCCGACCGATCACCAGGTGCTGCATATCCTGGCGCAGGAATACATCATCGACGGCCAGGAAGACGTCAAAGAACCGCTGGGCATGAGTGGCGTACGCCTGGAAGTGCGCGTGCATATCGTCACCGGCGCGGTCTCTGCCGTGCAGAACATCACCAAGTGTGTGCGTCGTTGCGGGCTGGAGATCGCCGAAGTGGTGTTGCAGCCACTGGCCTCGGCCTACGCCGTGTTGACGGAAGACGAGAAAGATCTGGGCGTGTGCCTGGTCGATATCGGCGGCGGCACTACGGATATCTCAGTGTTCATCAACGGTGCGATTCGCCATACCGCAGTGATTCCGATTGCCGGTGACCAGATCACCAACGACATCGCCATGGCGCTGCGTACGCCAACCGGTGAAGCCGAAACCATCAAGCTGCAATACGGCGTGGCGCTGCGTCACATGACTGATCCGCAGCAAATGATCGAAGTGCCGGGCGTGGGCGAGCGCGGTTTGCGCCAGATGAGCCGTCACACCCTGGCCGAAGTGGTCGAGCCGCGAGTGGAAGAGTTGTACAGCCTGGTGCAGACAGAACTGCGTCGGGCCGGCTTTGAAGACCGGTTATCCAGCGGCATCGTGATTACCGGCGGGGCATCGTTGATGCCCGGCATGGTGGAACTGGGTGAGGAAATCTTCCACATGCCAGTGCGTCTGGGGCATCCGAAGTACGTCGGCGGGCTGGCCGAAGTAGTGAAGAACCCGCGCTTCTCCACCGCTGTGGGTTTGTTGTTGATCGCCAAAGAGCAATACATGCGCAATCCCGTTGGCCGGGCCAAGGATGGCTCGTTCGGCGACATGCTGGGCCGCATGAAATCGTGGTTCCAGAACAACTTCTAACGGTTTGGTTTTATCAGTTTCAGCAGTACCGGTTCAGGCAGTAACAAAAGCAAGAATTCAGTCGTAGTCGGTTTTGAAAACGGGCGTTTTTTATTTTTCGGGTCAGCAGTAGTTTTAGGGTCAGAGGAGAAACACATGGCACTTACTTTTGAAGTTCAGGAAGTAGCGCACCTTGTGAACATCAAGGTGATTGGTGTTGGTGGCGCGGGTTGCAACGCGATCAACAACATGATCGACAACATGATGCAAGGCGTGCAGTTCATCGCCGCCAATACGGACGCACAGGTTCTGAAACTGTCGCGCGCCGATAACGTGGTTCAGCTGGGCGCTGACCTCACTCGTGGTTTCGGTGCAGGTTGCAACCCGGAAATCGGTCGTCAGGCAGCAGAAGAAGACCGTGACCACATTGCCGAACTGATCGAAGGTTCGGACTTGTTGTTCATCACCGCAGGCATGGGTGGCGGCACAGGTACTGGCGCCGCGCCGGTCATCGCGCAAGTGGCACGTGAGAAGGGCATTCTCACTGTTGGCGTGGTGACCAAGCCAGGCATCGACGAAGGCGGTCGCCAGAAAGTGGCACAAGTGGGTATCGACGAACTGGCGAAGTATGTTGATTCGCTGATCGTGGTGTCCAACCAGAAGCTGGAAGAAGTGCTGGGTGAAGATGTCACCATCGACGAAGCCTTCCGTGCTGCAGACGACGTCCTGCGCAGCGCTGTGGGTTCCATCGTTGAGATCATCAACTACCCGGGCCTGATCAACGTCGACTTTGCCGACGTGAAGACCGTCATGCGCGAAATGGGCATGGCCATGATGGGTTCGGCCGTGGCTGTGGGTGCAGACCGTGCTGTAGTAGCAACCGAAGAAGCCATCCGTTGCCCGCTGCTGGACAACATCAGCTTCAAGGGTGCTCGCGGCGTGCTGGTGAACTTCAGTGCCAGCCGTACCACGCTCAAGAAGGGCGAAATTCGCCAGTCGCTGGAAATCATCAACGCCCACGTGGCCGAAGATGCTCAGGTCAAGCACGGCGTGGTGTATGACGAATCGCTAGGTGACCAGATCCGCATCACCCTGATCGCTACCGGTCTGGGTGCCAAGGAAACCAGCAAGCCGCAACTGTCGGTCGTACAAGGTCAGGGCCAGCAAGCCCGTACCGGTACTGACAACATGGGCTTTAACGCAGAAGATTACGACACTCCGGCAATCTGGCGTACCCGTCGTGGCGGTGGTGCCGGTGAAGCTGCGGCGGCACCTGCGGCACGTCCGGCGTTGAACAATATCGACATGGATATTCCGGCGTTCTTGCGCCGCCAGGCCGATTAAGAGTCGCAAAAAAAGCTGTATGCAGTGTTGCGCTTGCTTGCCGTACCAAGTTGTACTGTCTGCACGGCGCGCGCCTCGCCTACAGCATTTTGTAGCGACTCTACACAACGCCAACTGCGCCTCTGACCCGATCGCGTAGCGTGCGGCACGCCCAACGGTGTGCCGCACCGCGCCCCTGTCTCTGGTGATTCATTTCAACTGGATGGGTGCGCACGACCGTCTTTTGCCCACAAGGCGGCTGACTGTAGCGCATACGGACGCAGTAAGTAGATTGATTCCGGCTATCCCTTTTATTGTGACGATCAATCCAGCCCATGACCCGGGGCTGCTAAAATGTCTCAGTAGATTGAATAGCCAGGCGGAGTAATCGATACATGTTTCAGCAACGCACCTTGAAATCGACGGTTCGTGCCGTCGGCGTCGGCTTGCACTCAGGCGAGCGGGTAACGCTCGTCATGAAACCGGCACCGGTGGAACACGGGATCGTCTTCAAGCGTTCGGATATGCCCGATTCGGACGTATTCAAGGTGGGGCCGGATCTCGTCAACGACACGCGACTCTCCTCCACGCTGGTCAAAGACGGCGTGCGCGTAGGCACCATCGAACATCTGATGTCGGCCTTTGCCGGTTTCGGCATTGATAACGTGCTGGTGGAAGTTGACGCTCCGGAAATGCCGATCATGGATGGCTCCTCCGCGCCATTCATTTACTTGCTGCAGTCCGCCGGTGTGGTGCTGCAAAACGCACCCAAGCGCTTTGTGCGCGTGCTCAAGCCGGTGCAAGTGGCCGAGGGCGACAAATGGGTAAAGCTGGAGCCGTACGAAGGCTACAAAACCACGCTCACCATTGATTTCAAGCACCCGGCGTTCAAGAAGTCGCAACAGTCGATCTCCATCGACTTTGCCAATACCAATTACATCAGCGAAATCGCCCGCGCCCGCACCTTTGGTTTTATCCACGAAGTTGAATACATGCGCATGAATGGCCTGGCCCGTGGCGGCAGCATGGACAACGCGGTGGTCATCGACGAATACCGCGTGCTCAACGATGGCGGTTTGCGCTTTGATGACGAGTTCGTGCGCCACAAACTGCTGGATGCGATTGGTGATCTGTACGTGATTGGTCACCCACTGATTGCGGCGTTCTCTGGCTACAAATCCGGCCACGCGATGAACAACAAGCTGCTGCGTGCCTTGCTGGCGGACCCGACCAGCTATGAACTGGTGACCTTCGAGAACGATACCCAAGTGCCTTCGTCCTTCCACGCGCTGCCACCGCTGTCTATCTGATCATCCATGTTTGGCATCTTGCGCATTCTGTTTGTGCTGGCCGTGCTGTTGGCTGGTTTTGGCGCGTTCAAATATCTGCGCACGCGTGACCGCTTCTGGCTGCGCATGATCAGTTGGGTGCTGTACGGCGTGTTGGCGCTGCTGTTGGTGTTTTTTAGCGGGTTGGCGTTGCAGCGGATGATGATGTAACCGGCGTGGCGTTGGGTGGAATCCGGGCGACCTTTTCTGAAGCGCGATAATCCACCGCCGCATTGGTGGATTGGCTTCGCCGAGTCCACTGACTGGCCAATACTGCAAACAGGTGACAGCGAAGCCCACTGCGGCGATGATGCTGGCTGATCATTTCCTCATCATCTGCCAGCAGGAACCCGCACTATGTCCAATTCCGATATCCAGCGCCTGAACCCAACCCCGCAATGGTCTGATGCGACCAGCTTCAACGGCATTTCCTTCTTTGTTGAAGTCCCGGAAAGCGGCACGACTTTTGTCGAGCAAACCCACGCCTTGCTGGCGCAGGCTGAACGCACGCTGGAGAAAGTGGGATCGGATAAAAGCCGCTTGCTGATGGCGATGATTTATCTACCTGATCTGGCCAACCGCGCTGCGTTTAACGAGATCTGGCAAGCCTGGCTGCCAGAGGGTAGTGCACCGTCCCGTGCTTGCGTACGCGCTGATTTGGCGTCACCGAATGATCTGGTAGAGATTGCATTTACTGCGGCGACGAAAATCGCATAAAGATAGCTGGAATTCGGGCTAATCGACTAAACCCGTAGCCCGGATGGAGCGTAGCGGGAATCCGGGGACGCAATACATCCTTGGGCCTCTACGTGGGAATTTGCCGACACCGCACCCCAGATTCCCGCCCTGCGGGCTTCATCCGGGCTACCGGGTCTCGCGTCAGTGTGAAGGTTTGCGCCAAACGCTCGCCAGCCACGGCTGCTGTTCACGCGGCAGTCCGGCAGGGCGGTAATAGTGGTCCAGCTCCACAAATCCGGCTGCGGTCATGTAATCGCGCCAGTGTTGCAGATCGTGATACGCGCCGTAGCGGCCACGATTCCAGCCCTCTTCATTGTTGCCGCGTGGATTGGAGCTGAACAATACGCCGCCGGACTTGAGAGTCGCGTGTAACTGTTTGAGAACCTGCGGCAGCGCCTGGCTGGGCACGTGGAACAACACCGCGTTGGCAAACACGCCATCAAAGTGCGCATCCGGTAAATCCAGCGCCAGAAAATCCTGCTGCCAGACCTCGCAACCCGAATCCTTCCGCGCCATCTCGACAAACTCACCGGCACCTTCCAGGCCAATGGCCGTGTGGCCCAGCGCGGTGAATGTTTTCAGATCACGACCCGGCCCGCAGCCAAAATCCAGAATGGTGAACGGGGCGGCAGTTGTGATGTGCTGCAGCAAGGCGGCGATATTCTGGCTGACATCGTGGTCTGCCGTGCCTGCTCGAAAATCCTCAGCCACGCCGTTGTAATGATGGATATTGAGCGCGGCAATTTGCGCCAGATCATTCGGGTCCAGAGCCATGATGTTTAGCCTCAGCCAGCTTCTTGCTGATAGCGGCGGCGGTTTTCTTCGTCCAGGCGTACGGCTTCCACTTCTTCCAGCACGCTCTTCACATCCGCCGGTTTGTGGCTGATGGCAAAATGGCCAGTGAGTGGCACGTCTGGATGCAACGTGCCGGCTTCAAAGATCGACCAGATTTCTTTGCCGTACTGGCTGGTAAGCAGTTCAGGTGCAAACTGGCCGAAGTAGGTCGCCAGATTGTCCACGTCGCGTTCCAGCATCTGGCTGGCGTTGTTGTTGCCCGCAGCGTCCACAGCTTGCGGCAGGTCGATGATCACCGGACCATCGGCATCGACCAGAATGTTGTACTCGGATAAATCGCCGTGGATCATCCCGGCGCACAGCATCAACACCACTTGCTTGATCAACTGGCCGTGATATTGCACCGCCAGTTCCGGCGACATTTCCACATCGTTCAGGCGCGGTGCGGCATTGCCCTCAGCGTCGGTGATCAGGTCCATCAGCAACACGCCCTCAAAGCATAGATATGGGCGCGGCACGCGGACACCGGCTGCGGCCAGCTTGTACAGAGCATCCACTTCAGCGTTTTGCCAGACTTCTTCCTGCATTTTGCGGCCATAGCGCGAGCCTTTTTCCATGGCGCGGGCCTGGCGGCTGTTCTTGACCTTGCGGCCTTCCTGGTAGGCGGCGTTCTGTCGGAAACTGCGTTGGTTGGCCTCTTTGTAGACCTTGGCACAGCGGATTTCTTCACCACAGCGCACCACGTAGACCGTGGCTTCCTTGCCGCTCATCAACTGGCGGACGACTTCATCGATCAAGCCATCTTCAACCAGCGGCAGCAATCTTGGAGGTGTTTTCATAGGCGGGGCAGGTAGACCAAATGCAAGGAAATTCAACACATTATACCGGTTTGAAGTAGCCTCGCCGGGAGTTCTTGTTATTCCTGAAGGTTGGTTCGAGACCCAGCGGCGATTATGCTGCGGGTAAAGCGCAACGACGCTGCTTGGGGAAATGCATATGAGTACGCTGTTATTGACTGGTGCGACCGGCCTGGTCGGTCACGCCGTTTTGCGCCAGGCTTTGGCTGACGAACGTGTGAGTCGCGTTGTGGCCCCCACTCGCCGTGCCTTGCCACCGCATCCCAAACTGGAAAACCCGGTAATCGACTTTGACCAGTTACCGAAAGACGCGCCATGGTGGCAGGTCGATGCGGTGATCTGCACCTTGGGCACCACCTTGCGCGTGGCTGGTTCGCGAGAGGCTTTTCGCAAAGTGGATCTGGAATACCCGCTGCGCATTGCCTTGCTGGCCCGCCGGCATGGCGCGCGCATGTACGCGCTCAACTCCGCCATGGGTGCCAAGTTAGGTTCGCGGGTGTTTTACCTCAAGGTAAAGGGCGAACTGGAACAGTCGCTGATGGAGTGTGACTATCCGTCGGTACTGATCGTGCGGCCGGGGTTGCTGGGTGGCGATCGCACCGAAATCCGTCCTGGAGAGCGCTTTGGGCAGGTGGTGCTGGGCGCATTGAACGGCATCATGCCCAGACGATTTCGTATCGTGCCCGCCGAGAAAGTGGCGCGCGCCTTGCTGGAAGGGGCGCTGGCTGCCACGCCGGGGCTGGAAATACTGGAATCGGAAGACCTGCTGTAAACGGTCTGCGTTCGTCGCGACTAGATGGCCTCCCGCCCGGAATTAACCGGCGGGCGTCACCATGGCGCGCAACTGCCCGCTGGTATAGCGCTGCGCCATCTTGTCCAGCGTCAGCGCTTTGATCTTGCTGGCCTGGCCCGCAGCGCCGAAGGCCTCGTAGCGCGCGATGCAGATCGTGCGCATGGCATCGACCGATTGTTGCAGATATTTGCGCGGGTCGAACTCGGATGGCGCTTGACCGAAAGCGCGGCGAATGGCACCGGTTGCCGCCAGCCGCAAATCGGTATCGATATTCACTTTGCGTACCCCGTAGCGAATGCCCTCGACGATTTCATCCACCGGCACGCCGTAGGTTTCGGGGATTTCGCCGCCAAACTGGTTGATCACCTTGACCCAATCTTGCGGTACCGAAGAACTGCCGTGCATCACCAGATGGGTATTGGGCAGGCGGGCATGCAACTGGCGGATACGTTCGATGGCCAGGGTTTCGCCGGTCGGCGGCTGGTTGAACTTGTAGGCACCGTGACTGGTGCCGATGGCGATGGCTAACGCATCGACCTGAGTGGCACGTACAAAGGCGGCGGCTTCTTCCGGGTCGGTCAGCATTTGCGCGTGATCCAGTTTTCCGGCTGCGCCAACGCCGTCTTCTTCGCCTGCCAGTCCGGTTTCCAGGCTGCCCAGCACGCCCAGTTCACCCTCTACCGAAACGCCGCACGCATGCGCAAACGCGACCACGGTGCGAGTGGTGGCGACGTTGTAATCAAAGTCTCCTGGCGTGCGGCCATCTTCATGCAACGAACCGTCCATCATCACCGAGGAAAACCCCAGCTGGATCGCCCGCTGGCAAATAGCCGGGCTGGTGCCGTGATCCTGGTGCATCACAATCGGTAGATGGGGAAATTCTTCCAGCGCTGCCAGCATCAAATGGCGCAAAAACGGCGCTCCGGCGTAAGCACGCGCCCCGGCCGAAGCCTGCACGATCACTGGGCTGTCGGTGCGGTCGGCCGCTTCCATGATCGCGCGCATCTGCTCCATATTATTAACGTTGAACGCGGGCACGCCGTACTGCTCTTCGGCGGCGTGATCCAGTACCTGGCGCAGTGAAACAAGGGACATATTGCTCTCCGGGTATCGTCAGTGCGGTAGCAACCGGCGCTGCCGACAGGGATTCAAATAGCGGTGTTGAACGCCAGGCGATCCTGGTCGTACTGAAAGAGCGCCAACGTTTACGGTTGCCGGTGGTAATCCACCAGTCGTTCGACCTCATTGCGTGAGCCCAGCATGACGGCTACGCGCTGGTGCAAGGCGTCGGGCTGGATATCCAGAATGCGTTCGCGCCCGTTGGAACTGGCACCGCCAGCCTGTTCAACAATCATTGACATCGGATTGGCCTCGTACAGCAGGCGCAACTTGCCGGGGCGGTCTGGTTCCCGGCTGTCTTTGGGATACAAAAACACGCCGCCACGGATGAGGATGCGATGTACTTCGGCCACCATTGAGGCCACCCAGCGCATGTTGAACGCCTCGCCGCGCGGGCCATTCGTGCCAGCTAGACATTCGTCGATATAACGCGTGACCGGCGCTTCCCACAGCCGGGCGTTAGAGGCGTTGATGGCAAATTCGCGCGTGTCTGGCGGAATGCGCAGATCGGGATGAGTCAGGATGAACTCGCCGGTTTCCTGATCCAGCGTAAAGCCGTTCACCCCATGGCCGGTGGTTAACACCAGCATGGTCGCCGGGCCGTAAATGGCATAACCGGCGGCAACCTGCGCGCTACCGGGTTGCAGAAAATCCGACTCCGCCGGTGGCGTATCTGAATCCGGGCCTGCCAGGATAGAAAAAATACTGCCCACCGAAACGTTCACGTCCAGATTGGATGAGCCATCCAGTGGATCAAACACCAGCAGGTACTTGCCCTGGCGATACTGGTTGGGAATGCGGTAAATGGTGGGCATTTCTTCCGACGCCATTGCCGCGACCTGACCACCCCATTCGGTCCAGCGGATCATCAACTCGTTGGAGATGATGTCGAGCTTTTTCTGGATTTCGCCCTGGATATTGTCTGTGGCGCTGTTGCCCAATGAGTCGGACAGCGGCCCACGCGCCACCGCCGCGCTGATGACTTTGCAGGCAGTTGCCACCTGGCTGAGCAGAATGCCCAGATCGGTATTGGTCGTCTCGGCAAACTGGCTGGTGTTGAATTCTGAAAAACTGATGCCCATAAGTGCTTTCCTTGCCGCCGGGCCTGCTCCCTGGATAAGAGGCGGTACGGCGGCCTGTGTCTGGCTGAAAATTCTGGCCGGGCCAGCCGCCATGACAGCGGCATGCCCACTAAAATATAGTGCGTTGGGCCGCTCTTTAGCGGCTTTGCCCCGGATATTGCAGCGCTCCTGCCACTACTGCGGGATGAATGGCGGTGTCAGCGGCCTGCGCAGCGGCGTAGATGCGCAAAAATGCGCCGGTATCCAGTGAAGCGCCGCCGACCAATCCGCCGTCGATGTCTGGCATGGCAAACAGCGCCGCGGCATTGTCGGCGTTCACACTGCCACCATAGAGCAGCGTGATGGCTGCGGCCGCCGCCACGCCGTGCGCGGCAATCTGTTCCCGGATAAAGCGATGCGCGGCCTGGGCTTCCTCCGGCGTGGCCGCGATGCCGGTCCCGATCGCCCACACCGGTTCATAAGCAATGATCGCGCCTTGCCACGCGCCGCTCTCAAGCAGTGTGCCCAACTGATATTGCAGCACCGCTTCAGTCTGACCGGTTTGCCGCTGCACCCAGTTCTCGCCAATACAGACAATCGGCGTGATGCCCGCTTGTACGCAGGCTTTGGCTTTGGCCGCGATCAAAACATCGTTTTCATGATGATGCAGGCGCCGTTCCGAGTGCCCGACGATGGCATAGTGACAGCCCAGATCAGCCAGCATGTGTGCCGACCATTCGCCGGTGCGTGCGCCATCAGCCAGCTCGGCTACGTTCTGGCTGCAATACTGCAAATGACTTCCGTGCGCCAGCTGGGCAACTTCGCCCAGATACGGTGCGGGCGGGCACAACACGAGATCAACGTCGGCTGTGGCGATCTCGGCCAGCAGGGGCACAGCCTGGCGGCACAGCGCCAGATTGCCGTACATCTTCCAGTTGCCGACTACCCTTTTGCGGCGCCGTGACGTGGGGTTGGATAACCGCCCGGCCAGCGTCGGCTGAATATGTGGAGTACGGGAAAACAGGCTCATTGCAGGTTCCATTTTCCAGACTCAGGCGACGCGGCTGCGCCGGTGGGCGTTCAGGTCTTTACGTGCCAGATAATCGGCCAGCCAGTTTTCCAGCAATGGCACGTTGGCCGGGTCTATGTGCAGTTGCAGTTTGCTACGGCGCCACAGGACGTCGTCGGCCCGCTGCGCCCATTCCACTTCAACCAGATATCGGGCTTCCGCCTCATATAAACCTGGCACAATTTGCGCGCCCAGATCAGACAAACAGCGTGCTTTACCCAGCAGGGTCTTGATTCGCGTGCCGTAAGCGCGGGCGTAGCGCAACAGCAGCGCTTCGGGCAGCCAGTCGTAACGTTGCTGCAGGTCGGCAAAAAAACGATTGAAATCGGCATCGGCGATATCGCCACCCGGTAGTGGCGCGGTGGCCGTCCATGTCGGGCGGGTGCTACCCAATAGCGGTGCGAGCTGGTCGACGGCTTGCTCTGCCAGTTTGCGGTAGGTGGTGATCTTGCCGCCAAACACCGACAGCAGCGGCGGCCCGTCGGTGTTCAGTTCCAGTGAATAATCGCGGGTTACTTTGGCTGCGCTGGACGATTCATCATCCAGCAGTGGCCGCACGCCAGACATGGTGGCGACCACATCGGTCGGGCTGATCTGCTGCGCAAAATAACGATTACTCATCTGGCACAAGTAATCGATCTCATCCGGATCAATCTGCACTGCTGCGGGGTCGCCGTGGTATTCGATATCGGTCGTACCAATCAGCGTAAATTCGCCTTCGAACGGAATCGCAAAAATGATGCGCTTGTCCGGATTCTGGAAGATATACGCAAACGGGTGATCGAACAGTTTGCGCACGATGATGTGACTACCTTTCACCAGCCGCACCGAGTGGCTGGATGGCGTGTCGATCACATCGCGCAGCAGCCGGTCCACCCACGGCCCGGCTGCGTTGACCACGGCGCGGGCAAACACAGTTTGCTCGCGGCCATCGGCATGATGCAGCTCAATGCGCCAGGACTTGGCCTCACGCCGTGCGCCAGTCACCGCCGTGCGAGTCATGATGGTGGCACCATGTTCGTGGGCGTCCATGGCGTTCAGCACCACCAGCCGGGCGTCTTGCACCCAGCCATCCGAATAGGCAAACCCGCGTTTGAAGCCCGGCTTGAGTGGCACGCCTGATGGATGTTTGGCAAAGGAGATTGTCTGCGCGCCGGGTAGCAATTCGCGTTTGGCCAGGTAGTCATACAAAAACAAGCCGGTGCGGATCATCCATTCCGGGCGTTGGTCTGCCGCGTGTGGCATGACAAAACGCAATGGCCAGATTATGTGTGGTGCAGCGCGCAGCAGCACCTCGCGCTCCTGCAGCGCTTTGCGGACCAAGCCAAATTCGTAATGTTCCAGATAGCGCAAACCACCGTGGATCAATTTGGTACTGGCAGAGGAGGTGTGCGAAGCCAGATCATCTTTCTCACACAACAGCACCGATAACCCGCGCCCAGCCGCATCTCGCGCAATTCCGGCGCCATTGATGCCACCGCCAATCACCAGCAAGTCATACATCAGCTTGTCCAACGTGTTTCACCTTTGTACTTTGACCAGAAAATCAGCCAACCGATCCGGCTTTCAACTACAAAACCATGTTCGATTCGGTGTTCTGTATTTGTTCGTATGAAACAAATTCTAGACATTTTAAGATAATAAAACAACATTTAATGTTCTAAAAATGTTGTTTTATTGTGGTATTTTGATTTATCTGCCAAAAAATGAACATAAAACGAAAGCAGGGCGCACGAGGGTTTTGCGGGGATCAGTGCTTGCGGAACGAGGGGAGTTAGTGGCCGGGGGATGATCGCCAATTGTGGGCGAATGGCATTGCGACCATTGGGCCGGGCGAGGTTTTGTCGCCCGGATGGAGCGTCAGCGTGAATCCGGGGAGCGGTATCCGCAATTTCAGACACCGTGGTCCATTGAGGCATTGCCACCCTGGATTCCCACTGCGTTCCATCCGGGTTAGGTTATTGATGAAACAGGAACGGATGGCGGCCAAGCGGGTTGAGCCTGCTTTGCCGCCACCCATTCCTGTAGGGATCAATCAACTTTTACGTCTGGCTCAAAAACAAGCCTGCGGCCAACGCGCCACCAATTAACGAGCCCACCACTGGTACCCAGGAATATGACCAGTCGCTATCGCGTTTACCGGGAATCGGCAGCAGCGCGTGCATGATACGAGGGCCAAGATCGCGCGCCGGGCTCATCGCGTAGCCGGTGGTGCCACCCAGCGATACGCCAATCCCCAGCACCAGCAAACCGACCGGCAGTGCATCCATGGCGCCGAGTGAAACCTTGGGCGACACCATATGCAGCACGGCAAACACCAGCACAAAGGTGGCGATGATTTCGGAGGCCAGATTGCCGGGCAAGCTACGGATGGCCGGGCCGGTGCAGAACACCGCCAGTTTGGTATCGGCACAATCGGTGTGTTCAAAATGCTTGCGATACATGAACCAGACCAGAAAAGCGCCGGTCATGCCGCCGAGCATTTGTGCCGCCACGTAGCCCGGCACTTGCGCCCAGGCAAACTTGCCCGCGACCGCCAGAGCCAGCGTGACCGCCGGGTTCAGGTGCGCGCCGCTGAACGAGGCCACACAAAATACGGCAACAAACACCGCCATGGCCCAGCCGAAGGCAATCACGATCAGGCCGCCGTTTTGACCCTTGGTTTTGTTCAGAATGACGTTGGCAACCACGCCGTTGCCCAGCAAGACGAGCAAGGTGGTGCCGATAAATTCAGCAAAGAGGGGATTCATATCCAGAGTTCCGCAATGATGGGAAAGGGGCAATGCCGCTCAGGTGATCAGGGCTTGATCAGGATGCCGACCACGCAATGGTGGCTTTGATGGCGCGCTGCCAACCGGCAACGCGGCGATCGACCTCGGCTTGCGGCAATTGCTGGGTAAAGCGCTGATCCAGTTGCCACTGACCCTGCACGTCTTCCACATCATTCCAGTAACCCACCGCCAGACCAGCCAGGTACGCCGCACCGAGCGCGGTAGTTTCGGTGATCTTCGGCCGCACCACATTGATACCAAGGATGTCCGACTGAAATTGCATCAGCAGATCATTCACCGTGGCACCGCCGTCAACGCGCAGTTCGGGCATGGTGATACCGGCGTCAGCTTCCATGGCCTTGAGCACGTCCATGGTCTGGTAGGCGATGCTTTCCAGCGCGGCGCGAGCGACATGGCCGCCGGTAGTACCCAGCGTGGCGCCAAACATCGAACCGCGTGCGTCTTGATTCCAGTGCGGCGCACCCAGACCGGCAAACGCGGGCACCAGATACAGACCATCGCTATCTGGCACGCTGCGCGCCAGGCTATCGACCTCAGACGAAGTGCGGATAATGCCCAAGCCATCGCGCAGCCATTTCACCACCGCGCCGCCACTGAAAATGCTGCCTTCCAGCGCGTATTGCACTTCGCCCTTCACTTGCCATGCCACGGTGCTCAACAGGTTGTTGCGCGAGGTAATCGGCTTGTTGCCGGTGTTCATCATCAAGAAGCAACCGGTACCGTAGGTGTTTTTGACCATGCCTGGCCGCGTGCATTGCTGGCCGAACAACGCGGATTGCTGATCGCCCGCGATCCCGGCAATCGGAATCGCGCCACCAAACAGGTTGTCGGCGGTGTGGCCGTAGACCTCGCTGGAAGAACGCACTTGCGGCAGCATGCTGTGCGGAATATCCAGCAGCTTGAGCAGTTCGTCATCCCACTGCAGTGTGTTGATATTGAACAGCATGGTGCGCGAGGCGTTGGACACATCGGTTACGTGCTCGCGGCCATGGGTGAAGTTCCACACCAGCCAGGAGTCGACGGTACCAAAGGCCAGTTTGCCTTGCTCGGCACGGCTGCGGGCGCCGGGAACGTTATCGAGTATCCATTTGATTTTGGAACCGGAGAAATACGCGTCAATTGGCAGCCCGGTTTTCTCGCGGATCATTTGCTCTAGCACATCGCGCTTGAGCGAATCGCAGTAGCTGGCGGTGCGGCGGTCCTGCCAGACAATCGCGTTGTACACCGGGTGGCCGGTTTCGCGATCCCAGACAATGGTGGTTTCACGCTGGTTGGTAATACCGATGGCGGCAATCTGGCTGCTTTCCAGGCCAACGGACGCCACGGCTTCAGCCGCTACGCCAGCCTGCGTGCCCCAGATTTCCAGCGGGTCGTGTTCAACCCAGCCCGCCTGCGGGTAGTGCTGGTGGAATTCCTTCTGCGCCAGCGATACGATATTGCCCGCGCGATCAAACACGATGGCGCGTGAGCTGGTAGTGCCTTGATCCAGCGCGAGGATAAATTGCTTTTGCATCTCTTCAACTCTCCAATTGACGGGTTGCGAGCCGATCACTGTGCCGCGACCGTGCCGCAGGGGCAATATCCCGCGACGTTCAGATCGCACCAGGTGGTGCGACGCGGGATTGTTCGTTTATTTTCGATTTGTGCGGTTATTGCGAAAAATGCAACACAAACAGAACATTATTCGAATATTTTGGAAAACGAAAGGTGCTATCAACCCGCCAGGAAAAATTCAAAAGCTCGGCATGGGTCAGCTTGGATGGCAAAAATGTAGTGTCATTACGAGTGACTACATTGATGCATAAAGGTTTTGTCAGAATGCTGCAGCGAAACAAAAAGACCGGTTTATGTCGGAAAAAGGCGCACCAGGTTGTTGCGTAATCCCGACAGGCGGTCTGTTTTGATGCAACTTGAATGCCTCAGTCTGCGGCGTGGATTGGTGCGGGTGGTTTCAGCCTGCAGGTCAGTGGCTTTGGTCGGCGATGTAAAGCTCAGTGCCGGTTTCGGCGAGGACGCTGGTCATCTCATCTGGCAGCGGCGCATCGGTGAACAAGGCGGTGACCTGCGACAAATGCCCCAATTGCACCATGGCTGGCCGTCCAAATTTGGAGTGATCGGCCACCAGAAACACATTGCGCGAATGCTCGATAATCGCCTCGGATGTGCGTACCTCGCGCAGATCAAAATCACGCAGCGTGCCGTCACTCTCAATGCTGGATATGCCCAGAATCGCGTAATCCACCCGGAACTTGCGAATGAACTCGATGGTGGCTTCGCCGATAATGCCGCGATCGCGCGGGCGCATGACGCCGCCGGCGACGATGACCTCGCAATCGGCGTAGCTGCACATCATGGCCGCCACATTCAGGTTGTTGGTAATCACCCGCAAACCCACGTGATGACTCAGCGCCTTGGCGACTTCTTCGGTGGTGGTGCCAAGGTTGATAAACATCGAGGCATGATTGGGAATGTGCTGAGCCACCAGCCGGGCAATACGTTGTTTCTCGCTGCTGAACATCACCTGGCGGGTATTGTAGGCCACGTTCTCGACACTTGAATGAGCACTGGCCCCACCGTGCACGCGTTGCAGCAAACGCGCATCAGCCAACTGGTTGATATCGCGCCGGATGGTCTGGTGCGTCACGCTGAAATGCGATGCCAGCTTCTCCACACTGACATGACCGTCACGCTGGACCCAGTCCAGAAGTTCTTGCTGCCGCTGATTCAGGATCATTCCAATGCCTTGTTGCCCGAGGGGGAGGGTTTGCTGCGTTTGCGGCAAACCGGGAGATATTACACCGACTGCGGGGGCCGCGATGAGGGTGTCTTGAGCGGGAAGGTGGCGTTTACATGCCAGGCAACAGTTACGGGATAAAGCGAGGGCCTGCCAATCACGCCGTTATTCTCGACTTCGGTAGTCCCTTGGCGGAAATCCAATGCAGTGGTAACTACCCACGGCGGCAGCAATAGCAGCGACCGGACAGCCCCCATTTTCTCCTTGGCGCTATTACCAAGAGAGAGAAAGGGCGCGCAGCCGCCTAACCAAGTCTGGCTAACGCTGCCAGTGCCCCCGTAACCACGGGATGCCCCGACGGTGGCGGCATGGTGCCGACGATAAACAGGTGATAGAACAACCAGCCCAGACAGATCACACCAATAATGCCCGCCAGCACAAACAGCACTTTCAGGCCTATGGACCAAAGCGGCGATACATTGACCGGATCGTCCGGGCGAATAAGCGCGGGGCGGTCGAGTAGTTCGGGTTCGGTGGTGGGTTGCGTGGTTGCAAGCTCTCGTGCCGACCTTGCCAGGTCTTCAGCAAGCGGGGTTTGTGTGGGCACAGCAGCGGCCACGGCTACGACTGCCTTGGGGGAGATGGCAGGGGCTGACACAGGCGCGGCGGCAATAAGTGCAGGTCCCGTGGGCAGGATATTTGCAGTAACGGGTTCCCGGTTACGAAGCGGCGCCGGGCGCACGAGTACCCGGCTTTGCTGGCGAATGATGCGGCTTTCCAGCAAAACAAATATCACGCATATCGCCGGTACGACCAACTTCAATGCGGGTGCCTGGCTGTTTACCCAATCAGCTACCAATGGGTCGGATACCGCAATGCGCCCGGCGATCCAGCCCAGCAACATACTGCCGCCGGGCACCAGCCACGGGTTTTCGTCCAGCCAGCGGCCAATGAACAAACTGCCGTACATCAGTAGCGGCACGCTACCCAGTAAGCCCAATACCAGCAGCCAAACGCTGCCTTGCGCCACGGCCCCGAGCGCCACCACGTTGTCCAGGCTGAGCACCAGATCGGCCACCACTACGGTGACTACGGCGCTGGCCAGTGAGGTCTGGGTGCTGCTGGCGTCCTCGCCGCCCTTGTCTGCGGCGTTGTCATCGCTATCCAGAAGTAGCTTGATTGCGATCACCAGCAACAGTACCGCGCCTACCAGCTTTAACAGCGGAATCATCAGCACGTAGCCGACCACGGTGGTCAGCAAAGTGCGCAGGATTACCGCCACCCCGGTGCCAATTAACACGGCGCGGGCGCGTAAAGGTGCGGCCACGTTGCGGCAGGCCAGCGCAATGACCAGGGCGTTGTCACCGCTGAGGATCAGATCAAGAAAGAACACCTGGATGCTCAGCCCGAGCGCCATCAACACGCTGTCAGTCCCCATGCGGGCTCCCTTTGCAAAGCAAACTTAAAGTCATGGCGATCCCCATGCACCGGCAAGGCCTGCATACAAACCAAACAACGCCGTAACGCCAAAAAGGATAGCAATCACCACGGCATAGGTTCCCTTCAGCTGGTAGCGTTGCGGCAACTCTTTGCGGGCCAGCCAGTACAGCAAACCCAGCACTACCGGCAACAAAATGGCGTTGATCACGCCGGTGGCAATCGATAGCTTGATCAAATTGACACCCGAAGCCACCAGTACCCCGCCCGCTAGCAACATGAAGCCAAACGCGCCGTAAAACCACGGTGCTTCACGCGGATGTTGGGCCAGGGTGTGGCGCATGCCAAAGACTTCGCCCAGCGCCCATGCTGCACTCAGGCACACCACAATGGTGGCAACCAGCGCGCCGCCGCTCAGCGCCATGGCAAACAGAATGCGGCCGGTGTCTGGCCCCAACACACGGGTAAAGGCTTGGGCAATTTGCGGGACGCTATCCAGCGGCACACCGGCGCCTTCGTGACCAAACGCGGCGGCAGTGGCGATCAGCACGGCGGCGGTGATCACCTGACACAGGATGGCGCCCAGAAAAGTGTCGATCCGCGCCAGCTTCAGGTGTGACAGCCCCAGCCCTTTATCGATGAGGGCAGATTGCTGGTAGAACACGGTCCACGGCATCACGCTGGTGCCCAGATTGGCGGCGACCAGATACAGGTAACCCGGGTTGTGTAGCGGTATATGCAATACCTGACGGCCCATTTGCGCCCAATCGGGCTGGGCTTTCCAGGCCACTAGCAAAAACGCCAGTTCAAAGATGCCCAGAAAAATGGCGATGCGTTCAACCGAGTGATAGGAGCCCGTACAGACCATGGCAAAGATCAGCAGCCCGATCACCGTCACGGTTTGCCACGGTTGCAGCCCGAACAATTGCCCCACGCCCGCCAGCCCGCTCATCTGGGTGATCAAGGCACCAAAGCAACTGATCACCAGAGTGGTCATCGCCAGCACGGCGATGGCCCGGCCAAAGCGCTGCAAAATCAGCTCGCCGTAACCTTTGCCGGTGCCCAAGGCCAGGCGCACGGTGAGTTCCTGCACCATGAACAACAGCGGGATCAGCAAGGCTTGCAGCAGCAACAGGCGATAACCCCACTGCGCACCACTTTGCGCGGCGGTAATCATGCTGCCGGCATCGGTGTCGGCCAGCATCACCACCAGACCGGGGCCGATCACCGTGGCCAAGCGCTTGAGTCGTACCAGCGTGGCGGGAGGAATTGCGTTATCCATCATCGAAAGCCGCAGCCGTTACGGCTTGGCATCAGGCCCGGCTTTCAGATAGCGCATCATGGCCGAGTCTGGCGACAGCACCAGCGTTGGACTGGAATCGGCCAGTGATTGCTTGTAGGTCTGCAAGGCGCGGTAGAACTTGTAGAATTTGGGGTCTTTGCTGAAGGCCAGGCCAAGAATACGGTTGGCCTCGGCATCGGCCTGACCGTGGGTAATCACGCTCTGGCGTTGCGCCTCAGACAGAATCACCGTGCGTTCGGCATCGGCGTGGGCCTGAATCTGCTGGCCCCATTCCGCGCCCTGTGCACGCAACTGTTTGGCCTCTTGCTGGCGCTCGGACTTCATGCGGTCGTAAATGGCCTGACTGGTTTCCAGTGGCAAATCGGCCCGATGCAGCCGCACTTCGGTGACTTCCAGCCCCAGCGGCCGTGAGCGTTCGGCCACTTCTTGCTGGACCTGCATCACGATCTCGTCGCGCTGGATGGATAGCAGCGTTTTGAGCGGCACCTTGCCCAAAGCCCGCCGCAAAGACGAACTGACCATCTGCGCCAGCTGGGCATTGGCTTGGTCCGGGGTACGTAAAGCGCGGTAAAACACCAGCGGATTCACAATGCGATAACGCGTGTAGGTTTCGACTTCCAGCCGCTTTTCATCGCCCAGAATGATCTGCTCCGGCGGCGGCGCCAGCGTTTGGGCGCGGGTGTCATAGAACATGACAGTATCGATCAGCGGCATCTTGAATTTCAGGCTTGGATGCTCATCCACTGTGAGCGGCGCGCCCAGGCGGATGACCAGCGCTTTCTGGCCCTCATTCAAGGTGTACAAACTGGATGACAACAGCCAAATCAGGGCGATGCCGCCGACAATCAGCAAGGGACGCAAACGGCGGTTCATGGGTGTGCCTCCTTGCCGGTCGCCGCTTTGGGCTTATCCTGCAACTGCAGCCACGGCATTACGCCATTGCCGCTTTTGCCGGTAGCATCCACCACCACTTTGCTGGCCTTCTTGAGCATTTCATCCATGCTTTCCAGGTACAAACGCCAGGCAGTGACATCTTTGGCTTGAATGTAACTCTGGTACACCGAGTCAAAGCGTTGCGCCTCGCCTTGCGCCAGATTCACCACCTGCGCTTTGTAGCCTTCGGCTTCCTGTTCAATGCGAGCGGCGTCGCCATGGGCACGGGGAATGATGTCGTTGGCGTAGGCTTGGGCCTCGTTGCGGGCGCGTTCCTGATCGGCGCGGGCGCGCTGCACATCGTTGAAAGCGTCAATGACGGCGGCGGGTGGGTCAACCCGTTCCAGCTGTACCTGAGTCACCAGAATCCCGGCCTTTTCCTGGTCCAGCAAAGTTTGCAACACCGTGAGCGTTTCTTCGGCGATCTGCTGGCGACGGTTGGACATGGCGGCCTGGATTGGCGTGCGGGAGATCACCTCACGCAGCGCGCTTTCAGCAGTGACGCGCAAGGCGGCTTCCGGCATGTTCACGCTGAACAGAAACTGCCCGGCATCTTTGATGCGCCAGAACACCGTGCAATCGGCCTCAACGATGTTCTCGTCGCCGGTCAGCATTTGTTTCTCTCGCGGATCAACCACCGAGGCCTGCGGGCCGTCAACCTGGTTGCCTAGATGAATCTGGTTAATCTGCGTGACCTCGGGCAGCATCACCGTTTCAATGGGCCACGGCAGGTGGTAGTGCAGGCCGGAATCCGTGGTTTGCACCCAGCGCCCAAACTGCAGTACCACGCCTTGCTCGCTGGGTTGCACTTTGTAGATGCCACTGGCCAGCCAGCCCAGCAACACCAGCCCCGCAATCAGCGCGAACCCTTTGCCTTGCAGACCGAGCAAACGCAAAAAGTAATCCACATGCTGCCAGCGTGCGGCGAGCCATGGTGTGGCGGCCGCGTCTGTGTCGGGAGGCATTGCGCTGGGCATTATCGGGTTCCGTTGCTGGGGCTGATACTTTGGGTAGCGGCTGAAGTCGCTTGCCGATAGCGGCTGAAGTCGCTTGCCGATAGCGGCGCGAGTCTGACGATTCGCAGCCGATCTCGTTTAACGGGGCGGGATGTGTCTGGTTTACCGCGGACGCGGTATTTGGCGGGTTTATTTGATTTGGGGCAAAGGCAACGAGCGCACGGCGAGTTGCAACATCGACAGACGCACGCACTTTGCACGCGCGTCTGTTGCGTTTATCGCCGCCGATTCGGTCCGCTAGCGCCACGGCGCACCGGCTTGGCGGGTTTTTTGCCATGCCGATGCCGCGTGTTCTGTACTTGCAGCAGCTTGTCGATTTCTTCCGAAGTCGATTGCATCAGCGATTGCGCCATTTCACCGCTGGGGAAGGTGTCTGGCATGCGATAGCCGAGCCAGGCGTAGGCGGAGTACAGCTTGCAGGTGTCTTCCAGATATTGCAGCTCATTGCGTCCGCCCAGGCCTTCCATGCGCAGCAGCGGAGCAGCCTTTTTGTTGGCGCGACAGGCGGCCCAGTCTTTCAGGGCGCGTTCGAGCATGGGGATTTTGGTCGAGATCGGGCACAGGCTGAAGGTGAAGCGCTCCGCCAGCGACAGCGGCAACACATCCAGCCATTTGGCTTTTTCCAACTGATCAGTCAGATTGGCGGGCAGGAAGAATTCGTCGTGGACGTTGATGTGCTTGGTAAACAGTTCCAGCAACGGCTGCAGCTTGGTCTGGCCGCTGGCGGCGGAGATTTGCTGCAGGTAATCCAGATTGGGCGCGACAAAGAAGCCGGTGGCGGGCAGCGGCTCTGGCTTTTGCTTGAGCAGCATGGTGATGGCTTTGTGCGTTTGCGCATCCAGCCCGGCCACAAAACCGGTTTCATGCTCGCCAAACCGCCCGGCGCGACCTGCAATCTGTTTGGCCAGCGAGGCGCTGATCATGCCTTCGGAATAACCATCCCACTTGTTGGCCGTGGTAAAGATCACGCGGCGTGCAGGCGTGTTCAGGCCCATGCCGATGGCATCGGTGCCGACCACAATGGTGGTTTCGCCTTCAATAAAGCGTTCGGCCTGCGCCTGGCGCACCTCGGGCGACAAATTGCCGTAAATGGCCGATACCGCAAAGCCTTGCTCGATGGCCTGATCGCGCCAGTTCAGCACTTCGCGGCGCGAGAATGCAATCAGCACGTCGCCCGGGTGCAGGTTTTTGAGCGAGCCCAGCGGCTGGCGCTCCATTTCCAGCGGAGACTTGCGTTGCAGCTTGCGTACTTCCAGCGTGCCGCCCACACGTTTGACTAGCGATTCAATGGCTTCTTCAGCCTCCAGCGCGCCCAGCAGATACACCGTGCTGGCCGGGACACCACATACCGCGGCAGTCCACGCCGCGCCGCGATCCGGATCATCCAGCAGCTGGATTTCATCAATCACCGCCACATCAATCGCCCGGTTGGGGTTGAGCATTTCCACCGTGCTGGCCACATGCGTGGCGTCCGGGTGCAGTTTGCGTTGCTCGCCGGTAATCAGGCTGACCGCAACCCCGGCGTCAAGCAGGCGGTGGTAGTTTTCCAGAGCCAGCAAACGCAGCGGCGCCAGATAAACACCGGATTTGGCCAGTGCCAGATGTTCCATCGCCTGGTGGGTTTTGCCGGAATTGGTCGGCCCCAGCACCGCAATGAAATGGCGTTTCATCTGCTGCGCCAGCGTGAACGATTCCGGGTACAGCGAAAGATTGATCGCATCATGCGTTTTGGCGGCTTGGCGCGTAGCTACGCCGGTGCCGAGTAACGATTCAATCCGCTCCACCGCCAGTTTGCAGCGCATGCGTGCCAGTTCGTACTTGGCCTGGAACGCGTTATAGGCACTGCTGGGATCCAGTTCGTATTCTTGGGAGATTTTGGCGATTCCCAGTGCGCACTGCAGCAGTTGTTGCTCTAGCTTTTCGCGCGCGGCAGTGTTCCAACGCTCTTGCAGCAGGGCCAGGCGCTCTGCCGTGCCTAGCTTGCGCCACTTGTTGGTCTTGCCCAGAAAGCCTTCATCCGGCACCAGGTGATAAGGCACCACCCGCTTGTTCACCACAATCTCGCCATGCACTGACACCGCGTAACTACCTTCGGTAGTCACCAGAGTGGCCTGGTGCGCCTGCAGGTAATCGTTCAGGGCCGAGGTTTCGGGCGTTTCAAGCAGGGTATCGGTCATAAGTTCGGGCCGGTGCAAAAAAGACATGACCGAATTGTAGGTGCAGTTTGCTGCGTCGCGGGATTTGCATGACATTGCGTCGCAAAATCCGCGTTACCGGGCCTGGAAAAAACCCGAAGCCCAACGGTAAGGCTGGGCTTTGGAATTCTGCAGATGAACTGACCGGACCGACTTGCTACTCAGGGCGTTTCGCCCGCCTTGATTCGTGCATCAATGGCCATGACGATTTCTGGCAAGTCTGCCACCGAATCAATCACGTAATGCGCCCCGGCACCCAGCAGCCGTTCGCTGGCAATGGCTTTACGCCGGGCGATTTGCTCTGGTGTCGCCCCGGCCATTTCGGCGAGCGAATAACCCACCTCGTTGCCCGAAACGGTCACGCCCACGCACCACATGCCCGCGTTACGGCCTTCTTCAATGCCGGGAGTGGTGTCATCAATCTTGATGCATTGGCGCACGTCACTCACCGCCAGTGCCAGGACGTTGGCCAGCGCCATATACGGGCCTGGGCGGCCACCGGCGGGCAGTTCATCCCCGGCCACGGCATAGTCTGGCGAGACTCCCGCCGGAATGGCATTTGCCAGCACCACATTCAGCACTTCGCGTGGATAACCGGAGCATGAGCCAATCTTGATACCTGCGTTGCGCAACCAGGTCAGTACCTCCGGAACGCCGGCAATCGGTGCCGAATAGTCGCCAACCCGGGTCAATTGCAGCGGCATGAAGCGCCGGTACATGGCGTCGATATCGGCGTTGGTCGACGGATTGCCCACCTTGTCTTGCCATTGTTGCTGAATGGCCGGCTCGGCCAGCAGCGCGCTGATGTGCTGCCACTTGGATAAACCCATCGGGCCCCGCGCCTGTTCCAGACTGATCTGGATGCCAAACTGGGCAAAAACTTCGACAAAAATCTGGGTAGGAGCGAGCGAGCCGAAATCGACCAGCGTACCTGCCCAGTCAAAGATGGCCGCCTGCACGGCGGGTTTGTTCTCAAAATGCACGTTCATGATTGATGACCTTCAGTTGGGATGTTTGTCGCCGGGAATGATGAAATTGCGGCCACGCGGGCCTTGCAGTGCCTGGTCGATCCGGCCATCCCAGTCGGCTTCGGCCAGACCATAGTCGGCGGGGTCGGTACTCACGCCCAGGTTTTCCAGAAAATCGCGCAAATGCTGGACGGCATTGCCCGCGCTGGTTGCATCAAAAATCCGCAGCAGCAGGGCGTCCAGTTCGGCATCGGCGCCCACGGCCATTTCCATGATGCGGGGCAAGCTGAAGGAGCACGCAATGCCATGGGCCACGCCTTGCTGCAGGGTGATGTCATAAGACAGCGAGTGCGCCAGCGCTGTGCGCGTATTGGAGAACGCCAGCCCGGCCTGGAGTGCTGCCACCGCCATGCGTTCGCGCAGGGTGACGTCATCCAGGTTAGCCAACAGACGCGGCAAGGTGGCGATGATTTCGCGGGCTGCCGTCACGGCCAGGGTGGCGGATACCGGGTTGCGGTGGATATTCCATAGCGATTCCAGTGCATGCGACAGTGCATCAAGGCCACTGGCCAGCGTACTGGCGCGGGGGAGAGTCACCATCAGGTCGGCATCGATAATGGCGGCTTCGGGCCACGACCACGGCTGGTGCAAGGAGTATTTGCGCGCCGCTTGCTGATCCCAGATGGTGGCCCACGGTGTTACTTCACTGCCGGTGCCTGCGGTGGTCGGAATGGCGATCAGCGTTTTGGCTTGCCCGCGCAATGGCGCGCTGCTATCGGTGCTGGTGAGCAGGGTAAGCAGTTCGTCAAAGGTGCGCGATGGTGTGGGTGCCAGCATGGCCTTGGCGCAATCGATCACGCTGCCGCCGCCCAGCGCAATGATGCAATCGGCATCGGCATAGTGCTGCCACACGCGCTGGTACATCGGCCTGAGCCAGCTCACGTCCGGGTTGGGTTGTACGTCGGACTCGATGGCCAGCAAACGCTCGCCCAGCAAATCGGCCAGCCGCTGGTTAATGCCCAGAGAGGCGGCTTCGGGAAAAGTGATCAGGATTGCGCGGCGGTTGCCGAGCAGCGCGGACAGTCCGTCCAGCGCTCCGCGCCCGGCGTGGATATCGACAGGGTTCTGGTAGTGCCACATGGGGTAAATTCCGTTTTGTTTTTCTGGTGGGCGCCAGCGCATTAGCCGCGCTGGATGGCCCGGCGCAAGCGCGATGAAATGGCATCCGCCGCAATCACCATGACGGCGATAACGATGATGCAGGTGGCCGACTGCGGGTATTTGAAGAGCTTGAGGCTGCTCAGCAACTCGAAACCCAGCCCGCCCGCGCCGACCATGCCCAGCACGGTGGCCGAACGCAGGTTGACTTCAAAGCGGTACAGAATCACGGCGATCCAGGCGGTGATGACTTGTGGTATCACGCCAAATACGATCACTTGTAGTGGCCGGGCGCCGGTGGCTTCCAGTGCCTCGATCGGGCCCTGGTCGATTTCTTCGATGCTTTCAGCAAAGAATTTGCCCAGCATCCCCACGCCATGCAGCGCCAGAGCCAGCACGCCGGGAAATGGCCCGAGGCCGACGGCGGAGACAAAAATCAGCGCCAGAATGAGCTCGTTGATACTGCGGATCAGGTTGAACAATTGCCGCGCGCCCTGATACAGCAGCCACGGCATATGCAGATTGCGTGCTGCCAGCAAAGACAGCGGCACGGCAAAGATCACGCCGAAGACTGTGCCCCACAGCGCGATCTGGAAGGTTTCCAGCGCCGGGCCGATCAGCCGGGGCAATATCTTCCAGTCTGGCGGTATGGTGCGGCCGATAAAATCGGCAATTTGCGGCAGGCCGCCAGCCAGATCACTCCAGCTCAGTTGCGCACCGGCGGCGCTCCATTGCAGCACCACAATGCCGATGACCATCGCGGCGCCCAGGCTCAACCATTGCGCGGAGTTTTTAGGCCCGCTGACCAGCCATTGATGCTTGAACGTGCTCATTGCAGTACCTCCAGGCCCACGGCGTGTGTGATTGCGGTCGCGGGAGTGAGACTCACCGGGGCTGTTGCCGGGGCTGATGCATCCTGGCCCGGATAGATGCGCTGCAAGTCCGCCTCGGTCAGCGCACCTTCGCTGCTGTCGAACACGATCCGGCCCTGCGCCAGACCCACAATGCGGTCGCCAAATTCGCGGGCGTATTCCACCTGATGCAGGTTGCACACCACGGTGATGCCTAGTTCCCGCGTGGCATCGCGCAGGTATTGCAACACCATGCGTGCGCTGTGCGGATCAAGACTGGCCACCGGTTCATCGGCCAGAATCACCCGCGGCTGCTGGGCCAGGGCGCGGGCAATCCCCACGCGCTGCATTTGCCCGCCAGAAAGCGAACTGGCGCGAGCCGTGGCTTTGGCGGCCAGACCAACCCGGCGTAAACACTCATGAGCCAGAGCGACGTCTTCACGCTTGAACAACTGAAGTATTGAGGTGAACGTCGGCAGCGCGCCCAAGCGGCCAGTCAGCACGTTTTTGAGGACCGACAAACGCAGAACCAGGTGATGGTGCTGGAAAATCATCGCCACCTGGCGACGCAAAGCACGGGTGGTGCCAGGCTGGTTGGCATCCAGCCCGGTGACTTCCAGTTCGCCCGAGTCCGCCGTCACCAGCCGGTTCATACAGCGCAGCAGTGTCGATTTGCCCGCGCCCGACTGCCCCAGGATAACCACGAATTCTCCCGGTGCGACATCCAGATCGATGCCGCGCAGAACCAGGTTGTCACCCCAGGATTTGGTGAGTTGGCGTACGTGAATCATTTCATTTTCCGCAAATCAAGATCGAGCACCTTGGCGGTTTCGCGAATGATGTCATAGGCGGCATCGTTGGTCGGCTGAAAGCCCGCCAGCATGCCTTGGTCGCCCCATGGCAGGTCTTTGATATTGGCAAAAGCCTTGCTCAGTTTTTCTTTGGTGGCCGGGTCCAGATCTTTACGCCAGACCATCGGCGATTCCGGGATCGGGCTGGAAGTCCACACCACCTTGAAGTCATCTTGCTTCACGATGCCACGAGCGATGGCAGAGGCGAGAATCCGGTCAGCCACCGCAGCGGCATCGACCTTTTTGTTCGCCACAGCCAGGATGCTGGCGTCGTGCGAGCCCGAGAACACAGTGCGCGAGAACAGTTTGTCTGTGTCATAACCCGCTTTCTGCAAAGCGGCTTTGGGGAACAAGTGGCCCGAGGTGGAGCTTGGATCAACAAAAGCGAAGGTATGGCCCTTCAGTTGCGCCAGCGAGCTGATATCCGACTCTTTGCGCACGATGATCAGGCTGTGGTACGCACTGGAGTTGTTTTTCTTGGTGACCGCAACCGCAAATGCTTCGGCATCAGCCACCTGGTTGGCCAGCGCGTAAGAGAACGGCCCCAGATAAGCGACATCCAGCTTGCCTGAGCGCAGTGCCTCAATCACGCCGTTGTAGTCGGTTGCCACAAACGGCTTGATGGTCAGACCGGTTTGCTGATGCAGACTTTCCAGGACTTGTTTGCTGCTTTCAACCATGGCTTGGGAGTCTTCGGATGGAATCAGGCCGATGGTGAGCGTGGTTTTAGGTTCGGCTTGGGCCGGGGTAGCAACAAGCAGCGGCAACACCGCCAGACAGAGCGCGGACAGCAAAGACGACATGCGTTTCATGGCAAACCTCGTGACAGGGAGAATGCCGCAGAGATTAACGACGTAATGTGACAGTCATCTGAGCGGTTCAACATGTCTTTGCCCAGCAAACTATAGAAGGAATCTATACATGAGCACTGCCCGGTTCCGCGCCTTCCTCGCGGTGGCGCGCTACGGCAGCTTCAGCGCCGGTGCCCGCGCTTTGGGGCTGAGCCAGCCCACGCTGACGGCACAAGTGCAGGCGCTGGAAAAACAACACAATGTGGAGTTGTTTGTGCGCCATGGCCGGCGGCTGCAATTGTCTGAAGTTGGCCAGCAACTGCTGCCATTCGCCCAGCAACTGGCTTCGCTGGAAACCGATGCGTACAACCTGCTGCACGATTCAGGCAGGCTCACTCGCGGTCAGTTAAAGCTGGGCGCGGTGGGGCCGTTTCATGTGATCGAGATGGTTGATGCATACCGGCGCCAATATCCCGATATCGAGATATCGATCCGCATCGGTAATTCCGCTGCGGTGCTGGCTGATCTGGAAAACTACATCACCGATATCGCGGTGCTGGCCGGTCAGCATGATGATCCGCGCTTTGCCATTCACAGTTACGCTCGTCATCGCGTGGTGTTGTTTGCCAATGTGGCGCATCCGTTTGCCCATCGCGGCAGCATTTCGCTGGCCGAGTTGCACCAGCAACCCTTGCTGCGCCGGGAAAAAGGCTCAACTACCCGCGCCGCGCTTGATCTGGCGCTGCAGCAAGCGGGCGTCAAACCCCATATGTCGATGGAGATTGGCAGTCGCGAGGCGCTGCGTGAAGCCGTTATCCGTGGCTTGGGTTTGGGTACGGTGTCCGAGGCCGAATTCATTGCGCACCCGGATATCCGTGTCGTGCGGATCGAGGGCGACCCGGTCCACACCGAAACCTATGTTTATTGCCTGGCTGAGCGGCGACACAGCTTGCTGATTTCGTCGTTCTTTGAGCAGGCATTGTCCGGCGAGCCGAAAAGGCAGGTGGAGCTGACTAGCACGTAATGTGCGCTGCGATATTTGATACTCATCAACGATCAGTGCGGCAATAAAACAAGCTGCCGCTGTCAATTAATGCCCATCATACAAAACGGTATGCCGGGCAAAATCAGTCCAATGCAAAAGGCATAAGGCAGCGGGGTTGTACGGTTTTTTCATGCAGAAAGCCCGAAACGTCAGAGATCGTCAGAGACCGTCAGCGACGAATACACACCGCTGAAACTTGCGCCCAAGCAGTCATCCATCTTGCCCGCTTTGGCCAAATTGGTGGCCTGTATCTAGCCCATTGCATCTGCTCTGCCTCACCAAATGGAAAGCGCGCCCGGACTCGGGCCTATGATCAGGCTCCAGCTATAGCGGCACCACAAAGGTTCCGCTCATAATGAAACTTCGGCCCTGGTACATGCCGGTGGCGATCGCCACCGGTTTTTGTGCGCCTGCGCTGCTGATTGCGCTGGTCTCCTACGGCATCGCCCAGCAAGCCTTTCTGCACCGCATTGACGAGTTTTCCGGCCGCGTATTGCTGCGTGCGGAAATGGTCGCGGGCGAGGCGCAAAACGCTCTGGCCGAGGCCAACGCTACAAGTGGTCCCTATTGTGGCGAGGCGCATCTGCATGCTCTGCGCGAGATCGAGCGCAAATATCGCTACGTGCGTGAAGTGGCGTATCTGCAAGGTTCTACCCTCGTCTGTACCTCTCACGTCGCAGAGGTCGGCAAGGGGCTGGCCAATGCCGCCGATGTTGCTGCCGGACTGGACTCCAGGTTTGTAGCATTGCGAGACCGACAGCATCTGGTCATCGTTGATCCGCGTTTCTATGTAGATATCGTTCCGCTCGATAACACAATCCAGCTGGGTGTGGTCGACACCGCCAACGGCCAGGCCATTGCCAGATGGCCACATGCCGACCCGGAAATATTGAAACAGGCGCTCGCCGGCAAACTGGATAAACAGACAGTGGAGGGCCGCATATTCCGGGTTGTGCGCTCGAAACAGATGGCAATGGCAGTGGTGATCTATGAGCCGGTGATGCCGTTCCAGCAGGCATGGCAAAAGCTGCTTTATATCTGCATGCCCTTCGCTCTGGCCATGAGCTTGCTGGCTAGCTGGCTGGTACTGCGCTGGGCCCGCAAATGGCAGGGGCCCAGAGCCACCTTGCTCGAAGCGCTCCGGCGCAAACAATTCTTTGTGCAGTACCAACCCATTATTGAGCTGGATACCGGCAGATGTAGCGGCGCGGAGGCCCTGGTACGCTGGTGCACGGCAGAGAACGTAACCGTCAGCCCGGCAACTTTCATCCCGATGGCCGAGAGCCTTGGACTATTGCCGCAGATCACGGACGTGGTACTGGCTCAAATCGCACGCGACCAGGGCGCGTTTCTTGTCGCCAATCCATCTCTGCATATTTCGGTGAATTTCGCTGCATCAGACCTGCAGCAAAGCGACGTGGTCGGCAAATTGACCGGCATGGTGGCGCAAACGGGTATCCGGCCCGAACAGATATGGGTGGAAATTACCGAAAGTGCCTGCGTTAATGATCCCGTTTCGCTAGATGCGCTCAACCGCCTGCACCACGCCGGTTTTGCTATCTATATCGATGACTTTGGTACGGGTTATTCCAGCCTGGCCTATTTATCAGAATTGCCGCTCGCTGGCCTGAAGGTCGACAAGATGTTTGTTGACGCCATTGGCAAAGCGACGGCAACCGCAGACATCACCGAACACGTTATCGCAATGGCTCAGGATCTGAACCTGAACATCGTGGCAGAAGGCATAGAGACCGCAGAGCAGCACGCTTATCTGAAGGCTCGCGCAGTGCAATATGGCCAGGGATGGCTGTTTGCGCGCGCGCTGGATGCGAAGGCTTTTCAGAGTTTCCAGTCTGCAACTGCGCCGTAAAAGCCGAATTGGCAAACCGGTTTCTCAATGCAAGGATGGTTGCGGCTGGCCGATAGCGATGGGTCGATTTCTCCAGGAAATACAATCATTGCCATGGCCGGTTGTGCTTGGGAGCGACGGTTTGCGTGGAGATCAGGTTTGAAAATGCATTGCAGAATGCAAAAGAGGCCAGCCCTTGCGAGCTAGCCTCCTGAATTTTCTGGTGGGTCGTGCGGGATTCGAACCTGCGACAAACGGATTAAAAGTCCGCTGCTCTACCAACTGAGCTAACGACCCAACGAGCCGCGCATTCTGCCTAAGAATTGTCGGGGCGTCAACACTTTGCTGTGGATATTTTTTGGGCGCAGCAGCAAAACCGCCAGTTTGCGGGCTTAAAGGGCGGCTGGATTCGCAATCTGGATGTACCGGGCAAACCGGCTTTGCAGGTATTCACGCAGGCGAATGACGGTGGGCGATAACGTGAGGCGGTGGGCGCAGAGCAGGTACATGGGGGCAGCTTCGCCCTGATATTGCGGCAGCAACAATTGCAGCCGACCGAGTTGCAAATCGGGCAACACATCCAGCTTCGATTTGTAGGCAATGCCCAGCCCGGCCAGCACCCAGCGGCGCACCACTTCGCCATCGTCGCTCACCCGGTCGCCATGTACCGCCACTGTGTAATCCGTATCGCCCTGGCTGAAGCGCCAACGTTCGTGCACGGTGTCGCTGAGCAGAAAACGCAGACAATTGTGCTGACGCAGTTGCGCGGGAGTTTGTGGGGCCGGGTGGCGAACCAGATAGTCGGGTGACGCCACCAGCACGCGGCGATTTGTGGGTTCCAGCGGCAACGCCACCAGGCTGGAGTCTTCTGGTGCGCCATAACGCAGGGCGATATCGACCGGTTGCCGGTAAAAATCGGCGAGGCGGTCGCTGATGCGAATCTGGAAGCCCACCGCGGGATGTTCACGCTGGAAGTCATCCAGCCAGCCTGTCAGCAAATTGCGGCCCAGGTCGGAGGGCATGGAGATGCTCAAGGTGCCGGAGATACGTTGTTTGTCCTGGGCGATGGCATCGCGGCCCGCTTCGAGTGCGGTCAGCGCGCTGCGGGCGTGCTCCAGATAGCGTTCGCCGTCACTGGTCAGGCGCAAACTACGGGTGGATCGCACAAACAGCCGCGTTTGCAATTCGGCCTCAAGCCGTTTGAGCGCGGCGCTGGCGACGGCGGGAGTGAGATCAAGTTCGCGCGCGGCGGCGGAAAAGCTGCCGTTTTCTGCCGCCCGTACAAACACCAGTAAATCTTCAATTCGCACCAAGATTTAAGGCCCTCATTTTGGCTATTTTCAAAAATAAATTGAAACTGCATCTGATCTTAGCCTGTTTTTCAGCTGCCGTAACAGGGTCAAGATGCGCTCATTCGATTCGCATGTGGCAGTGGCATTGCCCTGCCAGTCAGCACCTTTACAACGTTCCGGAGAAACATCATGAAAGCAGTAGGCTATTACCAGAACCAGGCCATTGATCACCCTGAGTCACTGATCGACCTGACCCTGCCAGACCCGACGCCGGGCGAGTACGACTTGCTGGTTGAGGTGAAGGCGATCTCGGTAAACCCGGTGGACGTCAAAATTCGCGGCGGGGTGGCGCCAACGGCCGGTGAGGCCAAGGTCATTGGCTGGGACGCCGCTGGCGTGGTGCGTGCAGTGGGCAGCAGGGTCAGTTTGTTCAAGCCGGGGGATCGCGTGTGGTACGCCGGTTCATTGACCCGGCCCGGCACCAACAGCGAACTGCATTTGGTGGATGAGCGCATTGCGGGCCGCATGCCGCAATCGCTGGATTTCGCCCATGCTGCGGCGCTGCCACTGACGGCTATCACGGCTTGGGAATTGCTGTTTGATCGCCTGCAGGTGCTGGATAACGCTGCGCCGAGTGGTAACGCATTGCTGGTGATCGGCGCTGCGGGTGGCGTGGGTTCGATCATGGTGCAGCTGGCGCGGCAATTGACCGGGCTAACCGTGATCGGCACCGCTTCGCGGCCAGAAACCCAGGCTTGGGTAAAAGAGCTGGGCGCGCATCACGTGATCGACCACACCAAGCCGCTCACCGAGGAACTCAAGCGCATTGGCGTTGCTCAGGTGGAGTACGTGGCGAGCCTGAACCAGACCGAGGCGCACTATGCGCAGATCGTCGAGGCGCTAGCCCCGCAAGGCAAGCTGGCGCTGATTGATGACCCGGCACAACTGGATGCGCGCCCGCTCAAGCGCAAGAGTATTTCGCTGCACTGGGAGTTCATGTTTACGCGCTCGATGTTTGCCACTGCTGATCAGATCAAGCAGCATCAGTTGCTGACCCGCCTGGCGGATCTGATCGATGCCGGGGTGATTCGCACGACGCTGGCCGAGCATTTTGGCACCATCAATGCCGCCAATCTGAAAAAGGCGCATGCCTTGCTGGAAAGTAACAAGGCGCGCGGCAAGATTGTGCTTGAAGGGTTTTGATCTGATGGCTTCGGCCTGATGTAGTGCTCAGGTTATTCGAGGGTTTGCTGGCCCGGCGGCTACCTTTGTCCGGGCGGCACATTTGGGGTTTGATTGATTCTGGCTTTGCCACACTCAGGAGCAAGTTTGCTATGCATATCGATTTGACAGGTAAAACCGCACTGGTCACAGGTTCGTCATCCGGCATTGGTTTGGCGATTGCGCGTGGGCTGGCCGAAGCTGGCGCCTCCGTCGTTTTGCATGGACGTGATGCGGCCAAACTGGAGAAAGCACGCCAGAGTATTGCTGCGGCTTTTCCGAAAGCTACGCTCAGCGTGATCGCGTCTGATCTGGGTACAGCGGCGGGCGCGCAAGCCATCATCGCCGCCTATCCGGATGTGGATATCCTGGTGAACAACGCCGGGATTTTCGAACCGCGGGAGTTTGCCGAGATCACCGACGAACACTGGCAAACCATGCTTGATGTGAATGTTATGAGCGGGATTCGGCTGTCGCGCCATTACTTGCCGCGTTTGCTCAAAGCCAACTGGGGCCGCGTGGTGTTTATCTCCAGCGAATCCGGTTTGAACATTCCGGCAGAGATGATCCATTACGGCGTCAGTAAAACCGCACAACTGGCGGTATCGCGTGGCATGGCCGAATTGACTGCGGGCACAGGCGTGACTGTGAACGCGGTACTGCCCGGCCCGACACGCTCAGATGGCGTGGGCAACTTTTTTGGTGAAATCGCCAAAGAACAAGGCGTCCCGCAAGAGCAGGTTGAGCGTGATTTCATTGCTACGCATCGACCGACATCGCTGCTCAAGCGCCTGGCTACGGTGGAAGAAGTCGCCAATATGGTGGTGTATGTGTGCTCCACGCAGGCTTCTGCCACCAACGGCGCGGCGCTGAAGGTCGATGGCGGAGTGGTGCGCTCTATCGCCTGATCAGGCTTGATGGGGGTCATGAAGAATGCAAATTGCGGCGCGTTGCCTGTAAGGTAATTGCGCCGTATTTGTTCCCGGCTTGTCCGCTCGGCTCAGGGCGGCTTGTTAACGCCGACCGGTCCGGCTACGCTTGCGGCCAAATAACCCGCATGTATCTGCACGCCAAAGGACCAGTCCAATATGGGCATCCGCAAGCTCGCCAGCGAGCTGAATCTATCCGTTTCCACCATCTCCCGTGCTCTGAACGACAGTGACGAAGTGAGCGAGAAAACCCGCGAACGTGTGCGCGAGGCAGCGGCCCGTCACGGTTATGCGCCTAATCGCGCCGCCGAAAGCCTGCGCAAAGGGCGGCTGAACACCATTGGTTTGATGCTGCCCGCCCGGCTGGAAGAAGAGAACTACACGCTGGCGCTGTTCATGCGTCTGGCCGATGGTTTGCAATCTGTGCTGGCCATGCATGGTATGGATCTGGTTATGTACGGCAGCAAATCTTACGAAGAAGAGTTCGTGCGTTTGCGGCGCATTGTGGAACGACATCACGTGGATGGCGTGATTCTGGCCGGCACGCGCCGCCATGATGAACGCATTGATTACGTGGCCGGGCGTCGTTTCCCGTTTGTGGCCTTCGGCCGTAGCGAATCCGGTGGTGACCACGCCTGGATCGATCTGGATTTTGCCGCTGCCGCAAAAACCGCCGTCAGCCATCTCACCGGATTGGGGCATCAGTGCATTGCCATTGGCGTACCCGGTAAAGACGCCATGCAGGCGCATCTGTATCTGCAAGCCTGGCAAACTGAAATGGCCAGGGCGGGATTGCCACTGCTGCCGGATTTCGTCCAGGTTGATGAACTGTCTGAGCGCGGCGGTTATCGCATCACCGAAACCCTGCTGGCATTGCCGCAGCCGCCGACGGCGATCATGTTCCAGAGCGATAGCATGGCCATTGGCGCCTATCGCAAACTCAATGAATTGGGCAAAACGCCGGGGCGCGATCTGGCCGTGTTTGGCGGCGTACTGGCGGGGGATGTGCCGGAATACCTGTCGCCAAGGTTGAGTGGTTTTACGGTGGATGCCCAGGCTTTGGGCGTGCGCATGGCCAAGGTGTTGCTGTCGCAATGGCCGCAGTTTGCTGAAATTTATGGCACGGAACCTCGGCAAAGCGTGTGGCCGCTGGATTTGCGGGCACGCGATAGCGATGGCGGAGCAGGCCACTGAAACAGCGTATCCGGCGAGAGGCGAACGCGGATTTTGCTGGCTGTCGTTTTGTTGCTAATCACCGCTGCACTTCTGTTTTTCCACAATCCCGATTCTGTTTTTCACTTGCTTGCTTGACAGCTTTTGGTGCGAGGTCAAGAATCGCCGCACCATTTCGGAAACGTTTCCGTAACTTGTTCCGGAAAATTACAAGCGATTCAATAGCAGCTTTACTCGCTGCCGGAATGGCGCGCAAGACAACAGCATATTCATGACCGGTGGACTGACACCGACCCAGCAGGCGAACCCGGTTTCGCCATCCGCGACTTTGCAGCAACTGGAGGGGCTATGAAAAAGAACATGCGTGCCGTGTGTACGGCACTGGGTCTGGCATTCACGCTGGCTAACGCGGCAGCGCTCGCCGCCAGCCTGTCGGTATGGGCGGTGGATGAGCCAGACAACTACACCGAAAAAATGGCGCGCGAATTCGCCAAGCTGCACCCGGATGTACAACTGCAAGTGCGCAAGGTCGGATTCTCGGCCCTGAACGACGAAGCAATGCGTGCGGTGATGTCGGGCAATGGCCCCGATGTAATCCCGGTCGATAACCCGAACACCGCCATGTTTGCCGCCCGCAATGCGCTGCTGGATCTGACCCCGTATCTGGCCAAATCCAAAGTGATCGACGTCAAACAGATCTTCCCCGGCCCGCTGAAAAACGCCAGCTGGAACGGCAAGGTCTACGCGATTCCTCGCGGTACCAACACCTTGGCGCTGTACTACAACGAAGACCAGTTCAAGGCTGCCGGGCTGGACCCGAACAAGCCGCCACAAACGTGGGAAGAGCTGTATGCCTACGCCAAGAAACTGACCAACGCGCAAAAGAACATCTACGGCCTGGCGTTCTCGGCAGTGGGTGACGAAGAAGGCGTATTCCAGTTTCTGCCGTTCATTCAGGCTACTGGCGCCGATTGGGACAAGCTGAACAATCCGGGCGCTGCCCGCGCCGCTGCGTTCTGGCAAAAACTGCTGGACGACAAACTGGCTTCGCCGGACACGCTGAGCCATCGCCAGTCTGAAGCGGCCGCTACCTTTATCAACGGCAATGCGGCCATGGATATCAACGGCCCGTGGGAACTGATGGCTGTCGAGAAAGGCGCCAAGTTCAAATGGCGCGTAGCGTTGCTGCCAACCGAAAAGGCCGGTGGTACCAAGGCTTCGGCGCTGGGCGAACAGAATCATGCCATTTTGCGCACCGCCAAGAACCCGCAAGTGGCGTTTGAGTTCCTGGAATACATGTACAGCCAGCGTGGCCGTAACTGGAACGAATTCGGCATGCTGCCACCGTCCAAAGACACGGTGACCAAAGACCCGAAATGGCCGGATGCGTACAAGACGTTCAACGAGCAAATGCAATATGCCCGTCCACGTGGCCCGAATCCGGAATGGCCGAAGGTCTCCAAGGCGATCTCCACCGCTGTTCAGTCGGTGTTGACGCATCAGGCTGATCCGAAGAAAGCGATGGATGCGGCCTACCAGACTGTGCAATCGATCAAGAAGTAAGCGTTTCACCTCTGCGGGCGGCGGCGGATGTACGCCGCCGCCCGATTCGCATTTCCAGGCTTTACGGGGCAACCCATGAACAAGTTATTTGCCCGCTTTCCCAAAGAGAGCGGCTTCGAGATCACGCTGGCGGTATTTGCGCTGGCGTATCTGCTGGTCTTTGCCGGCTTGCCACTGCTGTACAACATTGTGTTGTCGTTCCAGCAAGTGGACTTGATGGAGCCAGCCACGCTGCTGCGCCCGTTTGCCGGGCTGGCCAATTATCACGATATCTTCAGCCGTCCTGAAGCGCGCCAGGTACTGGTAAACACGCTGCTGTTTGTCGGTTTGTCGCTGGCGCTGCAAGTGGTCATCGGCTTTCTGCTGGCGCTGCTGTTTCTGCAAGACTTCCCCTTCGCCACCTTTATGCGCGGCCTGTTTCTGGCGGGCTGGATCATGCCCGGGCTGGTGGTTGGGGTGATCTGGAAACTGCTGTTCGCCGGCGATTTCGGTGTGCTCAATGACTTGCTGATGCGCTCCGGCATTTTGCATGACCGCATCTTCTGGCTGTCCGACCCGGCGTATTCGATCTACGCGGTGATCATCGCCAACGTCTGGCTGGGCGTGCCGTTCAATATGCTGCTGCTGTCAGTCGGTCTGGCGGCGATTCCCGGCGACTTGTACGAAGCTGCGGAACTGGATGGCGCCAACGCCTTGCAACGCTTCTTTGGCATCACGCTGCCCATGATGAAAGCCACGCTGGGCGCGGTGATCTCGCTGGGCGCAATCATGACCATGCAACAGTTCGACCTGATCGCCGCGCTTACCCAAGGCGGCCCGGCCAATTCGTCGCAAGTGGCACAGTACTGGTCATGGCAGTTGTCGTTCCAGACCTTCGAAGTGTCGGCTGGTTCGGCCGTAGCCACGCTGATGATGATTCTGGTGCTGATCGTGGCGGTGTTTTACGTGCGCTCCACGCGCAATGAACGGATGGTGTGAGATGAAGCGCTATGTCTTGTTTGTGATCGCGCTCATCGTCACCGCGGTCTATCTTTTTCCGCTGTACTGGATGTACATCACCGTGTTCAAAAGCGCGGCCGAGATGTTCCAGTCCCCGCCTACCTTCTGGCCCGCCCACGCCGAATCGCATATCTGGCAGGTGTTTACCGAGCGCGGTATGGGCAAGTTCTTGTGGAACTCGTTCATCATCGCCTGCGGCACCACGGCAGTGACGGTGTTTGTCGGTACTGGTGCAGCGTATGCGCTGGCTAGCGTACAAAACCGCTGGACCAGCCTGGCGATTTTCGCCGTGTTGGTGCTACAGGCGCTGCCATCGAGCCTGATGGTGACGCCGATCTTCACCGCTTTCAAAGGACTCGGTCTGCTGGAAACCCCACGCCTGGCAGTGGTGATTGCGCAGATCACCAAAACGTTGCCGTTCTACATCGTGCTGTGCCGCGCCAGCTTTGTGCAGATTCCGCGTGAACTGCGCGACGCCGCACTGGTGGATGGCGCCTCTCCCGCCCGCGCCTTCTTTGATGTGATCTTGCCACTGGCGGTGAACGGCATTCTGGTGACGGCAATCCTGGTGTTCCTGCAATCGTTTGGTGAGTACGTCTACGCCCGGTCGCTGATTCTGGATGACCAATACCAGACCGCCACGGTCGGGCTGTCGGCGTTTATTGGCGCCACCAAGATCGACTGGATCGGGATCATGACTTACTCCGCGGTGTTCGTAACGCCAATCCTGATCGCCTTCATGCTGCTGCAGCGACGGATTGTGGCTGGGCTGACCGCTGGCGCTTTGAAGTGAGCGGCTCAGAAAACCAAGTGGAACGATGCCGACAAGGCGTACGAAGTGCAGACAGTACAAGTGCTACGGCAAACGAGTACAACGCAGGCGGCAGGGTTTTATGAGCCGCTCACACGGAACAGATCATGAATCGCATTGAAATTGAACATCTGAACAAGTCCTACGGGCCGGTGGAAATCCTCAAGGACATCACCATTGCCGTGCCGGAAGGGCGTTTTGTGGCGCTGATCGGGCCATCGGGCTGCGGTAAATCCACGCTGTTGCGCACCATTGCCGGGCTGGAACAAATCACCGGTGGCACGTTGAAGATTGACGGCAAAGTGGTCAACAAAACCCCGCCGCGCAAGCGTGACGTGGCGATGGTGTTCCAGAGTTACGCGCTCTACCCGCACATGAATATCGAAAAGAATATGTCGTATTCATTGCGCCTGAAGCGCAGCGCGCCGCAGGTCATCAAAGACAGCATTAGCGGCGTGGCTGAAACGCTGGGGCTGACACATTTGCTGGAGCGTATGCCGCGCCAATTGTCCGGCGGACAACGCCAGCGGGTGGCGATGGGCCGCGCCATTGTGCGCAATCCCAAGGTGTTTTTGTTCGACGAGCCATTGTCCAACCTGGATGCCGCGCTACGCGTCCACATGCGCTCGGAAATCCGCAAATTGCACGAGCGCTTGCACGCCACTTCCGTTTACGTAACGCACGATCAGGTCGAAGCCATGACCATGGCCGATCACGTGGTGGTGCTGCGCGCAGGCCGCGTCGAACAACAAGGCGAGCCGCTGGCGCTGTATGACAAACCAGCCAACAAGTTTGTGGCAGGGTTTATTGGTTCACCAGCCATGAACTTTATCGAAGCACAAATCGGCGGTGATGGCCGCAGCGTGTTGTTTGGTGCCGAAGACCTGCAAACGCTGGATATTGGTCGTGATTTGCCACCAGGTTTGAAAGTGTGGCTGGGTTTGCGACCAGAACATCTGCATCTGCAAGGTGCCGGGCAAGCGGTGCGCTGCGCAGTGGAGAACGTCGAAACCACCGGCTCGATGACCTTTATCGAAGCCCGCCCCGGTGGCGCGGCCGCGCAACCGTTGCTGGTGGCGCATGCCGGCAAAGCCACGGTGACGACGGGGGAGCAGTTGAACCTGCATATCGCCACCGAACATTTGCATCTGTTCGATCGCGAGACCGAAAAAGCCATTTAAGCGAAGGTGCTCCGGTGCGCTACAGCGCCAGGTATCTCGGATTTTATTGTTGACCGGAAACGTTTCCGGTCAAGCATCAACAAAACGGAATTCCAACATGAAAATCAGTGACGGTAACTGGCTGATCCGCGAAGGTCTGAACATCCTGTACGCGGTGCAAATCCACAGCGTGGATGTGCTGGACGATGAACTGCTGATCTACGCCGCCCCGCGCGACGTCTCCGGGCGTGGCGCGCAGCTGGATACGGGTCTGCTCGCGTTTCGTATCCACTCGCCGCAGAACGGTGTCATTGGCGTGCGCGTCGATCATTTCCAGGGGGTGCGTGATACAGGCCCGCATTTTGAAGTGAACCGCCAACGTGTGCCGGTGCAGATCACCAACACCGCTACCGAAGCGACGCTGACCAGCGGCTCGCTGACCGTGCGCATCGCCAAAACCGGCGATTGGGCGGTGGACTTTCTGCGTGGTGAGCAGCGGATTACCGGTAGCGGTTTTCGCGGTTGCGGCCATCTTACCGATGGCAATCAGGAAGACGCGCCGTATATGTTCGAGCGCCTCGACTTGGGCGTGGGCGAGAATGTCTATGGCCTCGGCGAGCGCTTCACCGCTTTCGTGAAGAACGGCCAGACCGTGGAAAGCTGGAACCGCGATGGTGGCACCAGCACCGAACAAGCCTACAAGAACATCCCGTTTTATCTGACCAATCGCGGTTATGGCGTGTTTGTGAATCACCCGGAGAACGTCTCGTTTGAAGTGGGCAGCGAGAAGGTCACCAAGGTGCAGTTCAGCGTGCCCGGCCAGGGGCTGGAGTATTACGTGATCGACGGCCCGACACCGAAAGAGGTGCTGGACCGCTACACACAACTGACCGGTCGCCCGGCACTGCCTCCGGCCTGGTCGTTCGGGCTGTGGCTGACCACTTCATTCACTACCGATTACGACGAAGCCACGGTCAATCACTTCATTGATGGTATGGCCGAACGCAATATTCCGCTGCATGTGTTCCACTTTGACTGCTTCTGGATGAAGGCTTTCCATTGGTGCAACTTTGAGTGGAACCGTGAAACCTTCCCCGATCCGCAAGGCATGCTGGCGCGGCTGAAAGCGCGTGGCCTGAAAATTTGCGTGTGGATCAACCCGTATATCGCGCAACCGTCACCGCTGTTTGCCGAGGGCAAAGCCAAGGGTTATCTGCTGCAAAAGCCCGACGGCGATGTGTGGCAGTGGAACAAATGGCAACCCGGTCAGGCGATTGTCGACTTCACCAATCCGGCCGCGTGCGAGTGGTACGCCGGGCATCTGCGCCGCTTGCTGGATATGGGCGTGGATTGCTTCAAGACCGACTTCGGCGAGCGCATCCCCACCGACGTGGTTTACCACGATGGTTCGGACCCGCAGAAGATGCACAACTACTACAGCTACCTGTACAACAAGGTGGTGTTTGACGTACTGGTCGAAAAACGTGGCGCGGCCGAAGCGGTGGTGTTTGCCCGTTCCGGCACAGTCGGTAGCCAGAAGCTGCCGGTGCACTGGGGCGGCGATTGCAGCGCTACCTACGAATCGATGGCGGAAACGCTGCGTGGCGGGCTTTCGCTGTGCTTGAGTGGCTTTGGTTTCTGGAGCCACGATATCAGTGGCTTTGAGAACACCGCCCCCGCCGATGTCTACAAACGCTGGTCGGCGTTTGGTTTGCTCTCCAGCCACAGCCGCCTGCATGGCAGCAAATCGTATCGGGTGCCTTGGCTGTTCGACGATGAGGCCGTGGCGGTGGTGCGCCACTTTACCGAGTGGAAATCGCGTCTGATGCCGTATCTGTATGACGCATCGGTACAAGCCACCACCGGCACGCCCACCATGCGCGCCATGATGCTGGAGTTCCCGCATGATCCGACTTGTGATTATCTCGATCGCCAGTACATGCTGGGTGATTCGCTGTTGGTGGCGCCGGTATTCAATGCGGCGGGCGATGTCGACTTCTACGCGCCAGAAGGCCGCTGGACGCATCTGTTCAGCAACAAGGAGATTGTCGGTGGCCGCTGGCACCGCGAACAGCACAGCTTTTTGAGCCTGCCGCTGTACGTGCGCCCGAACACCTTGCTGGCGCTGGGCACCAACGATCAACAGCCCGATTACGATTATGCGGCGCAGAGCGAACTGCATCTGTTTGCGCTAAAAGATGGGCACAATGCTACGGCAACAGTGCGTGACTTGCAGGGCGCGACGGTCAACACCGTGAAGGTAAGTCGGAAAGGCAACGCCCTGAGCGTGGAACAAACCGGCAAAGCACAAGATCTGACGCTGGTGCTGCGTAATGTGCCGACGCTGGCCAGTTCCCCGGCACTGGAGACGGAAAGCACGCCACTGGGTTTGCGTATCAGGATTCCTGCGGCAAAGCTGCCGCTGACCTTGGCTCTCTAACCGGGCGCCAGCGGGAATGTGAAAAAGCGGCAGCCTATCGGTTGCCGCTTTTTTGCGCCTGGACATTCACACCACCACCGCGCAAGCGACGAATCAGTGGTCCCAAGGCAAGGGAATGGTGAAGGTATCCGCTTCGGGCTGGGTGGATTGCTCGGTAGGAGGGGGCGGCAACTGTGCGGCCTGAACGGCTTTCTTTTCCTGAAGCAAGCGCCAGATGCGGACATGAGAGGCACGATGCATGGCGATTCGGGCAAGGTTTGATTTGTTCACGGCGGGCCTGTGTGCTTCACGTGACGGTTTCACGGGGGCAAACGCATCAAGTCACTGGATACGGCTTGCACTGGCCCGCATTATCCGCTCGCTTGCGCATGCCTTGGGTATTTTCGTGTTACAAATCAAAAACTGTGGACCGAATGGCTATCGAACTATTGGCTGTAAGCCTCGCCGTTGCTTATGTTTTATATTTTTAATGGCCACGATACCGTCAAAAATACCGTCAACACGTGCCCGCTTGCCTCATTTATAGGGTTTTTGCGTAAGCAAGCATTGCGACCTTATTGTGCGAGTCTTGAAAAGCAAAACCCCGCGGTCGCGGGGCTCGGTATTTAGTTAATACTATTTCTTCGCTATCAACTCGGTGAGCCCCTTGAGCACCTCACCGACGCCTTTCATAACTTCACCGAGGCCCTCGGTTGTCGGGCTTACACTTTCGTCGTCGTCGCCCTTTTGTTTTTCTTTTGTAGGTGCTCGTTCAAACACGCGCTTCAACAACGCAAACAAGAGCAATGTTGGTGGGATAATCAGTTCAGAACCGATCAACAGCAGATGCCAATCAAAAACAGAGGCTGGAGACGGTTTTACTTCGTCAACTTTGCTGGCGGCCACTGCAGATGCTTTCTGCACGACCACACCCTTCACGTCGGATGCAGCCGCCTCCCGATGAGATAGTGCTTCAATGTCGTTTTGATGGATGCCAGCGTCAGCACTAAGGGATACCGCGGATGCTGTGTTAGTGCCAGCACCAACATGGCGGTGTTTCCAGATCAGGGTTTGGGTGCGTACCTCACTGCGTACCTTGTTCTCGCGCACTAATACCAATGTTTCCGAAGAATGTGTTTTCGGTGGCAACCAGCCAGTCTGCAGTGGTTCTTTCCGGATAAATAACCGTGGTTACCGTGTTAACCATCTTGTTAACCATCTTGTTAACCGTCTTGTTAACCTTTGGCTTTGTCACAAACACCGACAGGTGAGGTTTTGTGAGGTTTAGCCAATGTTGTCGAGCCGATGCGGTTGCAGAAATCAAGCCTGGTTCAAGTCAGGCGCACGGTCTATGATTTCCTGGCGCTCAACTGCATTGATTGCGTCCAATTCTACGTTGCGCAGAAAACTCAGTACGATCCGATGACCTAACAGTATTGCCTCGGCGAGGGCCCGATGCGAGGCCCTGAACTTGTCGAACTTACCCCTTCGATAGGGTCTGCCATGCAGCAGATTCAACACGTTGCGTCGATAGTGCTTCAGTGGGCGTTTGCTGCCCCCCTTGGCTTTTCCCACATAGCTGTGTAACAGCACGCCAGAATATGCGTCATAAATTTCCCACAGGTAGAGCAGAGGTTTATCCTGCTCCACGCCGTTCTCATTGAGGTGGAATGTAAATGCCAATTCGCTCAATTTGCTCACCGTCGTAATTTCCCCAAGCAGTCCCTTGCACTGCGCATGATAGCGTTGAACCGCTTCCTGTTCTCGATCTCGCCCGCGCTGCGCATGCCATGCACTAGCGCATTCTGGCGGCTGTACTCTTTGCCCGCCTCAGTCTTTGGCCCGGTGCTTTTCTCCCACGGTTTCCATTGCCTGATTAACGCCGCTTGCCGTGCCCGGCGCTCGGGTGTCCAGCCTTTCGCCATGATCCTGCTCCAATAGTTCGTTCGTCAGGTTTGCATTTTCTTCCCGCGCGCGCGAAGGTGCTGCGCCGTTGATGACCTGTTGCGGCCCGCTGGTGACATTGGCCTGCCCGGCAAATACGGCAAGACGCGGGTTCTTCACTTCGCCAAGCGTCTGCAACGTCATGCGGCACTGGTTCTGTGCTTTCAGCGCCATGCCAAAAAATGATTCAAGGTTTTTCTGGTATTCCTGTTTAAGTGCCCGGCGGGAGAAATTCATGAACATGGCCTGCAATGCCTGAGCCTGACCCATGAGCATGGCCTCAACCTGCTTCATGTCGCCGTCCGCCAAGGCTGTGTTGCTTGCGGCAATGGCCTCCGCCAAAGCACCAATACTCTGATCGCCAAACGGCTTGGCGTATTCCTGTACCACTGCTGCAGCGTTGGCGCTGGGGCGTAGGGCCAGACGTGCAGTTGCTTTGGCCTCTTCCGTCGATTCGGGAAACGATGCAACCATATGCTGCTTCGCCTTGCCATTGACGGCCACTGCCGTCTTTGTGCTTTTCCTCGTCATTGCCGTTTCTCCATTGATTTCAGCGCCGCCAGTGCTTTGCGCTCTTGCTCGACCTGCCAGCGGTCACTAACGGGCCAGACCAGCGTCACGCGCTGCTCGAACCACGCGGCAAGGTGTTCCAGATCAAGGCGCTTGCCGTATCGCTGGTGCAGTTCGGTGACGGCAGACAGCAGGCCGTCGGGATCGATGATCTGGCCACCGCCACCGCCATGCAGCGCATAGGGCAGCACTGCACGTACTGGCTGATGCACCAGAATGTCGATCACTTCGGCTTTGTGCTGGCGCAGGTCACGGATAAACGCATCGTTTGCGGCCACCCGGTTGCCGCTCAGTTTCAGCACATCGCCTTTCACAGAGAGAAGCAGGCCGGTGCTGGTGGCGTAGTCGATCAGTTGGGCGGCGTTCATATCGTCATCTCCCACCCGGAATCGTCACGTGCAGCGGGTACGTTTTCCGCCTGCTCGTAATCGGCCAGCCAGTCGTTTTCGGCTTCGCTTTCGCGTTCATGCCCTGGTTGGGGGTTTCTATCCGCAACATCGCTACAACCAGCACCAGTGCTTGGTTGTGGCGTTTTTCTATCCGCAACATTTTGCTCCGTGTTGCGGATGGAAATATCGCTGGAAGCCGCGCCAGTATTGCCTTGTAGCGATGTTGCGGGAGAAGACCCCGTCTTGAGCAGGTAGCGCGTGAATACATCGGCAAACTGCTCCAGCTTGTAGCCTTTGCGCACGTTGATGGCGATGCGCAGGTCGCTGGACTTGATGCCGAAATCTTTCAGACGCCTGGACAATTGCTTGCCGGTAACAGGCCGTCCCCGGTTGTAGGTGGCCCATGCGGCTTCCTCATCCCGGCAAAGCTCCTCGATCAGATCTGCGGAATGAATGCGGTCAACCTTCAGTCGCTCAAACACCGCCTTGATATCGCCAAGTAGCTCCTCATTGAAGCTGGGCGCTTCATCCTCGCTGCCGGTGAGTTTGTGGGCGGCAATACGTGCAATGCGTGGCCACTCGCCGCCAGCCAGATCGGCCAGAGCCAGCAATGGCTCCCAGTTGTCGGCGGTGCGGTTGCTCAGGCCGTCCAGCGTGGGGCGCATACCGGCGAAGGTTTCGCCGTGGTCATCGGCCCAGCGGGCAAACTGGCGCTGAACCATGACAAAGGTGGCCGGGTCGCGGTGGCGCAGATTCTCGCACTGCTCACCAGCCAGCTTGCGCCGCATCATCAATACAACGGAACGGCTGGTGATCGTTTCCGCCACCGAGTGAGAACCGATCCCGCTGATGGCCTTTGGTCCCCACGTCGAGAACTTGCGTGGTTCGTAGTCGTCGCCGACGGTGCGCAGCGTAAACGCCATATCCCTTGTATGCCCGGAATTGATGACACCCACCAGCTCGGGGTTTTCCTTCATGAAGGTGTCGGCTTCGTCGATAAACAAGGCCGGATGCCATTTTTCTATGGCGCGAAACAAAACGGCACTGGTTAGGTTCGACGCTGGCAACGCCATCTTGGAGAGCTTCGACATCGCAGCCAGCAGCGTTGACTTGCCACAGCCCTTCTCCGGGGCGGTAATCAGCGCCAGCGGCAATACCGTGGCGTAATCGGCGTACCACGTCATTGCGCACCAGAGCGCGGCTGCGCGCAGGGTTTCCCGGTCGGCAATGACATAGCGACACAGCAGGGCAAAGGCATCATCCAGCACCGCCGCGCCGTTGACCCGTGTCGGCCATGGCTCAACCTCGTCAAAGACCGCGCTGGTGCCATTGGCTTCGGCCTTGCCGGATTCAGTCAGTAGCTCCTTGCGTGCTGCAGCCACCAGCTTGTCGAGCATGCCCAAGGGGATGCCGCCCAAAGCCTCACCAGCTGCCTTGCGGATACGGGCATAGGCCAGCGGTTTCAGTCCGGCCAGATGGATCAGGTAAGCCTCTTCGTCACTGGCGTCGGGGAGGCCTGCCAATGGTGTATCTGCATCGTCTGGTATTGAATTTTCCTTTAAATCACCCCTAACCGCGTTTTCCTCTCCGTCAGCAACATCCGGTGCAATTGCCTGCCCGATCTGCTGGCGCATGGCATCCAGCCCGGCCAGCTGGTGCAGGTCGTTGAAATCGGATGGCTCGCCTTTGCCAGCATCAGTACGCTGCTGGCGCTGCCCATCGGTAAACGAAGGAACGCACCAGCGTGCATTGCCGTGCGCTCTGGCGGCGTTGATGGCGGCTTGCTGGCCTGTGCCGGATGCGTCGCAATCTCCCGCGACAATCAGCGCCAGCCCTTCAACCTTCGACAGTCGTTCGGCCACTACGGAAAGATTCCCCGCATTCCAGCCCACCACTACTGGCAGGCCGGTGGCTTCATGCAAACTGCACCCAGTGGCCCAGCCTTCGCACAGCAGTGCTTCGCTTGCACCCTTGAGCTGGCCCAGTACCAGCGCCGTACCTTTGACCTGGCCACCAGTACAAAACCGCTTGTTGCCGTCTTCGCCGATGAATTGCAGGTTCACCAGATCGCCACCCACCCGCAGTGGCAATACCAGCATGTTGCGAAGCTGCTTTGCACCCATCGGCTTGATGCCTTTGGCGACCACGTAGGGATGGCTGGCCAGTACCGGGCACGTGGTTTCCCACAGCCTTGCGGCCTTGGCTTTGGCTGCGTCACGTTGCTGGCGCTGGTCCTCGTCTGCCAGCCGCTGCGCTTCGGCGCGTTCGGCATCGAGCCTTGCCCGCTGCTCGGGTGTCGGGGGCGCGTACGGCGTGGCGGGCTTGTAGCCGTGCTGCATGGCTTCATGGAACAGGCTGGCAATGGTGACGCCGCCCGTTTCCTTGATGCCCTTCCATACGGCTTTGGCGCTCTTGGCGTTGTAGCTGTCGGCGCTCTGGCTCCAGTTGTCCCACAATGCAAACCCGGCTTCGCCCAGTTCGCTTTTGACGGCCATGCCCATGCGATACCAGACGGCCCGGTCATCGGCGGCAACATGCGCCAGCGCGGCCTGAATGCGGTCTCCGGTTTCAAAGGTTTGGGGCGCGTTCATGGCGACCTCCGGCAAATGCAGATTGAGCAAAGGCCTCCGCAGTGAAGCGGATAGAACGATTGTTCATGGTCAGGCCTCCGGGCTCGGTCTGGCGCGGCTGGCCAGTTCGTTGGCGTTGATCTCGATGTTGCGGAGGTCGATCAGTAGGTTGGCGTAGTCCTGCAGGAAGAAACCAAGCCCGGTCAGGATGGAATGGTCGCCGCCCACATCGTCGGGGTAGCTCATGGCCAGATCGCCAATGGCCTGCAGCCCGATCAGGCCGTTAACGATGGCCGTATCGGCGTTGGTTGCCAGTGATGACAATTCAGAAGCGGACAAGCTGTCCAGCTTCTGCGCCTGGGTGAGAACGTAACGAAGGGCGCTCATTGCTGCACCTCCACGTGCCCCAGTACATGCACCTGTTCGCTGATCTCATCGAGCAGGCGGTAAAGCAGACCAAACCCGGCCACGCGGGCATCGTCAGCGGGGAGCGATACCGGCATGTTCATGGGGTCGCTGTTCTGCAAGTCGGAATACAGCTCCAGCAGCATGGCCAGACCTTTGGCATAGCAGTGGGTCAGGCTCAACCGGTCGAGTTGATCGAGATGTGCAAGGGTGTTTGGAACGCAAAGGAACGTGTTGGTATCCAGTGAAATGGCTTCGTTTACGTTGACAATGTGCTCTTGGACGATATGATCGCGCACTTGTAGGCGGCGCTTAGCGCTCCCACGTATTACAAATAGAATTATTGAGGAAAACCAATGGGGGCTGTCATGCCACATCAAGCTGCTGAACGTGTACTCGCCGAAGTGTGGGGTAATCGCGGCTTTCCCGTTGATCCGGCATGGATTGCTACTCAATTTGGCGTCAAGGTGTTTGAGGCTCGTTTCGAGCAGGAAGTGTCGGGCGCATTGGTCAAAAAACCGGGACAAGACCCCATCATCATGCTCGCTGCGGGCGACAGCAAGCCGCGTAAGCGTTTTACCTGCGCGCATGAATTGGGCCACTACGTCAAGCGCCAACAAGATGGCGACCCGGCCGAGGCCTACGATTATGTGGACTTGCGGGATGCTCGATCTACAACGGGCACTGATCCAGCGGAGATTTTTGCTAACCAGTTTGCCGCAAACCTGTTGATGCCCTCCTCTGAGGTAAAGCGGTTGCACAAAGATGGGCAGCCTGCTTACCTCATGGCGCTTCACTTCGGCGTATCCCCCGAGTCTATGGCCTACCGGCTTAACAAGCTGGGGTGCCGCTGAGTGGCAGAGGGCAATAAGCCGCTTGACGTTGCGTCTGTGGTCAGTGACTCTCTTAAAGAGAGCGGCCTGTTGGCTGGCCATTTTCCAAGCCTGAGCGACGCCTTTAGCCAGGCAGAGGCGGCCGATGAGACTCGTCGAGATAATCAGCCCGAGCACCTCACCCCGATTGGTAGCATGAATACGGCGCTGGTTAATCATCAGACCGCACAAACCAGCGACTTGATCGCCGAGACAGCACTGAAGCGCTTCTATGCCAAGTGGTCGATGATCGGTCTGGCTGCGCAGTTGCTTGTAATGAACTTGGTTTTCATTGGAGTGGGTGTGCAGTGTCTGCAGTTCTCCGATTACATCCTGCACCTTTACATGGCGGGAACGCTGGCGGAATGCTTTGGTGTGGTCTTTGTGATTACCCGCTACTTGTTTTCGAAGCATCACTGATACCGGATGACTAATTGAGTTACCAAAGCCTGCCACGCAGGCTTTTTCAGTCATGGCCAACGTGCTCATGTGGCCTCCCCATCCAGAAAGCCGGGTGCGGGCCATTCAGGAACGCCAAGCGAGTAGCGGGCGACGTTACGGCGCTCGCGACCACGGAACATCACGCTGGGCAGAATGACTGTCTGGACATTAAATCCCTTGGCCCGCAGATCATGCACGCGGGCAGCGGTTTCCGGAATGGCGCAATTGGCGGTCAGCTCAAGGGACAGGATCGGCCCGCTGCTGCGAATCAGCTCCAGTACTTCGGCGCATTGGCCGGTGACAATGGGTGGCTGAAGCGTAGAATTGGCGTTGCTGATTGCGCCGCTGCTTTGGGAAACCGGGTGGCGGTTTTTCTTTTTCATGTCCGCCCCCTTATGCTGCCAAGCGGGAATCAATCCAGGCGCGCACATCTTCTGCACGCCACGCTGTTACCCGCTCGGAAAGCTTCACCGGTGCGGGGAATTTGCCCCCGCGCACCATGCGCCACAGACTGGAAGCGGAGAAGGGAAGAATTGCCGGGATTAGCTGGGCTTGGCGCACATACCCAGTTACCGGGAGTGCGCCGTATTGCTCGCGAAACCGTGCGTTGGATGCACCATGAGCGGTGGGAGTGGTTTGCTGTGCCATTCTTAGACCCTTTGTGGGTTGTGGTGAAGTGAATGGCACTACTTTGGTTGTTTGCTACTTGCCCTTGTGCGGTTCCGCGCGGAGTTGGCGCGGTTCCGCGTGTTATGGTTTGAGTCGTTCCGCTCCGGCTTTGATGTAATTTCCAAGCGTCTCGCGTGTGATTGCCTCACCTAAGCCAAGCCTTTGAGCGTCGTCCAGAAGCGATTGCGCAGTCTTATGCGGGTTTTTCCACGCTTCCTCAACATTCCCTTGGTTCACTGCTGCCAGCAATGCAACCGCCTCATGCAACTTGTTCTCCGTTTGGCGAGAAATAGGCCTCTCCGATGGCTTGGGCGTATCGCTAACTGCCTGCTCGAAAGCCAAAATTGATTTGGTCCGAACGACCAGCGTGGAATCGTTGGGCAAGCCGCCAGCTGGATAAAAATGCTCATGTTCGGGCTGTGCTTTCCTTTCTTCTAGAAATTTTTTACGTCTCTCCGCATGTCTCCGATGGAGGAGCTTGGCCCGTTCGGGCTTAATCTTATTGATTGCGATATATCGCTCTAGGACTTGCTTGGAAGCATTGGAGCCATCTGTATACTCGTTGTCATCATAATCCTCTTGCAACTGCCAGATTGTTCCATCTTGCCCTTCAACAAATGCACCATCCAGATTCGTCAGTTCTACGCCCGGCCCGCCTGTTAGCTGCTGAAACCGGCGCTCGACGTCAAGCGTCTCCGCGCCGATCATCGGTAAATCCAACACGCCATATAGGGTGACAACTTCATCTGCCAAAGTGACGAATCGCTCATTGTCGATATTTACGCTCCTCATGAGCCCGGTATATTTTCTTCGTTCATCTGCGGGCAATTCTTCGAAAAGTGCGGTCAATTTGGGAGCGTGAAAATTATGATCCGTTGATGTTATTTTTTTCTTTCTGTTTGCTTCTTGCTCCTCGGCGGACTTACCTAAAAAGATATCCATATCTGGAAACAGCCACCAATCCGTTTCCTCCCAAGGGATCACCTTGCCGCCCCTTGCCTGAGCGTGATTTACGAAATAAACCGACAACGGCAGACGACCATCCAAAGACAGGCGCAACACATCCGCCTCGGTTACTTCCTCACCAAACGAAATAGAAAGCTGCTTTGCCGCCTCCGGCACTGTCAGCCATTCCCTCAGCTTATATATCTTTGACATGCGCTCGCCCCCTTTGCTGGCACATCCCCTGTTTTAGATGCCACGCCAGCCGGGCAAGGGTTCCCGGTTTTCGCCCCGTCGGGCTAGGCGCAGCAAACTCGTTCAAGCGGTTCTTGCTGGAAAGCTAATTACATCAGCACCAGACTTTAGTTTGTCCAGGTAGTCGGCCCATACCTGCATCATTGAGCGCCGGTCTTTAATGAACTTGGTGCGGTTATATGCAGTGCCAAGGGCATCCGGCACGCTGTGGGCCAGCTGGTGTTCGATAACATCCCGCTCTATGTCCAGTTCTTCATGCAGTATTGTGCGGGCCATCGCGCGGAAGCCGTGGCCAGTAATATCCTCTTTGGTGTCATACCCCATGCGGCGCAATGCGGCATTGATCGCGGCCTCGCTCATTGGCTTTTGCGGGTCGCGTCCAAGAAACACATAGCGACGGTGCCCGGTGAGCGCATGAAGCTCTTTCAGTATTGCCAACGACTGACTTGAGAGCGGGACAAGGTGAGGCGTTGTGATGCCTTTCCGTAGCCAGCCCTTCATTCGTTCTGCAGGAATATTCCATTCCCCTTTTTCCAGATCGATCTCTGACCATTCTGCTTTTCGCAACTCACCCGGGCGCGTGAATACGAGAGGTGCCAGCTTCAACGCGCACTGCACGACCAACGTACCTTTAAAGCCATCCATTGCGCGCAACAGCTCTGCCACGCCTTGGGGATCCACGATTGATGCGTAGTGCTTGGTTCGCGCGGGTGGGAGTGCGCCGCGCAGGTCGCCGGATGGATCACGCTCTGCCCGCCCCGTTGCGACGGCATAGCGGAATACCTGGCCACAATTCTGCAAAGCACGGTGAGCGGTATCCAGTGCGCCACGGCTTTCGGTTCTGCGGATTGTAGCGAGCAACTCCGGGGCGGTGATTTCGGATATTGGTCTGTTGCCCATCCAGGGGAAGACGTCTTTTTCCAGACGCCGAATGACCTTCTCAGAGTGGCTTTTGGCCCACGATGGTTGATGCTTTGCAAACCATTCGCGGGCCACAGCTTCGAATGAGCTAACTGCTGCGATTTGTCGCGCCAGCTTGTCGGCTTGCTTGGATGCGGCAGGATCGACACCGCTGGCCAGCAGCTTGCGCGCATCACCGTGGCATTCCCGGGCGCGCGCCAAACTTAAATCAGGGTATGCGCCATAAGACAGCGTTTTGCGCTTTCCCCCAAATCGGTAGTCATACCGCCACAGCTTGCCGCCGGATACCGCCACAAGCAGGTACAGGCCATCGGCGTCTGGCATCTTCTGCGGTTTGGTGGCCGGTTTGGCTTTCTTGATGGCAACGTCTGATAACGGCATAGCGGCCTCTGGTGCTGGATGACGGTATTTTCATGACGGTATTTTCCATTTTTTTGAAATACCGTCACAAATACCGTCAAATGTGACGGTATTTCATGATACGGCACGACGCGTCATGGCGCAAAAAAAGCCCTTGAATCTAGCATTTTCAAGGGCTTTAGGCATGTAGTGATATGGTATGAAGTGGCTGTTTGGTGGACCGAATGAGGATCGAACTCACGACCTCCGCATTGCGAACGCGGCGCTCTCCCAGCTGAGCTATCGGCCCGTCGCATTGAATCTAGCCAGCCGGATTTTGCGCGTCAAGTTTGCCTGGCATGCTGCATGGCATGAACAACAAAAAGCCCGTCAATGACGGGCTTTTTGTTTGAGGCGAGACAAGCTGAACGTTTAGCTGATCTGACCGTGGCAGTGCTTGAACTTCTTGCCGGAACCGCATGGACATGGGTCGTTGCGGCCCACACCGGCAAACGGATTGGCACCGCCAACTGCAGCACCTGCGGCGGCTGCGCCAGCCAGCGATGCCTTGATCTGCTCCTCGTCACCCGATGCCAGCACAGCAGCCAGATCATCATGATGGAACTGCAGCGCGCCATCCGGTACAGCTTGCGGCTGCACGGCATCGACGTCGGCTTGCGAGCGTACTTGCACGTTCATGACGATCTGTACCACGTCGCGCTTGATGCTGGTCAGCAGTTCGCTGAACAACTCAAAGGATTCACGTTTGTATTCCTGCTTCGGGTTCTTCTGGGCATAGCCGCGCAGATGGATACCTTGACGCAGGTGATCCAGCGACGACAGATGTTCACGCCAGTGTTGATCCAGATGTTGCAGCAGTACGGCGCGTTCGAACTGGCGGAAGGTGTCTTCGCCAGCATCAGCCACTTTTTGCACGTAAGCATCACGCGCCAGTGATACGACACGCTCTTTGGCCACTTCGTCCGACATGCTGGCGTCTTGCTTGAGCCACTCGCCAACAGGCGCCTGAATGTTGAATTCTGCCAGCGCTTTTTCCAGACCCGGAATGTCCCACTGTTCTTCCATGGCTTGCGCCGGAATGTATTGCTCGAACAGATCGTGGAAGAAACTGTCGCGCATGGCGGCGATGGTTTCCGAGGTATCTGCGCTTTCGAGCAATTCGTTGCGCTGTGTGTAGATGGCTTTGCGCTGCTCGTTGGCGACGTCATCGTATTCCAGCAATTGCTTGCGGATATCGAAGTTGCGGCCTTCTACCTTGCGCTGAGCGGATTCAATAGCGCGGCTGACAATACCGGCTTCGATCGGCTCGCCTTCCGGCATCTTGAGCTTGTCCATCACGAACGCGACACGGTCACCGGCGAAAATACGCAGCAGCGGGTCTTCCAGGCTCAGGTAGAAACGGCTGGAGCCCGGGTCACCCTGGCGACCGGAACGGCCGCGCAACTGGTTATCGATCCGGCGTGATTCGTGACGCTCGGTACCAATGATATGCAGACCGCCGCTGGCCACAACTTGATCGTGCAGCTTTTGCCATGACACTTTCAGGTCGGCAATTTTGCTTTCTTGAGCCGCTGCATCCAGGCTTTCGTCGGCTTCGATATCCTTGATGGTGCGTTCGATACTGCCGCCCAGCACGATATCGGTACCGCGACCGGCCATATTGGTAGCAATGGTCACCTGCGCTGGCGCACCGGCTTGTGTCACGATCTCGGCTTCACGCGCATGTTGCTTGGCGTTCAGCACGTTGTGCGGAATCTTGGCCTGGTTGAGCAGATTGGAGAGGATTTCCGAATGCTCAATCGAGGTCGTACCCACCAGCGAAGGCTGACCGCGCGATACGCAGTCTTTGATGTCTTCGATGATGGCGTTGTATTTTTCGTTGGCGGTTTTGAAAACCTGATCTTGCTTGTCCTGACGCACCATCGGGCGGTTGGTCGGGATGATCACGGTTTCCAGCCCGTAAATTTGCTGGAATTCGTAGGCTTCGGTATCGGCCGTACCGGTCATGCCGGACAACTTGCCGTACATGCGGAAGTAGTTTTGCAGTGTGATCGTGGCCAGGGTCTGGTTTTCCTGGTTGATCTCAACGCCTTCTTTGGCTTCCACGGCCTGGTGCAGGCCTTCGGACCAGCGACGGCCAGACATCAAACGGCCGGTGAACTCATCAACGATGATGACTTCGCCATCCATGACCACGTAGTTCTGGTCACGATGGAACAGCGAGTGCGCGCGCAGGGCAGCGTACAGGTGGTGAACCAGGTTGATGTTCTGCGCGGAATACAGGCTGTCGCCTTCTGGCAGCAGCTTCATGCCAGTGAGGATCTGCTCGACTTTTTCGTGACCGGCTTCAGACAGCAGTACGGTATTGGCTTTTTCATCAACCCAGAAATCGCCTTCGCCTTCTTCTTCTGCCTGGCGTACCAGTTGTGGCGGTACCTGGTTCATTGCCAGATACATTTCGGTGTTGTCGTCCGCCGGGCCGGAGATGATCAGCGGGGTACGCGCTTCATCGATCAGGATCGAATCCACTTCATCGACGATGGCGTAGTTGAGCGTGCGCTGTACGCGTTCACCCACGGTGAACACCATGTTGTCGCGCAGGTAGTCAAAACCGAATTCGTTGTTGGTGCCGTAGGTGATGTCGCAAGCATAGGCAGCTTGTTTTTCATCATGAGCCATCTGGCCTAGATTCACGCCACAAGACAAACCAAGGAAGTTATACAACTTGCTCATGGTGGCCGCATCGCGCTGGGCCAGGTAATCGTTCACCGTCACCACGTGCACGCCGTTGCCAGACAACGCGTTCAGATACGCAGGCAGCGTAGCGACCAGGGTTTTACCTTCACCGGTACGCATTTCGGAAATCTTGCCCTGATGCAGGGTCAGACCACCAATCAGCTGCACGTCAAAGTGACGCATGCCCAAGGCGCGCTTGGAGCCTTCGCGACAGACCGCAAAGGCTTCTGGCAGGACATCGTCCAGCGATTCGCCTTTGGCAACCCGCTCGCGAAACTCGGCGGTCTTGCCGCGCAGTTCGTCATCGGACAGCGACTGAAATCTGGATTCCAGCGCGTTGATTTTCAGCACGACTGCGCCGTATTGCTTGAGCAGGCGGTCGTTACGGCTACCGAAGACTTTCTTGAGCAGATTGGAGATCATTTCCTGTTACCAGATTTTTCGCCGCGAGCGGCTTGTCTTGTTGTTCAGGTGCCAAATGTTGCCACCGACCTGTTTGCTAATCAGAACCGCCTACCAGCCTCGCCAGACTTGGCTCCGGGATAATCCGGACCAGCATAGGGATTGCCAGCGATTCTACGAGAACGGCGGGCAGGTTGCCCTGGCCGCCGCTTGAAAACCGTGCGTGAGTATCGCACCGATACATAACGCGTGTGCACAAGATAAGGTCGAATGGCCGGTTTTCCAGCCCTGACCGCAGTAACTAGTGCACTATTTGCACACCACTGACCGCTTAATCGTGCGGACCCTCGGTGCTTGCCACTGTACCAACATTGTTTTGCGTATTTTGCGCGAGGAACCGTAGCGGATTTTGCGCCACGCCTCGATAGCGGATTTCAAAATGCAGATGAGCGCCCGTTGAACGTCCGGTGCTGCCAATTTCTGAAATCACTTGCCCGGCAGTAACATGATCGCCGACTTTCACCAGCAATTTGCTGGCGTGGGCGTAGCGACTGGTCAAGTTATTACCGTGGTCGATCTCGACCATATTACCATACTGCGGATGGAAGGCCGCAAAGACCACCGTGCCTGCGCCGGCGGCCTTGATCGGGGTGCCGACTGCGCCCACAAAATCCAGACCTTCATGAAAAGCCTGATGCCCGGTAAACGGATCAATGCGCCAGCCAAAGCTGGAGGACTGCAAGCCGGTGGTCAGCGGTGCCAGCGTCGGCAGAATGGTACTTGCCGGGCGCAACAAGACGGTTTGCGCCAGGCTGAACTGGTCATAAGCATTGCTGGCATCGGTTTCGGTAGTGCTCAGCTGCTGCAAAAATTCGCGGGCAGACATGGCGTGATCGCGGGTCTGCACACCACCACGTGGCACTGGGGCGGTGGAAGAGAGCGGTTTGACGTCGATACCCGCTTTGGTGCCGACTTGCTGCGCCAGACCATCCAGACGGATCAACCGCGCTTGCAGTTCGCCCAGGCGTACGGCCATGGCGTCGAGTTCGACCTGGCGCAGCGGCTTTATTAATGGCCACAACTGCTTGGGCGAACTTCCCGACAGCGACATGCCAATGGCCAGGCCCAGCCCGCCGGTCAGCACGGTCAGTCCGATAAATAGCGCAACAATCTTACCGATACCCAGATGTAATGCACTGGAGTAGCGGTTTGAAATAAGAATAATATTCAAGGGGACTGCTCCCTGAATGACCTTGCAAACATCGCAACATCGAGAAATATGAAAAAAAGCTCCACCACCGGTTTTATCGGTCGTAACCGGGCGCTCAGGCAAGTTGCCGATCGTGTGGGCGAATACAACCGGATTCTCAAAGCGCTGCAGTCAGCACTGCCGCCAGAGGTCGCTCGTGCCTGTCTGGGCGCGGCGTGGTCTGGCGAGGCTTTGATTGTGGGTGTGAACAGCGCGGCAGCGGCCACCCGTATCCGGTATGCCGCGCCAGATTTGCTGGAAGCTCTCGCGCGGGCTGGGTGGGAAGCTACCGCAATCCTGCCGCGGGTGCAAGGCTCGTTCAGAGAACAAAAACCCATACGCGCCAAAGACTTGAAGATGGGCGGCGCTGCGCGCGATGCTTTTACCGAGTTGGCCGACACTGTAGAGGATCAGCAGCTGGCTGCTGCGATTCGCAACTTGCTAAATAATCAGTCCCGCAAGCTATAACTCGTTTTTAGTGTGTTAACTAGTGTGTTAACTGATTAGCCTGGCGCAAATTGCGGACAAAAAAAGGGGCACCAGAAGGTGCCCGCTAATCAGGGAGGAGATGAGCAAAAATGCGCGAATTGCTCGCACACGCCAGATATGACGTGGGGTTGTTTATCTAGTTCCCAAGCTAATTGGTAAAAATTCACTTTTTTATATGAACGGTCATTTTGCAGGGGCCGAAGGCCGCCTCTTGGCCGAACTGGGCTAGCCCCGATTTCTATCCTGCACCCCGCGCCGTTGCTCACGTTCCCTGGTACAACGCTCGCAGATTTGCCAGCGTGCTGAAAGTTTTGCCCACACCGCCGCTGCCCACTTCTATAATCCCCGCCAACTACAACAAACATTAATCAACCGCGGGAATCATATCGATGCTGGATACCGTTTTGCTGTTCAAGTCCCTGGTCATGGGCGTGGTCGAAGGGATTACCGAGTTTCTGCCGATTTCCAGTACCGGCCATTTGATCATTGCTGGCAATTTGCTGGACTTTCTGCCCGACCAAAAAGAAAAGCGCGATGTTTACGAGATATTTATCCAGCTAGGCGCAATTCTGGCCGTGGTCTGGGAATACCGCGCCAAAATCGGTCAGACCTTGAGCGGCGCCCGCCGGGCGGGTAGCGAACGCAATCTGCTGTGGGGCGTCATCATCGCCTTCATTCCGGCCGCTGTGTTGGGCAAGCTATTCAATGACACCATCAAGGCGTACCTGTTCAAGCCGGTGCCCGTGGCGCTGGCTTTCATCATTGGTGGTTTGCTGATTTTATGGGCAGAAAAGCGCCAGCATCGTGTACGCGTCGAGACCGTCGATGGCATCTCGCTGATGGATGCGCTCAAGATCGGTTGTGCCCAATGTCTGGCGCTGATTCCGGGCACCAGTCGCTCTGGCGCAACCATTATTGGTGGCCTGTTTTTTGGCTTGTCGCGCAAGGCGGCAACCGAGTTCTCGTTCTTTCTGGGCATTCCCACGCTGACTGCGGCTTCTCTTTATAGTCTGTGGAAGCTGCGTCACGTGCTGGACGCGGGCGATGCGGGGATTTTCGCAGTCGGTTTCATTGCCGCGGCCATCAGCGCATTCATTGCGGTACGGGCTTTGCTGCGCTTTATTGCCAATCACACCTTTATCGCTTTTGCCTGGTATCGCATCGCTTTTGGTTTGATTGTGCTGCTCACGGCCTGGACCGGCCTGGTGCAATGGTCGGTTTGACCGAGCAATCCTGATGACGCCGGTGGGTCTGGCACATTGCAACGCAACTGTAGCCCACCAGCGTCATGACATCCGGCTAAAATGGGAGGATCAATCCAGTTGATCCAACAAGGCGAATCCCATGGCCAGAACCCTTTCCACCATGCTGCCTTTGGGCACCCCGCTGCCAGAGTTCACACTGCCTGACGGCAATGGTGTGGCGTATACCCTTGGTGACCAGGGCGGTAATTGCGGCTTGCTGGTGGCGTTCATCTGCAATCATTGCCCTTATGTAAAACACATCAACCCGGTGCTGGCGCCGCTGGGTGCCCAACTGGCCGAACTGGGCGTGGGGATGCTGGTTATTTCCAGCAATGATGCCGATACCTACCCGGCCGATGGCCCGATCCAAATGGCCCAGACTGCCGCAGAACTGGGTTACACCTTTCCCTATCTGTACGATGAAACGCAAAGCGCCGCCAAAGCCTTTGGTGCCGCGTGTACGCCTGACTTCTTCTTGTTTGATGCGCACCTGAAACTGGTTTATCGCGGGCAGTTTGATAGCAGCCGCCCCAATCAGGGCGAGCCAAGCGGTCAGGACATCCTGCGTGCGGTCGATGCATTGGTGGCTGGCAAGCCCCCGCTGGCGGAGCAAATTCCTGGCATGGGCTGCAATATCAAATGGAAAGCCGGTAACGAGCCCGACTACTTCGGCAAGGCATGACGCGCTTGGCCACCGAACTGCGCGTTTTCGATCAGATAGCAGATATCCAGCCCGATGCGTGGAATCGGCTTGCCGGCACGCATCCGGCGCTGCAGCACGCTTTTTTGCAGGCACTGGAACAAAGCGGCAGTGTGGACGTGCAAGCGGGCTGGCAGCCTTGTCATCTGACCTTATGGCGCGACGGGCAACTGGTCGGCGCCATGCCGCTTTATCGCAAAAGCCATTCCTGGGGTGAGTATGTATTCGACTGGGCTTGGGCCCGCGCGTACGAACAGCACGGCCTGGATTACTACCCCAAACTGATCAGCGCGGTGCCGTTCAGCCCGCTGCCGGGTGCGCGGTTGCTGGCCGAAAACGATGAAGACCGGCGAGCCTTGATTGAGGCGGCGATTGGCGTCACCCGGGAGCTGGGTGATTCATCGCTGCATATTCTTTTCCCCACGCCGACAGAGGCTCAGTTTGCTGGCGAATGCGGCATGCAGTTGCGCGAGCAAATCCAGTTTCACTGGCAGCGTGATCCAGCGTGGCACAGCTTCGATGATTTTCTGGCGAGCCTGAATCACGACAAGCGCAAAAAAATCAAACAAGAACGCCGCAAAGCCCTGCATGGGCCGGATGGCGAAATTGACGTTGTGCGCAAACACGGCACGGCCATTACCGCGCGGGACTGGGCGTTTTTTGAGCGCTGCTACGCCAATACCTATCTGGAACATAACTCCCAACCGTATCTCAATCTGGCGTTCTTCAAGCAGCTTCATGCCGCAATGCCAGACGCCTGCTTGCTGATCATTGCCTCTCGCAACGGCCAACCGCTGGCGGCGGCGTTTGATCTGGTCGGGCCGGACGCGCTATATGGGCGCTATTGGGGTGCGCAATGGGATGACGCCGGCTTTGCGCCAGGACTGCATTTTGAACTGTGTTATTACCAGGGCCTGGAGTTTGCGCTGGAACACGGCCTGGATACGTTTGAGGGTGGCGCGCAAGGCGAACATAAAATGGCGCGGGGATTCATGCCGGTCACCACCTGGTCGGCCCACTGGCTGGCCGATCCACGCTTTGCCAATGCGGTGGGGCGATTCCTGGCCAATGAGCGCCAGGCCGTCGATGAATGGGCCGAAGCGCTGGCGGCCCAACATCCGTTCCGGCGAACTTGAGCTCTGTCAGAAAAAGACCGATTGTCAGACTTTTATGCAGTTTTTGGTCATAAACACTGGGTAGACTTACAATCCACACCATTCCATCTGCATAACCGTTTTCTGATTAATGAGGCTGCCATGAAGTTGCAAACCAGAGTCTGGATTATCATTGGGGCTGCTTTGGCCGGTTTGTTACTGGTATCCGCAGTGGGTTTGGTGAGTTTGCGGCATGCCATGATGGCTGACCGCCAAGGTCAGATTAGTACTGCGCTGGAACAAGCGGTGGCGCTGGTCACCTACTACCAGGGTGAAGAGGCTTCCGGCAAGTTGTCGCACGATGAAGCGCAGGCACGCGCCAAGACAGCGTTGGGCCACATGCGCTTCAAGGATATTTATTTCTTTGTGCGCGGCACCGACAACATGATGATCGTGCACCCCAACCCGGCCCGCGTTGGCAAGATCGACAAGGGCACACAGATGCCGGATGGCCGCTACACCTCAGACCTCTACAACGATGCGCTGGCCAAAGACCGCATCGGCCTGATGAATATCCTGACCGCCCGCCCTGGCTCCAAGACCGAACTGCCCAAGCTTAATGGCGTGGTCAAGTTTGAGCCGTGGCAATGGATCATCGGCATTGGCTTCTTTATTGATGATATTGATACCGCTTTCTGGGAACAGGCAGGCGTCATGCTAGGCGTGGTCTGCGTAGTGCTGGCGATTGTGGCCGCGTTGCTGATCAGCATGTCGCGGCGGATTCTGGGCCAGCTTGGCGGTGATCCTGGTTATGCCAGCGAAATTGCCACTGCCATTGCTGCGGGCGATTTGACGCGCAAGATCAAGGTCGACGGGCGCAGCGACAGCCTGCTCGGGGCCATGAGCCGCATGCAAGACGGCCTGCGTGATATGGCGCAACGCTTTAATGGTGCTGCGAGCAGCCTGGCTGAAGCGGCCACGTCACTTACGCGCCAGATGAACCAGATCAGCGAAGGCAGCCGCGCATCGTCCGAGTTCACCGCCAGTACGGCGGCGGCGGTCGAGCAAATGACAGTCAGTATCAACCACGTGTCCAGCAATGCCGGGGACAGCGCCGGTAGTTCGCAGCAATCAGTCCATCTGGCGACCGAAGGTGAGCAACTGGTGCATGACGCAGCCGATGAAATCCGCCAGATTTCGCAAAAGGTGGGCAGCGCCGCCGGGCAGATTCATGGTCTGGTCGATCGCTCCCGCGAAATTGACGGCATCGCCAAGGTGATCCGCGATATTGCCGATCAGACCAATTTGCTGGCGCTGAACGCCGCTATTGAAGCCGCACGGGCGGGTGAGCAAGGTCGTGGTTTTGCTGTGGTAGCCGACGAAGTGCGCAAGCTGGCTGAACGCACCACCACCGCAACCCAGGACATCACCCGCACCATTGAAGCGGTGCAGCGAGATACTGAACAAGCCGTCGGCGGCATGAATCAGGTGAGCGCGCAGGTGGAAACCGGCGTTGCGCTGGCTGAACGCGCGGCGACATCGTTGCGCGAGATCAGCCTGAGTGCCGCGGGCACCCTCGATAAAATCCGCGAAGTGGCAGGCGCAACCAAAGAGCAGAGCGAGGCCAGCAACAGCATCGCCGGGCATATCGAGCGCATCGCCAATATGGTGGAAGAGTCAGATGCATCGGTCAGCAACGCGCGCGATTCGGTGCAGCGGCTGGAAGGTTTGGCGCTGGAACTGCGTACCACGGCGGGTCGCTTCCGGCTGTAATGCAAAGTGGTGAGGCGCTCCGGCGCGGAGGTCTCACCAAAGTTTATTGCACGTTAGCGGCGGGTTTGCTGGCCGCTGCGGCGTGCTTCAGACGCACACCCAGATCATGCGCACGGATCGCCGCAGCCGGGTCGCCCTGCAGCGCCGCTGCGTGATACCAGCGCCACGCTTCGACCAGATCCTGCGGTTGGCCATCACCCTTTTCATACATGGTCGCCACGATATATTGCGCGCCCACGTCGCCACCTTCCGCGGCTTTTTCATACCAGCGCGCGGCTTGCACCATATCTTTAGGCGCGCCTCGTCCCAGGAAGTATTGTGTGGCGACGCTGGTCTGGGCAGCGGTGTGGCCTTGTCGGGCTGCCAGCAAAAACCATTGCGTGGCATCGGGTTGTGAGCGCGGCAAATGATCGCCATTCTCGTACAGCAACCCAAGTGCGTATTGGGCCTGTGCCAGATGATGCTCCGCTGCCTTGCGCAGCCACAGCAGGCCGTTGTCTTTGTCCACCGCCGTGCCTTCGCCCCGCCATAGCATCATCGCGTAATTGTACTCGGCCAGCGGCTTGCCCTTTTGCGCGGCCTGGCGATAGGCCGGTAACGCTTTGGCATAGTCACCGCGCTCATAGGCCAGCCATGCCGGGTCGGCAGCCAGAGTCGGGGCGCTCAATATCAACAGACATAAAGCGGATAGCGGGAGCAGGACTTTTTTCACGGAGTCATCCAGTAGCCGGGATTCAACTATCTGTTTAGTCGCGCACGGGTGCTTGCGCTGACGTCGCGGCGCCTTCAAGCCACCCTATATATGGCATATGGCGCGGTGACTGTGCCGGTTACGACAACGGCTGCGGCAAGGCGAATGGTGGCCAGCGTCTCGGGCGCTTCCGTTCGTCGGCTCAACTGAGAGTGACGCCACTCCGGGCAGCCTGCAAGTAAGGCGTGGCGTTGTATTTTGCTTACGGTTATGCGTTCTGCATACGCTTGAACCGCAACATGCTACGCAAACCTTACAGCCTTCATCTACACTCAAACCAGCCCTGGACTGAGCCGGAAAACGGTGACCGGGCTGCCAGACCCATTTCGAAAAACAAGTGCCAATGACGCCGTTCCAGGTCAGCCAGCGCGGCCCATTGGCAGATGCAGGTTAATTACCGCTTCAGGGACGGACCTTTCATGCGTTCACTGCGTGCCAGACTGATTCTGTTTATGGTGATCCTGACCGTGGTCACCACTTCCATCCTTGCCGGGGCCGCGTATTACAAAATGCGCACCGAGATCGTGGCGGGTTTGAACAACGAGATACGTGGGGTGGGCACCGGTTACAACGTGGTGCTGCGCAACTGGATTCAGGACAAACAACGTGTCATCGGCGGCGTGGCTGAAATGATCGGCGCGGCGACTGGCGATGAGTCAGCCATCCTGACGCAGGCTGAAAAGAGTTCCACGTTTGATTCGGTCTATTTCGGCACCACCGACAAGAAGATGGTGCAAGGTCACAACCTGGATCTTCCGGCCGGATACGACCCCACCAGCCGGCCCTGGTATAAACAGGCGGTGGGCGACGACAAGCTGATTCTCACGGCGCCATATATCGATGCCTCGACCAAGCAACTGACGCTGTCTTTTGCCGCGCCGGTCAAAGACGCGGGCAAGCAACTCAAAGGCGTGGTGGCGGGGGATGTTTATCTGTCGGCGCTGGTCAAAGACGTGCTGAATATCAAGCTGACCGGCGACGGTTATGCGTTTCTGGTGGGTAAAGACGGCAAAATCCTGGCGCACAGCGACGCCGGGATGGTGCTCAAATCGGTATCGGACCTGAGCAAGGATTTGCCAGGCGATCAACTCGCCAGCATTGCCGACGGCAATCTGCATGAAGCCAATATTGGTGGCGCCGAAAAGTTCTTTTATCTGCAGCCGATTGAGCAATCGGACCTGTTCCTGGCGCTGGTGATCGATAAATCGGCCGCTCTGGCGCCGCTGAACCAGATGCTGGAGCTATGCATTGCCGCTCTGGTGATTGTGCTGGCGGTGGTGTTGCCGATTGCCAGCTTGCTGATCCGCAACATGCTGTCGGGTTTGATCCGCGTGCGCCAAGCCATGCAGGAAATAGCCCAGGGCGGCGGTGATCTGACGCGCAAGATTGATATCCCCGGCGATGATGAAATTGCGCAGACCGCGCAGGCATTCAACCGCTTTACCGACCAGTTGCGCGACATGTTCCGCGATATTCAGCAGCAAAGTGACAGCCTCACCACCGGCGTGGAAGGGATCAACAGCGTGCTGCGTGAGCTGGCGGCGGATTCCGAAAAACTGTCTGATCTGGCGGCCACTAACGCGGCCACGATTGAGGAAATCACCGTCAGCATTTCGCACATTGCCGACAATGCCACGGATGCTGATCAATTGGTCAAGAGTACCGGCGCACTGTCGGGAGAGTCCGCCTCCACCGTGCATGAAGTCGCTGCAGAGGTGGGCAAATCGGCGTCGGAAGTGGAATCTCTGGCCAGTTTGCTGGACCACCTGAACCAGCGTGCGCAGGAAATCAGCGGCATTATCCGGGTCATCAAAGAGATTGCCGATCAAACCAATTTGCTGGCGCTGAACGCCGCCATTGAGGCCGCGCGGGCGGGCGAGCAGGGCCGTGGATTTGCCGTGGTGGCCGATGAGGTACGCAAACTGGCCGAGCGCACCAGTGCCGCGACGCTGGAAATTACCGGCATGATTGAGGCGATCCGCACGGAAACCGACGGCGCCGTGGGCAGCATGCAACAGACCCACAATGTGGTGAAACGGGGCGTGCAACTATCCAACCATGCCGCCAGCAAGATCGGCTTGATCCGCGAGAACATGGATGGTGTGATGCAGAAAATGGGCGAGATTGCGCTATCGACCAAAGAGCAGCAGCAAGCCACCACGGCCATGGCGCAAAGTGCGGAGGACATCACCAGTCGCATGCTGCAAACCGATGCCTCGCTGCAACGCGCGACAGATAGCGTCAAACATCTGAACGAACTGGCGACCTTCTTGCGCCAGCTGTTCAGCAAGTTCCGCATTTAGCCGGGGGCAGACTCAACGGTGAGTTGATTGATATCCACGGTTTCCAGCACGGGCCGTGGATAACCCCGCTGTGCCAGTGTGAGCATGACCCGGCCCATTTGTTCCGTGGTGGTGATGTATTGCGGCCAGACCCGGCGCAGGGTGGTCAGCAGCGGCCCAACCACCACATAGATGGCCCGATACCAGCCGGTTTTCGACTTTACCCCGTGAAGTGGCTGAATCGCCCCGGGGCGCAGCATATAAGCGGCCTGGAATGGCAATTTCAATAACGCGTTTTCGGTTGCCCCTTTAACCCGTGCCCACATTGCACGCCCATGCTCGCTGCTGTCGGTTCCGGCACCGGAAACATAGATAAACGTGAGTGCCGGGTTCTGGCGCACCAGCAACTGCGCGACGGCAAGCGTGAGGTCATAAGTGATGCGGCGGTAAGGCGCCTCGGCCATCCCGGCGGACGACACACCCAGGCAAAAGAAGCAGGCATCAAAACCGCTGAGCTGCTCGGCAAAGGCGGACAGATCGTATAAATCTGCCGCTACCAGTTCGCGCAGTTTGGGGTGCGTCTGCCCGGTGGCGTTGCGACCCACGCACAGCACACTGTCTACGGCCGGGTCCCGCAGGCATTCTCGCAATACACCCTGGCCGACCATGCCGGTGGCGCCCAATAGAATCACTTTCATTGTTTTGCTCGCTGCTAAATGGCGCGGCCAGTTGCTGGCGCACGCGGATTACTAATCGCAAACTCGCCGTGGGTACGAGCCGAATACATTGCAAACCTGGCCCATCACGCTATGAGTTCCAGGCATGTTTGTATGTCGGGTGTTATTTATGATTGAGTAAGCGCTCAATAATAAACATTGTGATGACCTTGTCAAATTGCAAGCCTGCCTCCGCAAGGCAAGTCTCGGCGCATTGACTAAAGTGGGTGAGCGCCTGCCATTACGTGGGGCTTGCCAAAGCCCGGATGACATGCAAAAGGCGGATGTCCGCTATATGGCATGGGCCATTGGCAGCGTTGGACCGGCCGGTTAGCCTTGGCAACGATGTTTTATGGCTACCAGCGCAGCTGCCGCTGGTTCCGTTTTCAACTGCTCGACGGATCTCTTCATGCCCCATTTCACATTGCGTGCCAGCCTGATAGCGGCGCTCACATTGCTCAGTCTCGGCCCGGTTCAGGCTGCACCAGTAACCCACTCACAGCCGGTTAAAGTCATGATCATTTCCATGTTCGGGCCGGAAGGGCAGGTCTGGCGGGATCACCTCAAGTTCAATCGCAAAGTGGCCGTGCCCGGTTTGTCGCCAGACTACCCGGCGGTGAGTTGCACTTCAGACGGTATTTGCCTGATGACGACCGGCATGGGCCACGCCAACGCGGCGGCATCCGTGTCTGCACTGGTTTGGTCACGCCAGTTTGATCTGCGGAAAACGTACTTTCTGATCGCCGGGATAGCGGGCATCGATCCGCAACAAGGCACGGTAGGCTCTGCCGCATGGGCGCGCTACCTGGTGGATTTTGGCATTCAATGGGAGCTGGATGCGCGGGAAATCCCGGCGGGCTGGAAAACCGGTTATCTGGGCATCAACACCAAGAGCCCGGATGAAAAACCGCCGCTGGATTACCGAACCGAAGTCTTTCAATTGAACGAGTCGTTACTGCAACGGGCTGTGGCGCTGTCCAAAGATGCCAAACTGGTCGACAGCAAAGAAGCCGCTGCCTTTCGCGCCCGCTACACCTACGCTCCGGCCAACCAGCCGCCTGCCGTTATCCAGTGTGACACGCTGGCTGGCGACACTTGGTTCTCTGGCACCAAACTGGGCGAGCGCGCTCGCGACTGGACCAAGCTGCTGACTGACGGCAAAGGCACTTATTGCACCACCCAGCAAGAAGACAACGCGACCTACGAAGCCCTCAAACGCGGCGCCTCCGCCGGTTTGACTGACCTGAACCGCGTCGCAGTATTGCGCACCGGCTCTGACTTTGACCGACCGCCAGAAGGCGTTTCGGATGCCGACAACCTGCTCAAGTATCAGGAACAAGGCGGCTTTGTGCCTGCCGTGCAAAACCTGTATCTGGCCGGATATCCGCTGGTCCAGTCCATCGTCAAGGATTGGGCGCAGTGGAAGGATGGGGTACCGGCGCAGTGACACGCGGTTGATTGCAGGGATGCAGCGAGACGGCACCGATACTGGTGAGATGTGCCGTCGCTGATTTACTGCTGCAGCTTATTGCCCGGCATAAAACACCAGGTAATCCATTTTGCGTTGCTCGTTCCAGTAATTGCTGTCGTGCCCGCCGGGGGCGATGTGGCGGCGTTGCCGTGAGCCGCCGTGGTGCAGAGCGCAAGTCTGCAGTGGGTGAAGATGACGACGGGCCGCGTCACGCACTTTTTTGTCTGTATCGTCCCGCTCTTGCGCATTCTGTTGCGATACGCGCCGTGAAGTCCCTCCTATCATGAGCGCAGTATTTCAATAATCCCGGAGACGCCCGATGACCCCGTCTGACTTGCCCACCTACGCCGACGTGCTGGCCGCCGCAGCGCGCATTGAAGGGCATGTGCATCGCACGCCGGTACTCACTTCCAGCCAGCTGGATGCCGAAGTGGGCGCGCAGGTGTTTTTCAAGTGCGAGAACCTGCAGCGCATGGGGGCGTTCAAGATTCGCGGCGCGTTCAATGCCTTGGCGCGGTTTGATGATGCACAGCGGCGCGCCGGGGTGATCTGTTTTTCGTCGGGCAATCACGCGCAGGGTATTGCGCTGGCGGCAAAGCTGCTGGGTATTCCGGCCACTATCGTCATGCCGCAGGACGCTCCTGCGGTCAAAGTGGCGGCAACCCAAGGTTATGGCGGCAAAGTGGTGTTTTATGACCGCTATCGCGAAGACCGCGAGCAAATCTGCCGAGAGCTCGCCCGGATGCAAGGGCTAACGCTGATTCCACCGTTTGATCATCCGGATGTGATCGCCGGAGCGGGGACGGCGGTGAAGGAGTTGCTGGAAGAAACCGGGCCTCTGGACGCATTGTTTATCGGCATGGGGGGCGGCGGGGCGCTGGCGGGTTCAGCGCTGGCGGCGCGCGCGCTTGCACCTGCTTGCCAGATTTATGGCGTGGAGCCCGAGGCGGGCAACGATGGGCAGCAGTCATTGCGCGCCGGGCACATTGTGACGATCAAAACCCCAAACACCATTGCCGACGGTGCGCAGGTGCAGCAGCCGGGCGAAATTCCGTTTGCCATCATCCGCCGCGATGTCGCCGATATCCACACCGTGAGCGACGCGCAACTGATCGAAAGCATGCGCTTCTTTGCTACTCGCATGAAGTTGATGGTTGAACCGACCGGATGCCTGGGGCTGGCGGCGGTGCGGCAGTTCAAGTCGGCACTGGCCGGCCAGCGTGTTGGCGTGCTGATTACCGGCGGCAATATCGATCTCACCCGGTTTTGCAGTTTGCTGGCAGAGCCGGCCTGACCTTGTAGCTCGGAGCGAGTGCTTATCAGAATCTGCTGATAATTATCAATGAATCAATATGATTGATATTTATCAATAATCAGGAAACATTGTTTCAACGAATCTGTAGTTTTTCTACGTAATTTAGCGGCATAAGATGGGCTCCAATGTCGAAACACAAACGACAGCCAAACCTAAACTCTGGAGAACCATCATGAACAAGTTTGCTGCTTCTTTCGTATTTGCTGTTGTTGCCGCCGGTGCTGCTTTCTCTGCTCAAGCTGCAGATAGTGACAATGTCGCCCAACGTGCCCAACGAGTTGAACAACCGGCATGGCAACGTGCTGCCAACGCACCGCAGAATTTTGCTGCGCAAATCAACCAACAACCTGGCCGCGCCCAATTTGCTTTCCGCGCTGTCACTCCAGCAACTGACACTGCCAACGTACCGGCATGGGAACGTGCTGCTGCTGCTCCCCAAAACTACGCTGCGCAAATCAACGCCCAACCAGGTCGCGTTGCCAGCAACTAAGCCAATCGTCTCAAGGCTGTGATGTGAATGAAAAGCCCGCTTGCGCGGGCTTTTTTGTGTCTGTTGCAAGCCGGAACGCCGATCAGCGCATGGCCGCGCCGGGCATACTGGCGCAACAAGCGGATTGCTTTATCGGCTGTGTTGCGCGGATTATGTCGCGTTATCGACATAGCTTCTGGAGCGCGTCACCGATGGCTGGTTCTTCTTCTACGTTGGCGCAGTCCGCCGATACCAACCTGATCGAACCGGCGCGTTGCAGCTGGTGCGGGGCCTCGGCGCAGTACCAGCATTATCACGATAACGAATGGGGTTTTCCGGTCGATGATGACCGGCGACTGTTCGAGAAGGTCTGTCTGGAGGGTTTTCAGTCGGGCCTGAGCTGGATCACCATCTTGCGCAAGCGCGAAGCTTTTCGTGCAGCGTTCGCCAATTTCCAGATCGAACAGATTGCGCGTTTTGATGACGCTGATATCCAGCGCTTGCTGGCCGACGCGGGCATTGTGCGGCATCGGGGCAAGATTGAAGCCACCATCAACAATGCGCGTTGCGCGCTCAAATTGCTGGAAACCGAAAACTCGCTGGCCGCTTATTTCTGGCGCTTTGAGCCTCATCCCGCCAGCCGTCCCGAGCTGGTCACGCCGGATTACCTGCGCACGATGACCACATCACCCGAATCAAATGCACTGAGCCGTGATCTGAAAAAGCGCGGCTGGCGCTTTGTCGGGCCCACCACCATGTACGCCTTGATGCAGGCCATGGGTCTGGTGAATGATCATCAGGAAGGCTGCATCACCCGGCAGCAGGTTATCAGCGCGCGTGCTACGTTTGTCGTTCCGCAATAGACCACGTCTTCTCACTGGTGCCAGCCGCCAGTGGGTAACGGCGGTGTGAGCTATCTCATTGTTGCCAAAACGAAATTGCTGCGACGCGAAATGGCTGCGGTTTGATCCCTATAATGGCGTGTCATTCAACCAGGAATAAGTCATGTCCATTTCGCTGTACGCCGCATCCGTGCCTGTTTTCAAACAAATGCTGGGTAGCCTGAACGACATTCTGGCCAAGGCCGAAGCCCACGCTACGGCAAAAAATATTGACCCGCTCGTACTGCTGCAGTCGCGATTGTTCCCGGACATGTTTGCACTGTCCAAACAAGTGCAGATCGCCAGCGATTTTGCCAAGGGTGTATCCGCTCGCCTGGCGAATGTTGAAGTGCCGGCGTACGAAGACACCGAACAAACCTTCGCCGAGTTGCAAGCGCGCGTGGCAAAGACGCTGGCGTTTGTCAGCAGCATCGAGCCTTCGCTGTTTGAAGGCGGTGAAACTCGCGAGATCGTCTTGCGCCCGGGCACACCGAAAGAGAAGAAATTCACTGGCCAGGCTTATTTGCTCAGTTACGGCCTGCCGCAGTTCTTCTTCCACGTCACCACCACCTACGACATTCTGCGCAGCAACGGCGTGGAACTGGGCAAGAAGGATTACATGGGCGCGATTTGAGCCCATTGAGCCACCGGTCGGGTTATTGATCTGAGGCGAATGAGTTTGTTGATTGCGGCGGGCCGATATCTGGCCCGCCGTAGTTTTGTCGGGCCAGGTTGTGGGTTATCAGACCTGAACCGACGGAATACTCTTCATACAACGCAACGCAAACATCGACCGGCTGTGGCGAATGCCGGAAATCCGGTACAGCTTTTCGCGTAAAAAGCGCTCGTAACCAGCGGTGCCATCCACCGCCAGTTTGACCAGATAGTCGTACTCGCCGGAGACGAGGTGTGCCTCCAGTACTTCCGGCAATGCCGCCAGTTCTTCGCCAAACCGCGCCAGCGCGGTGTCTTCGTGACTGTCCAGGGTGATTTCCACCAGCACGATATCGGCAAAGCCCATTTTCTTCTGATCGATCAGCGCCACGTAGCCACGGATATAACCCTCCGCCTCCAGTTGGCGCGTGCGGTTCCAGCAGGCGGTGCTGGACATGCCTACCAGTTCAGCCAACTCGGTATTACTTAGCCGGGCGTTCTTTTGCAGCTCTCGCAGAATCTTGCGGTCGTGCTGGTCGAGTGAATGATTTCGAGCGTTCATATCCACCTTCAGAAGAATCTAAATATTATTCATTAATATGAAGAATATTCTTCCGGATTTTTGGTGAAGGCAAGCCAAATCAAAAAGCCTGTTCCGTGCCGCTGACGGTATATTTTTCTGACTGTCATGCCCGGGCAATCCTGCAGATCATCATGTCTGTTGCGAGTGTCCCCTCCCGCCACCAGCGCGGATCGGGTGTCATGCTCGCCTTACCATGGCGGGTCAGAGTGAACGTCGGCCAACTCACTGCCGGGCGCAACACTCACGGGATGATGGAACCCGCCGCTCTGCGCCTTTTTGGCGACAGTGAGCGCTGCGCTGGGGTGTAAGTACGTGGTGGCAATTTCGCAAATGCGACATCTAATTGCCAAAGTCGACCAGCGACGGGCACCAGACAATGACTTTGTTTGTTGCAATCAACTATTTATCTGATTGATTCCAATACGTTTGTTGCCAATTTCCCGGCCGTTTTTGCACGGCAGCATCGACCCGCCTTTCGGGCTATCCGCAATTGTCGTCATTCCGGTTTGCTGAAACCATCAATCCACATGCTGTCTGACCTGACATCGCAACGTGATTGTCAGACGGCTTTACCCTCTCGGCGTTCTGGATCGCTCGGGATTGCCCGGGTTTCACCCCACGGAGACAACATGAAGAAACTGACCCTTGCAGTGGTACTGGGCCTGGCCATGGCCGGTGCTTGTGCCAAAGACTGGACCACCATCCGTTTTGGTGTGGATGCCAGCTACGCGCCATTTGAATCGAAACAGGCCGATGGCAGCCTGATCGGCTTTGATATCGACCTGGGCAAAGCAGTCTGTGAAAAGCTCAAAGCCAAATGCGTGTTTATTGAAAACGACTTTGACGGCATGATTCCTGGCCTGCAAGCGCGCAAATTTGACGGCATCTTGTCGTCGATGTCAGTGACAGAAAAGCGCCAGCAAGTCATTGCTTTCTCCGACAAGCTCTTCAATGCGCCAGTACGCATGGTGGCTAAAAAGGGTTCGACCCTGCAGCCCAAGCCCGAAGCACTGGCTGGCAAACGCATTGGTGTTGAACAAGCCACTACCGCTGAAACCTATGCCAAAGCCTATTGGGAATCCAAGGGCGTGACCGTGGTGCCGTACCAGAACCAGGAACTGGTGCTGGCTGATCTGGTAGCAGGCCGTCTGGATGCCACCTTGCAAGATGCCGTCCAGGCTGACGTCGGCTTTCTGAAAACACCACGCGGCGCCGGTTTTGCCTTCGCTGGCCCAAATCTGGAAGATCCGAAAACCATCGGCAACGGTACTGCCATCGGTCTGCGCAAAGAAGATACTGACCTGCGCGAGCAGATCAACAAGGCACTGGGCGAGATCCACAAAGACGGCACTTACAAGCGCCTGGCCGCCAAGTACTTCAGCTTTGATATCTACAACTGAGCATCACACATAGGCTGACAAAGCGTCGGGTTTGCTGCGTGCGGGCCGCTGGTTTACGCCAGTGGCCCGTTACTGTTTCGCGTCTGGTTCAGACCCGCCCCGACGAATGCTTCGCTGCTTTTGCCAATGTCATCCCCCACTCGTATTGCTCTGGTGTTGCTACCGCCATGCTCCATGCTGGCGTTGGGCGCGGCTGCCCAGGTGTTTGCGCTGGCCAACCGCCTGGCTGGCAAAACGCTGTACGAGGTGAGTTTCTTGTCGCGAGATGGTCAGGCGCTGACGCTGACCGAGGGAGTCGACTTTCCCGTCAGCGGCAACTTGAGCCAGGTTCGGCCGGGCGATCATGTCTTGCTGCTCAGTGATGGCGTCGAGCGCTTTGCCGACGCCCGCTTGTTCTGCGCAGAACTGGCGCGGCTGGCGCCACATCTGCCGCTTATCGCAGGCTTGGGTACCGCCGCCTGGTGGCTGGCCAGCGCCGGTTTGCTCGATGGCTATCGCGCCACCATTCAGTGGCAACATGCGGTGCCCTTTGCTGAACGTTTCCCTGCCGTTTTACTCAGTCAGCATGTATTTGAACTGGATCGCCAGCGGTTTACCTGTGGCGGTGGTGCCGCGCTGCTTGATGGTCTGCTGACCCTGATTGGCCGCCAGCATGGGAATGCCCTGATTGAAGATATCGCTGGCGCCTTGTGCATGGAGCGCATCCGCCCCAACGAGGCGCGCCAGCGCGTGCCACTGATGGTGCGACTGGGCGAGAAGCAACCGCGTGTGACCGAAGCGGTCATGCTGATGGAAGCCAATCTGGAAGAACCGCTGACCACCGACGAACTCGCCCGCCTCACCGGCCAGTCGCGCCGCCAGCTGGAGCGCTTGTTCAAACAGCATCTGGATATGGCGCCTACCCGTTATTACCTGCAATTGCGGCTGGAACACGCCCGTCATCTGCTGCGCACTACCGGTAAATCGATTATCCAGATCGGTCTGCTGTGCGGGTTCTCGTCCGGCGCGCATTTTTCTACGGTGTACCGCGGGCACTTCAATATGGCGCCACGCGAAGAACGGTTTGCTGGCAGTGCCCGCGCGCTTGCCATATCCACGCCAGAAGTTGGCTGATCTGTCTCAAACAGGCAGTTAGTTGTCGCTCTTGGGAAATATCTCCTGGCCCGCCCACTCTAGAATGGGCTCTCCCTAATGCCTGTGTCCTGGAGTTCGTATGTCCAACGCCCCTGTAAACCGCCAGACTTTTGACGAAGTAATGGTGCCCAACTACGCACCTGCTGCGTTCATTCCGGTTTCTGGTCAAGGCTCGCGCCTGAAGGATCAGGATGGCAAGGAATACATCGATTTTGCCTGCGGCATCGCCGTGACCAGCTTGGGTCATTCGCATCCGGAACTGACCGCCGTGCTGCACGAACAGGTTGATCGCCTCTGGCATCTAAGCAATACATTCACCAATGAGCCCGCACTGCGCTTGGCGCGGCGTCTGACCGAAACCACCTTTGCCGAGCGCGTGTTCTTCTGTAACTCTGGCGCTGAAGCCAACGAAGCTGCGCTCAAGCTGGCACGCCGTTATGCCGCCACCCAGAACGCCGACAAAACGCAGATTGTGTCGTGCAAACAGGCTTTCCATGGCCGCACACTGTTTACTGTGTCGGTCGGCGGTCAGCCCAAATACACCGAAGGCTTTGGCCCGCTGCCAGGCAACCTGGCACATATCCCTTTCAATGATATCGCCGCCGCTGAAGCCACCATTCACTGGGGCACTTGTGCGGTGATCGTCGAGCCGGTGCAAGGCGAGGGCGGCGTAATGCCGGCCAACAAGGCGTACCTGCAAAAACTACGTGAACTGTGCGACAAGCACGGCGCGCTGCTGATTTTTGATGAAGTGCAGATTGGCGTGGGCCGCTCTGGCTCCCTGTTCTCGTATATGGAATACGGCGTTACGCCAGACATCCTGACCTCGGCCAAAGCACTGGGTAACGGCATGCCGATTGGCGCCATGCTCACCACCAGCAAAATCGCCGCATCGTTTGTGGTGGGCACGCACGGTTCCACCTATGGCGGCAATCCGCTGGTGTGCGCGGTGGCCGACAAGGTGATCGAATTGGTCAGCAAGCCAGAAACGCTGGCTGGCGTGAAGCAACGTCACGACTGGCTGGTCGATGGCCTGAAGGCAATCAATGCCAAATATCATATTTTCGAAGACATTCGCGGCCAGGGCTTGCTGATCGGTGCAGAACTGGTGCCAGCGTTGCATGGCAAATCGAAGGATTTCGTTAATGCAGCCGCACGGCATGGTCTGGTGGCGCTGGTGGCAGGTGTGAACGTGGTACGCCTGGCTCCGTCATTGATTATTTCGCAGGCTGATCTGGTTGAAGGTCTGCAACGGTTTGAAACTGCCGTGGCCGAGTTGACTCAGCAGGTTAAAACTGCGCAACCGGCGTGATTGCTGGTGTAGGGCGGGTGCAACCCGCCGCGATCCGCTAACCCGGACTCCTGCTTTGCTCCATCCAGGCTACAAAGAGGCTGGCCATGGCAAACGGCGGGTTGCACCCGCCCTACGTGCCATGCCTGGTGAGTCCCCGGCCTGGCACTACAATCAAAATATAAACATAAATAGAACTAGATCAATCCACTGGAGCCACCCCGCCATGTTGTTTGTTCGACCGAGCAAGCTGTCCGATCTGGACCAGCTGGAGCGCATGGCCCGCGCCACTGGCCCTATCCTGCATTCGTTGCCGCCAGATCGCGCCCGCCTGCAAAAAGCCGTACGCCACTCGATTGATTCGCTGGCGGGTGAGGTCGAATATCCGGGCGAAGAAAGTTATATGTTTGTGCTGGAAGACTCCGACACCGGCATGTTGCATGGCACTGCCAGTCTGGTGGCGCTGGAAGGGTTTTCCGAGCCGTTTTATGTGTTCCGCAACGAGGTCGTGGTGCATGCCTCACGCGCACTCAAGGTCAATCACCGTGTTCACGCGCTGGTGATGTCCCACGAAATGACAGGCCGCACGCGCCTGACCGGGTTTTATGTTGATCAATTCGCCCAGCAGCAAGGCTCGCTGGCGGCGCATTTGTTGTCACGCGCGCGGATCATGTTTGCCGCGCAGCATCGCCAGCGCTTTACCAGCGACATCTTTGCCGTGCTGCCTGGCGTAACCGACGCCGCTGGTCATTCGCCATTCTGGGAAGGCGTCGGCCACAAGTTCTTCAAACGCGATTTCCGGCAGATGGAGATCGAATCCGGTGGTCGCAGCCGTACCTTTATTGCCGAGATGATGCCGGTTGATCCGCTCTATGTGCCGCTGTTGTCAGAAGACGCGCAACGCGTAATGGGCGAGCCACATACCGACGTGCTGCCCAATTACGAATGCCATCTGGCCGAAGGGCTGGAGCCGGACAAGTTTGTTGATATTTTCGATGCCGGGCCGGTGCTGACTGGCGCGCTTGATGTTTGTCATTCGGTGCGCTTCAGTACGGTTCATCGCGCAGTGCGCGGTCAGCCCGCGGCGGCGGATACGCCGTGGCTGGTCAGCAATCTGCTGACCGAAGGATTTCGCTGTGTGGTGGTGATGTTGCCAACGCCACTCACTGCGCCCGTGGTGTTGCCGCAGGTCGCCGCCGACATGCTGGAAATCAACGACGGTGACGCCATCCGTTGCGTGCCGCTGTTTACGCCGTCAGGTGCGGGAGAAATGCAATGATCGTCATGCGACTTTGCCGCCCCACTGACCTGGATGCACTGCTGGCGCTGGCCCACAAAGCCGGCCCCGGCATGACCACGCTCAAACCGGATCGTGAAGTGCAATCGGCGCGGCTGGACCGCGTGCAGCGCACCGTCGAAGGCACTGCGCCGCTGGCCGACCAGGGCTATCTATTCATGATGGAAGACACTGCCACCGGCCAGGCCGTGGGCGTGTGTGGGCTGGAAGTCGCTGTCGGCCTGGAGCAGCCGTTTTACACCTATCGCATGGATACGTTTGTGCACGCCAGCCGCGAAATGGGCTTGTACACGCGCATGGACAAGCTGCACATGTCGCACGGTCTGACCGGTTATTCGGAACTGTGCACGCTGTTTCTGGACCCGGCTTTTCGCTTGCCCGGCAACGGCGCGTTGTTGTCCAAATCCCGCTTCATGTTCCTGGCGCAGTTTCCGCAACGTTTTTCTGAACACTTGTGTGCCGAAATGCGCGGCCATTTTGACGAGAACGGCGAATCGCCATTCTGGCGGGCGTTGGGCGCACACTTTTATCGCATCGGTTTCAACGAGGCCGATCAACTGGTGGCGATGGGGAAAAAGGCTTTCCTGGCCGAACTGATGCCGCGCTATCCGGTGTACGTAGATTTTCTGCCGGATGACGCCCGCGCCTGTATCGGCAAAACCCACGCCGACACCGAACCAGCGCGCCGTTTGCTGGAAAGCGAAGGCCTGCGTGCCGAGCAGCATATCGACATCTTTGAGGGCGGTCCGGTGCTGGAAGCCCGGGTGGATAGCTTGCGGGTGATGCACGACAGCGTGCTGGTGCAAGTGGCGGTGGTCGATACGCCGCCCGCGATCATTGAAGGCAGCCCGCGTTATCTGGTTGCCAATGGTGAACTCGCCGAATTCCGGGTGATTCTGGTTAACACAGCGCCGCAAGATGGCGTACTGCAACTGGATCACGAGCAAGCTCAGGCACTGCGTGTGACCAATGGCAGCACCGTGCGGGCCATGACGTTGAACTCGAGCAGTACGTAGGGTTTGCACGCTGGCGTGCGAACGCGTTCAGGAGTCTGCAGCGGTGCGCATGAATGCACACCCTACATGGTTAAACCAGATTGTTAGGGGCATTTGATTTTGCATGGCAGGGCAACCTGCCACTTCACTACCGTCTCATGTAACTGTTTTTGAGGACCAGGCAATGACCAACCCAGCCGCTTTCGCAACCAGCCAGCTCTGGCAACTGCTATCCGCCACCATTGGTGAGCCCGCAACCGCCGAACTGTTCAACATGATCACCGTCGACGCTGTGCTGCTGACTCCGGCGGTTGACAGCGTGCCGCGCGTGCTGATCGCGCAAGCCATGAACATGCAGCTCTTTGCCAAAAATCTGGCCGCGGTGCCGGAAGGCAAAGCCTACGTGGCAGAAAAGCTCGCGGCGGGTGGCAAAGTGGTCTTTGATCACGGTGCGCTGCGTACGGTAGCTGCCGCCAACACTGGCTCGCTGCCGGTGGGCGAACTGGCTTTCAAACGTATCCTGGAACCGCTGGGTTTCGCCGTGGCCGGCTTGTATCCGCTGCCACGCCTGAAAATGACCGGCCGAGCTTATTGCCATGTGGACGCGCCGGAATCTGTGGCGCAGTTCTTTGTGTCCGAACTGCACGTCGATCAATTCTCACCTGCGTTTGCGGCAGCCGTGGATGAGGTTGTATCCAGCTCGCGAGATCCGTTGTCTGGCCGTCATCTGGCTTTGCTGGAACAACTGGGCCGCACTGGCGTGCTGAGCTTTCCGGGTGCGGTTGAATTGCTGCCGGCGCTGGTCGACAGCTTTGGCGTGCATCACGCTACGCCAAGCCTGGCGGCCTACGAAACACTTTTGGCCGAATCCGCCGAAATGGCGTGGATTGCCACCGAGGGCAACAGCTTTAATCACGCCACCGATCGCGTGGAGGATGTATTTGCCGTGGCCGATGCTTTACGCGCCAAGGGGTTGCCGATCAAAGACAAGGTAGAAGTCTCCAGCGCCGGGTCTGTACGCCAGACCGCGTTCAAAGCAACGATGGTGGAGCGGACCTTTAAAGCTGTTGATGGCTCGCTGGTGAAGCGGGTAGTGCCGGGGTCGTTTTATGAATTCATCTCGCGGGATGTGATTGTTGATGCTGAAACCGGCTGGCAGAAGCTGGATTTGCGGTTTGATAGCGGCAATGCGCAGGGGATTTTCAAGATGACCGCGGCGGCATGTTGAGGCGTTGTTCGTTGGATGGGTTCGGCGCGGTGGTTTTGTAGCCCGGATGGAGCCGGAGGCGGGAATCCGGGGTGGCAATGTTTCAATGAAGTGCCGGTGTTGAACGTCTGTTTGTTAAGTGCCTTCGGCACGGATGTTTAAAGGCGTTTGATAGGTAAACACCGTGCCGCAGGCACTCAAGCTTTTGCCAAGAGGCCCAGACGAAGAAGCCCCAAACCATAATCCGGTCTACGATTCAGCCACAACGTGGCAATATGATTCGATTAACGACCAACGTACTTTCGTCCTGCCCAACACCACCGGCCGGTGCCACTTCCTCCCCGGGAATAGCGCCCCTTATGAGAGCACCAATGATCCCCCGTCTCGCCAACCGCCCAATTGCCAATTCGCTCTACCTGGATTTCGTAGCCGAGCTGGGCGTGCGTGGGTTCGAGGGGGAGTTGAGCGCCAGTTATGCCGATCGCACGGTGCAAGCCACCGACAACTCCATCTACCAGGTCTGGCCGCAGGTGGTGGTCACGCCCAAACACACCGATGATCTGATCCGGCTAGTCAAACTCTTAGGCGAGCCACGCTTTCAAAAGCTGGTGATCAGCCCGCGCGGTGGCGGTACCGGCACCAACGGGCAGTCGCTCACCGATGGCGTGGTGGTGGATGTGTCGCGCCATATGAACCGCATTCTGGAAATCAACGCCGCCGAGCGCTGGGTGCGGGTTGAGGCGGGCGTGGTCAAAGACCAGCTCAACGCCGCGCTCAAACCGCACGGATTGTTTTTTGCGCCGGAATTATCCACCTCTAACCGCGCCACCATCGGTGGCATGGTCAATACCGATGCCAGCGGTCAGGGCTCATGCCTGTACGGCAAAACGCGCGATCACGTGCTGGCGCTGGATACCGTGTTGCTGGATGGCACGCTGTGGCATTCCGCCCCAATCAACGATGCTGATCTGGCCGTGGCCAAGCAACGTGCCGACAAGGTGGGCGAGATCCACCGGCTGCTGGATGACATCCAGCACACCCACTCCGATTTGATCCGCGAACGCTTTCCCAAACTTAATCGTTGCCTCACCGGCTACGATCTGGCGCACATTCGCAACGCCGACGGTTTGTTCGATCTGAATGCCATCCTGTGCGGAGCCGAGGGCACGCTGGGTCTGGTCACTGAAATCAAACTCAATGTGCTGCCCATCCCCAAATTCAGCGCCTTGGTGAATGTGCGTTACACCAGTTTTGATGCGGCCTTGCGCGATGCTTCGGCGCTGATGGCGCTGGGGTCATCGTCGATTGAAACGGTGGATTCCAAAGTACTGGGGCTGGCGCGGCAGGATATCGTCTGGCACGGCGTGAGCGAGTTTTTCCCGGACGATGATGTACCCGCGCTGGGCATTAATCTGGTCGAATTTATCGCCGATGCCCAAACCGCATTGCAAGCCAAACTGGCCGAAGTGACCGGCATTTTGCAGCGCGATGGCCGCCAGCATGGCCGTTGCGGCCATACCGTGGCGTTGGGCGATGCGGCGGTCGGGCGGCTGTGGGGCATGCGCAAGAAGTCGGTCGGCTTGCTGGCCAATTTGCAGGGCGATAAACGTCCGATCCCGTTTGTGGAAGACACCGCCGTGCCGCCAGAAAACCTGGCCGATTACATCGCCGAGTTCCGCGCGCTGCTCGATAGCCACGGCGTCATCTACGGCATGTTCGGGCATGTCGATGCCGGCGTGCTGCACGTGCGCCCAGCGCTGGATATGAAAGACCCGGAACAGGAAAAACTGATCCGTACCATTAGCGATGGTGTGGTGGCGCTAACCCGCAAATATCACGGCTTGCTGTGGGGCGAGCACGGTAAAGGCGTGCGCTCGGAATACGCGCCGGAGTTCTTCGGCCCGTTGTATCCGGTGCTGCAACAGATCAAGACGGTGTTCGATCCACATAACCAGCTCAATCCCGGCAAAATCGCTGCGCCGCCGGGGCAGGAATTGTGGAAGATTGATGCCGTGCCCACACGCGGCCAGCATGACCGGGTGATCCCCATCGCCGTGCGGAAAAACTATGATGAGGCAATGCATTGCAACGGCAACGGCGCCTGCTTCAATTTTGATCCGGACGACGCCATGTGCCCTTCCTACAAAGGCACGCGCGACCGGCGGCATTCGCCCAAGGGGCGAGCTTCGCTAATGCGTGAATGGCTGCGGCAAATGACGCTGGCCGGGGTCGATCCGCTGCAGGAAACCACGGCGTTACGCCAGCATGATGGTTGGTCGAATCTGCTGGGGCGGCTCAGGAACACACTGCGTAAACGCCAGGGGCAGAGCGATTTCTCGCACGAAGTGATGGACGCCATGCAGGGTTGCCTGGCGTGTAAATCCTGTGTCGGGCAATGTCCGGTGAAAGTGGATGTGCCGGAGTTCCGTTCAAAATTTCTGGAACTGTATTACGGCCGCTATCTGCGCCCGGCCAAGGATTATCTGGTCGGTTCGCTGGAAACCATGCTGCCGCTGGTGGCGCGCTGGCCCGCTCTGTACAACGGCGTAATCGGCAGTGGCGCCGGTAAAATGGTGATGCAGCGACTGGGCATGGTCCACAGCCCGGCGCTCAGTGGCGTTGATCTAGTCGCAGCGCTGCGTAAGCGCGGTTTTGCCATGGCCATACCGCAGGTTTTACAGACGCTGGATGAGGCCCGCCGCAGCCAGTCGGTGATCATCGTGCAAGACGCCTTCACCAGTTACTTCGAAACCGGTTTGGTGCTGGACCTGTTCGACTTGCTCAAGGCGCTGGGCTTCAACCCCTTGCTCGCACCATTCAAGGCCAACGGCAAACCGCTGCATGTACATGGTTTTCTGGGGCGCTTTGGGCAGGTGGCCGCGCGTAATGCCGCCAGCTTGCAGGCACTGGCCGCGACCGGGATTCCTTTGGTGGGGCTGGAACCCTCCATGACGCTGACCTACCGCGCCGAATACGCCAAAACGCTGGGCAAAGACGCCGCGCCGACGGTGCATCTGTTGCAAGAGTGGCTGGTGCGGCGGCTGGATCAACTACCACAAAACACGGTGGCGGCAGAGCGTAGCTACACTCTGCTGCCGCATTGCACTGAAAAAACCAATGCCCCCGCAGTATCCAGCGACTGGCAGAAGTTGTTTGCGCGTTTTGGCGTCACCCTGAAAACCCAACCAGTGGGTTGTTGCGGTATGGCCGGAACATATGGTCACGAGGCAGAACATCGGCCGATGTCCGAACAGATCTACGGGTTGAGCTGGGCACCGGTGATTGCTGCCGCCGAGACGCCAGAAACGCTGCTGGCGACGGGGTATTCCTGCCGCTGCCAGGTGAAGCTGATTGATGGGGTGCAGTTGCGACACCCCTTGCAGGCGTTGTTGCAGGCGGTGCGAAGCGCATAGGGTGCAATACCCCAACGGGGGGCATTGCACCAATCAAAGCGGCCGGCGTGATCGCCATTATTGGCCCCTTTGAACGGTGGGTTACGCCGTTCCGGCTAACCCACCCTACATTGGCGATGCAGCCCGGGTGGGGCGGGTTGCATCCGCCCTATTAGAACAACACGCGGCAACGAATCGTCCCCGGAATGCTGCTGAGCTTCTTCAACACCTCGTCGGTGTACCCCGAATCAATATCGATCACCACATAACCAATCTCGCTATTGGTTTGCAGGTACTGCGCGGCAATGTTGATCTGGCTGGCGGAAAACACGTTGTTCACCGCGCTCATCACGCCTGGCACGTTCTGGTGCACGTGCAGCACGCGGCGTTTGCTGGCTTGTGCGGGCAGGGCGACTTCCGGGAAGTTGACCGACGACGTGGTGGTGCCGTTGTCGCTGTACTTGATGAGCTTTTCGGCCACTTCCACGCCGATATTGGCTTGCGCTTCTACCGTGGAACCGCCGATATGCGGAGTCAGGATCACGTTGTCGAATGCGCGTAGCGGTGAGGCGAATTCTTCGTGGTTGTCTTTCGGTTCTACCGGGAACACATCGATGGCCGCACCAGCCAGATGCTTTTTATCCAGCGCCGCTGCCAGCGCTTCGATATCCACCACCGTACCGCGAGCAGCGTTGATCAGCACTGCACCGGGCTTCATGGCAGCAATCTGTTCCGCGCCCATCAGGTTTTTGGTGGAGGCTGTTTCCGGCACATGCAACGTGACGATGTCCGACTGGCCCAGCAAGGTATGCAGGCTGGCGATCTGCTGCGCATTACCCAGGGGCAATTTGGAGGCAGTGTCGTAGAACGATACGCGCATGCCCAGGGCCTCTGCCAGTACGGACAATTGCGAGCCAATCGCCCCGTAACCGACGATACCCAGATGCTTGCCGCGCACTTCGTACGAAGCACTGGCCGATTTAATCCAGCCGCCACGATGGCAACTGGCGTTTTTCTCCGGCACGCCGCGCAGCAACAAGATGGCCTCGGCCAGCACCAGCTCTGCCACCGAACGGGTATTGGAATACGGCGCGTTGAACACCACCACGCCTTGGCCTAACGCCGCATGCAGATCAACCTGGTTGGTGCCGATGCAGAAACAACCCACGGCCACCAGTTTGCTGGCCTCGGCCAGTACATCGGGCGTGAGCTGGGTGCGCGAGCGGATGCCGACAAAATGCGCATCGGCAATCTTGCGTTTGAGCTCATCCGGTGCCAGCGCGCCAGGCAGTGCCTCGATATTGGAATAACCGGCGGCATGAAAGGCATCAATGGCGCTTTGGTGCACGCCTTCCAGCAACAGAATGCGGATCTTGTCTTTCTCGAGGGAGGTTTTGCTCATCGGGTATCACCTTGGTTTGGCAAAAAGTGCACTACACAGATTACAAGAATAGCTGTTTTGCGATGGACACGATCCGGCTAGCGCAAGTTGCAGACTCTGGATGGGGAATATTTTTGTGCGACTGCAGCAAAGTAGGAGTCCACTGACGCACAAGAGTTGCACGTCTGACAGACGCCTGGCAAACCACATCGCAAACTGGTCCGCAGTGCCTGGTGAAAATTGCCCCTGACAACCGGGATAGGCGTATGGTGAGCGGACCACACACAGCTTTCGTTTTGCGCATGCTCAACCTCTGAGACCAGGCAAATTGAAGGTTTTCCCCGCCCCGCTTGTTCCAGAGCCATGAGCATCGCTTCACCGCTCGCCAGTCACAGTTCGTACCAGTCTTAGTACTCATAAATCACAACCGCAACGCGGCACGAAAGCAGTTTTCGCTAACCGGCAAGCCACAGCTTTGTGGCCATGCCGGTCTGGTTTTGTGCGCTGCGTGCGGTGTTCAGCTTCTGAATCGCTTGCCAACACCGGTGAGGCTTGCCAGTGCATGTTGGCGTATCAGCAAGGAGGCATGCATCTTGGCACTCACCGGTCACTCTGTTTTCCGCCAGTCTGGCAAAATTCTGGGCAAATCTTCTCCGCGCTACGACGAAGACAGCCTGCGCGACTACGCTGCCACCGAGGCGCCATTGCGGGCCGAGTTGTTCAGCGCCGACCAGATGGAGCGCCACGGCAGAACGCTTGGCGCATCGCACAAAATTGGCGAAGGTTACCCGGCCGATAAATTGCTGGCCCGTCTGGCCGAGAACGAAGCCATTCTGATTGATGCGTGCCGCATTCTCACCACCACCACCAATACCAGCCGGTTAACCCCGGCGGGTGAGTGGTTGCTGGATAACTTCTACCTGATCGAAGAGCAAATCCGTACGGCCAAACGCCACTTCCCCAAGGGCTATGGTCGGGGCTTGCCGCGACTGGCGGGTGGTGAATCGGCCGGGCAACCGCGGGTGTACGAGATTGCGCTGGAAGCCATTGCCCACGGCGATGGTCGCTGGGACCCGGAAAGCTTGAGCCGTTACGTGGCCGCGTATCAACAGGCTTCTGAGTTAACCCTGGGCGAGTTGTGGGCGATTCCGATCATGCTGCGGCTGGCGCTGATCGAAAATCTGCGCCGGGTCAGTGCCAGCATTGCTACCGGCAGCGCCGACCGCAATCTGGCCGACGACTGGGCCGGCAAGATGATCAACGCCGCCGAAGAAGACCCCAAAAGTCTGATTTTGCTGATCGCCGACATGGCCCGTTCAGATCCGCCAATGGGGCCGACTTTTGTGGCCGAACTGGCGCGGCGGCTGCAAGGCCAGGGCGCGGCGCTGGCTTTACCGCTGACCTGGATGGAACAACTGCTGGCTGAACAAGGCCAGACCATTGAACAAATGGTGCTGGCCGAGAACCGCCAACAAGCCGCCAATCAACTTTCGATCAGCAACAGTATTTCCAGCCTGCGCTTGCTGGGCGCCACCAACTGGCGCGAGTTTGTCGAAACCTTGAGCGTGGTTGAGCAGACCTTGCTCAATGATCCGGCGGGCATGTATGGCCACATGGATTTCGCCACCCGTGACGATTACCGCCACACCATAGAGCGCACCGCGCGGCGCGCCCGCATGCCGGAAAGTGCCGTCGCCCGTCGCGCCATTGGTCTGGCTGCAGCGGCCACCAGCGATGGGCCGATGATTGATTCGCCCATCCATGTAGATCGCCACGCGCACGTCGGCTTTTACCTGACCGGGCGCGGGCTGTATCAACTGGAACGCGATTGCCAGGCGCGTTTGTCGCTGGGCCTGCAATTTAAGCGCTGGTTCCTGCGCGCGCCGGTTAGCCGGTACGTCGGGCCGATCACGCTCATTACCTGGGCGTTGACCGGCGCCATGCTGCTGCGGGCACACTCCGCTGGAGTGCATAACTGGTGGATGCTGGCGTTGCTCGGCGGCGCGCTACTGGCCAGCTTGAGCCAGTTGGCGGTGGCGCTGGTTAATTTGCTGGCAACCAATATTGCGATCCCGCGCTTTTTGCCGCGCCTGGATTACAGCAAAGGTATTCCGCCGGAATTGCGCACGCTGGTCGTCGTGCCCGCCATGCTTGGCAGCGCCGCTGGCGTGCAGTCGCTGGTTGATGATCTGGAAGTGCGCTTTCTGGGTAATCGTGATCCCAATTTGCATTTTGCCTTGCTGACCGACTTCACCGATGCCGCCAGCGAGACCCTGCCCGAAGACGCCGCCTTGCTGGCGCTGGCGACCGCGCATATCAATGATCTCAACAGCCAGTATCCCAACCAGCGCGGTGACACGTTCTTTCTGTTTCACCGCCCGCGCCGCTGGAATGCCAGCGAAGGTGCGTGGATGGGTTACGAGCGCAAACGCGGCAAGCTGGCGGCGCTCAACGCCTTGTTGCTGGAAGGCAAAGCGGACGAATTCTCGTTGGTGGTCGGCCATACCGGCGTGCTGTCCAACGTCAAATATGTCATTACGCTGGATACCGATACCCAATTGCCACGTGACGCCGCCCGCCAGTTCATCGGCACCATGGCGCACCCGCTCAATCACCCGCGCTTTGACGAAAAACGCCAGCGCGTGGTCGAGGGCTACGGCATTTTGCAGCCGCGCGTGGCCGAAAGCCTACCCGCCAATGGCCCCAGCCGTTATGCCCGCCTGAGCGGTAGCGAACCGGGCATTGACCCGTATACCCGCACGGTTTCGGACGTGTATCAAGATCTGTTTGGTGAAGGCTCGTTTATTGGTAAAGGCATCTACGACGTTGCCACCTTCGAGCAATCGCTGGCCGGACGTTTTCCGGAAAACCGCATTCTCAGCCACGATTTGCTGGAAGGCTGCTACGCCAGGTCCGGCCTGCTGAGCGATGTGGCGCTGTATGAATCATCCCCTTCCAGTTACCTGAGTGACATGCGTCGGCGCAGTCGCTGGATTCGCGGCGACTGGCAGCTGGCCAGTTGGCTGTGGCCCAGAGTTCGTCAGGCCGACGGCGTACGCAGCAAGAACCCGCTAACCAGTTTGTCGCGCTGGAAGCTGCTGGATAATCTGCGCCGCAGCCTGGTGCCGCTGGCTTTGCTGGTGCTGATCGGATTGGGTGCCACGGTTTTGCCGTTGCCACGCATCTGGCTAGGTACGGTGCTGCTGGTGTTGTGGGCTCCGGCGGTCCTCTCCGCGTTGATTGATCTGATTCGCAAACCCGGCGAGATTACCTGGCGCCAGCATCTGTTTACCAATAGCCATCTGATCTGGACTCAAGCCACCCAACTGGCGCTGCGCTTGGCCACCTTGCCGCATGAAGCCGCCGTGAACACCACCGCCGTGGTGCGTACCCTGTGGCGGGTGCATGTCTCGCGCAAGCATTTACTGGAATGGTCCACCGCTGAAAGCGTCAGCAATGCGGCTAAATATGATCTGGTGACCTTTGCCCGTGCCATGTGGATGGGGCCGGCGCTGGCCATTGTCATCGCCGTCAGCGCGCCCATTATTGACGTCAGCTGGCTGTTGTTTGCCGCCTTGCTGGCCGGTTTGTGGCTGGTTTCACCGTTGCTGGCCTGGTGGATCAGCCAGCCGCCGCAGCCATTCGCCACCGAACTGGATGCCGAACAAACGCGCCTGCTGCACCGGACTGCCCGCAAAACCTGGTTGTTCTTCGAGACCTTTGTGGTGGCGGGCGAGCATTGGCTGCCGCCGGATAACTTCCAGGAAGTACCGACCGGCATCATCGCCCACCGGACGTCGCCCACCAATATCGGGCTGGCGCTGCTGGCCAATCTCACCGCCTACGACTTTGGCTATTTGCCGTGCGGTTCGTTGCTGGAACGCACCACCAATACGCTTAACGCCATGTTGACGCTGGAACGCTATCGCGGCCATCTGTACAACTGGTACGACACCCGCACCATGCAACCACTGGCACCGCGTTACGTTTCCACTGTCGATAGTGGCAATCTGGCCGGACACTTGCTGACCCTGCGTCAAGGGTTGCTGGCGCTGCCCGACGAACCGGTAGTGCATCCACGCTTGTGGCGTGGCTTGAGCGATGGCCTGGGGCTGGTCACCATCCATTGGGAGGGCGATCCACCGGCTGTGTTGACGTCCATGCAAGGCGTGATCGCCAGTGCGCTGGTCACTCCGCCATCCAGTCCTGCTGCGGTGTACAAGGTCATCGCCGCGCTGACCGGCCAGACGGATCAGTTGTGCTCGCTGATTGCGGATGTCCCGGAGACTGTAGACCTGCAACGCGCGGCGGCTTCGTTGCAACGGCAGTGTTTCAGCACGCTGAACGACATCAAATCGCTGATGCCATGGGTCACCTGGAGTGACGCGGAAATTGCCGCAGTGCCGCTGCTGGCAACCATGCCATTGCTCCGCGATATTCCGGGCTTTGGCGCATTGGCGGTGGACGAGTGGGGCATGGCGACACCATTGGCCGCTCAAGTCATTGAAGCCAGTCGCCAGGCGCGGGATCGACTGGCGTTGATGAATGCGCTGGCGGTCCAGGCACTGGGTCTGGCGCAAATGGATTACGGCTTTTTGTACGATCCGTCCGTGCATTTGCTGGCGGTGGGTTACAACGTGGATGATAACCGCCGCGATAGCGGTCGCTACGATTTGCTGACCTCGGAAAATCGCTTATGCAACTTTGTGGCGATTGCCCAGGGGCAGTTGCCGCAAGAAAGCTGGTTCGCACTCGGGCGCCTGTTAACGCTGGTGGATAACCAGCCGGTGATGGTGTCGTGGAGCGGCTCGATGTTCGAGTATCTGATGCCGATGCTGGTCATGCCTGGGTATCCGGAAACGCTGCTCGATACCACGTGCCGTGCGGCCGTGCGGGCGCAGATTGAATACGGCAAACAGTGTGGCGTGCCGTGGGGGATTTCTGAATCCGGCTACAACACCACCGATGCCCACCTCAATTATCAATATCGCGCGTTTGGCGTGCCTGGTTTGGGGCTCAAACGCGGGCTCGTCGACGATTTGGTGATCGCGCCATATGCCACCGTGATGGCGCTGATGGTGGCACCACAAGCGGCCTGCCAGAACCTGCAAAAGCTGTCGGCGATGGGCGCGGAAGGTGCATTTGGCTATTACGAAGCCATTGATTACACCGCCTCGCGTTTGCCGCGCGGTCAGCGTAGCGCGCTGGTGCGCTCGTTTATGGCGCATCACCAGGGCATGAGTTTTCTGTCATTGTCATATGCGCTGCTGGGTCAACCCATGCTGCGGCGCTTTGCGGCCGATGCGCAATGCCAGGCCACCATGCTGCTGTTGCAAGAACGCGTGCCGAAAACCATAGCGGTGTATGCCCGCGCCGGCCAGTTTGCCAACAGCACGGTTTCGGCCGAAACTGGAGAAGCGTCGATTCGCGAATACGACCGGCCCGACACGCCGATGCCGGAGGTGCAGCTGTTGTCCAACAGCCGTTACCACGTCATGGTCAACAACGCCGGGAGTGGCTACAGCCGCTGGAAAGGCATGGCGGTCACCCGCTGGCAGGAAGACCCGACCTTCGATCAACTGGGCGTGTTTTGCTATCTGCGTGATCTGGAAAGTGGCTTGTTCTGGTCGGCCACAGCCCGCCCATGCGGCATGCTGGGCGAACACTTCAAAGCGATTTTCTCCGAAGCCCACGCTGAATTTCATCGCCACGATCAACGCTACGATGTGCATAGCGAAATCGTGGTTTCGCCGGAAGACGATATTGAACTGCGGCGCATGCGCATCACCAACCGTTCGCGTCGCAAACGCGTGCTGGAAGTGACCAGCTACGCCGAAGTAGTGATCGCCCCGGCCAATGCAGACAACGCGCATCCGGCTTTCAGCAAGTTGTTTGTGGAAAGCGAAATCCTGCCCGAACAACAAGCCATTCTGTGCAGCCGCCGCCCGCGCGAACAACACGAACCGCGGCCATTTTTACTGCATTTGATGGCAGTGCATGGCGCGGATGTCGATCAGTTCTCTTGCGAAACCGATCGCTCGCGCTTTATCGGGCGCGGTAACACCTTGGCGGCCCCGACTGCGCTGACGGCGACCGGCAATCTATCCAATACCCAAGGCGCCGTGCTGGACCCGATTGTCTCGGTGCGACACCACATTACGCTGGAGCCCGAAGCCACCGTCACGCTGGATCTGGTGTTGGGGATGTCCGATACCCGCGAAGGCGCCTTGGGCCTGATCGAAAAATACCGGGATCGCCGCCTGGCTGACCGGGTGTTTGAACTGGCGTGGACCCATAACCTGGTGCTGCTGCGGCAAATCAACGCCAATGAAGCCGACGGCCAGTTGTATGGGCGCATGGCCGGTGCCGTGCTGTACGCCAATGCAGCGCAACGTGCCGAAGTCACCGTGTTGATGAACAACCGGCGCGGCCAGTCCGGGTTGTGGGGTTATGCCATCTCCGGCGATCTGCCGATCGTGCTGTTGCGCATTGCTGATCCGGGCCGTATCGAACTGGTGCGGCAACTGGTGCAGGCTCACGCTTACTGGCGGCTGAAAGGGCTGGCCGTGGATCTGGTGATTCTGAACGAAGACCACGCCGGTTATCGCCAGCAATTGCAGGAACAGATCATGGGGCTGATCTCTGCCGGGATCGAAGCCAATATTGCCGATCGCCCGGGCGGCGTGTTTGTGCGCAATGGGGAGCAAATGTCGCCCGAAGACCGTACGCTGTTGCAATCGGTGGCGCGCATCATCATCACCGATAGTCGCGGCAGTTTGCAGGATCAAGTAACCCGCCGTGGCGCCTTGCTGGCCACACCTCCGGCCTTGCTGGCAGGCCCGGTTAGTAGCGACAGCGCCGGGCAAACCCCGTCGCGGCGCGGCACCAGCGATCTGGCCATTTTTAACGGCACCGGTGGCTTTGCCGCAGACGGGCGTGAGTATGTGATTGTCACCAATGGCAACCAGCGCACGCCCGCGCCATGGTGCAATATTCTGGCCAATGCCGATTTCGGCACGGTGATCTCGGAAAGCGGCTCGGCTTATACCTGGCGTGGCAACGCCCATGAATTCCGGTTAACGCCCTGGTATAACGACCCGGTCCAGGACACCGGCGGCGAAGCGTTCTACCTGCGGGATGAAGAAACCGGCAAGGTCTGGTCGCCCGCGCCATTGCCGTGCCGCGGTACCGGTGAATACATCACCCGCCATGGCTTTGGCTACAGCGTGTTCGAGCATGAAGAAAACGGCATCCGCAGCGAATTGACGATCTTTGTGGCGCTCAATGCCCCGGTCAAGTTCTCCAGGTTGCGGGTGAGCAATGTATCTGGCCGCACCCGCAAACTCTCGGCCACCGGTTACGTGGAATGGGTGCTGGGCGATCTGCGCCCAAAAACCGCACCCTATGTAGTGACCGAAATCGCCGCCGATAACGGAGCGCTGCTGGCCCGCAACAGCTACAGCAGTAGTTCGGGTACCCAGGTCGCTTTCTTTGATGTGGATGACCCGCTGCGCGAGGTGACCTGCGACCGGCGTGAATTTATTGGACGCAATGGCTCGCATGCTCGTCCTGCTGCGCTGGAACGCATCCGGTTGTCGGGCAAGGTCGGTGCAGCGCTGGACCCTTGCGGCGCGATCCAGGTCCCTTTCGGGCTGGTGGATGGTCAGGAGCGCGAAATCACCTTCCGCCTGGGCGCGGGGCGCGATCTGAACGAGGCCACCGAGCTGGTTCAGCGCTTGCGTGGTGCCACTGTGGCCGCCGATACCCTGGATGCAGTGCACGAATACTGGCGCCACACGTTGGGCGCGGTGCAAGTGCAAACGCCAGATCCGGCCATCAATTTGCTGGCCAATGGCTGGCTGGTTTATCAGGTACTTGCATGCCGCTTGTGGGGCCGTAGCGGGTATTACCAGTCCGGCGGCGCCTATGGATTCCGTGACCAGATTCAGGACACCATGGCGCTGGTGCATGCTGAACCGCAGCGCATGCGCGAGCATCTGATCCTGTGCGCCAGCCGCCAGTTTGCCGAAGGCGATGTGCAGCACTGGTGGCATCCACCCACCGGTGCGGGCGTGCGCACGCGCTGTTCGGATGACTATCTGTGGTTGCCCATGGCGCTGTGCCGGTATATCGAGGTGACCGGTGATATCGGCGTGCTCGATGAAAAAGCTCCCTATCTGCAAGGCCGTTTGCTGAATCCCGACGAAGAATCCTGGTACGACCAGCCGGGCGTGAGCGATCTGCACGAAACCTTGTACCAACATGGCGTTCGGGCCGTTCTGCACGGCTTGCGCTTTGGCCCGCATGATCTGCCATTGATGGGATCGGGCGACTGGAACGACGGCATGAATCTGGTCGGTGACAAAGGCGTGGGCGAGAGCGTCTGGCTGGGCTTTTTCTTGTACGAAGTGCTCAATCAATACGGCGCGCTAGCGCGGCGGCATGGCGATATCGGCTTTGCCGAACGTTGCGCCAATGAGGCGGAACAACTGCAGCGCTCGCTGGAAACGCATGCCTGGGACGGCAACTGGTATCGCCGCGCCTGGTTTGACGACGGCACGCTGCTGGGCACGGTCACCAACGATGAATGCCGCATCGATTCGATCGCGCAAAGCTGGTCGGTCCTGTCGGGCGCGGCCGGCAGCGAGCGGGCGCAGCGGGCTATGCAGTCGCTAGACGAAAACCTGGTCCGCCGCGAAGACAAGCTGATCCAGTTGCTGGAACCACCATTCGACAAAGGCACGCTGGAACCGGGCTATATCAAAGGCTACGTGCCAGGCGTGCGCGAAAACGGCGGCCAGTACACCCACGCCGCAGTCTGGGCGACCATGGCGTTTGCCCACCTGGGCGACGCCAAACGCGCTTGGGAGTTGATGGGCCTGATCAACCCGGTAAACCACGCACGCAATGCGGCGGAGGTGGCGAAATACAAGGTCGAACCGTATGTTGCCGCTGCCGATGTCTACGGCGTGGCGCCACATACCGGGCGCGGTGGCTGGACCTGGTACACCGGCTCGGCCGGTTGGATGTACCGGCTGGTAGTGGAGTCGTTGCTTGGCCTGCGCCGCGAGGGCGATACCTTGCGGCTGGTGCCCTGCTTGCCAGACGGTTGGCCGGGTTTTGATATGGACTACCGCTTTGGCGAGACCACCTACCGCATCAGCGTGCTACGCGGCGACTCTGCCGTACTGATGCTGGATGGCGTGCGACAAGAGGGCGACGCGCTGCAGTTGGTGGATGACCGGCGCGAGCACAAAGTACAGGTGCAGGTGGTGAGTATCACCGCAGATGCTGGCGTGGCACCGTCGTAGCCCGGCGCGGTACCCGGGCAGCGAGGTTTTGGATTAAACCAGGCTATCCATGAACCGGGCCATTTCCACATCCAGTGCCGACAAGCCGTTGGCATCGTGCGTGGTGAGGGTGACTTCTACGCGGTTGTAGACATTGAACCACTCCGGGTGGTGGTTCATCTGCTCGGCTTTGAGGGCGACCCGGCTCATGAAGCCAAAGGCGGCGTTGAAGTCTTTGAAGTTGAACTTGCGGGTGATGGCGTCGCGGTTGGCGACGGTTTGCCAGTCGGGCAGGGATTGCAGGGCCGTGGTGCGTTCGTCGGGGGTGAGTTGTTTGGTCATGGTGATGTGGGCTCCTTGTAATACCTAAGTGTATTAGTGCCTGCGGCACGGCGTTAAAGGCATTAGATACCCCGGTGGTGACCGGGAGCACGACACCTTTCTTTGCGTCGCCAAAGAAAGGTGTCCCAAAGAAAAGCGACCCCGAGCCGTCGCCCGGTTTGCAACCGGGTACCCTGCGCTATGCAAGATTGCCCCGGCGGGTGACGAACTAGCCCGTAAACGGGCGTCGGACAAGCGTCACCCGAAACCCCGGGCCAATCGTGCTTCGCTTGGCGCCTATCAGGGGAGGAAACGCACCCCGTCTGTTGGCCAGCGATTGCGATTCAACTCTTGCCTGCTTTTGCCCGCCACCATTTCGTCAGTCCCAACCTCGGCGGTCCCCTTGACGGGAATCCTGTCGGGTCGCCTAGGCTGCCATAGTGAACGTAGCCGCTGGATTCCCGCCTTCGCGGGAATGACGGTGTAATTGGTATGCGCTAAGTTGTTGCTGTTGCTGTTGCTGTTGCTGTTGCTGTTGCTGTTGCTGTTGCTGTTGCTGTTGCTGTTGCTGTTGCTGTTGCTGTTGCTGTTGCTGTTGCTGTTGCTAATGTTATGCCGCAAACCACGCCGACCGAGAGTCGTAGACCCAGGTTCCGACCGACCGAGGGAACGACAGAGCCGCGCAAAGAATCCTGGCCAACAAACGGTTTGCTTTGGCTTTTGACTTCGGGCCCCCTTGCGGCAGCGGGGTCGCGTTTTCTTTGGTTTCTTTCTTTTGGCGACGCAAAAGAGAGAAACGTGCTCCCCGGCACCCCGGGGTATCGAATGCCTTTAAAACCCGTGCCGAAGGCACTAACAAAAAAAGCTTTTGAAGCCGTAGCCATCCCAGCATGGTGGGTTGCTCCCACCCAACACCCAATCACGCATCCTCCGTCAACGCCCACCCCTCACCCGTCCCCCGATGAATCACCAAATCCCCATCCAGCACATCCCCAGCCGGGATCTCGTCTTTGTTGGCGATCTCTTCGTAATACGGCGTGAAATCCGGCTCGGTCGCTTTGAACAACTGCTCAAAATTATCGATCACAAAGTAGGTTTTCTGAAACGAATCATAGCGATACCGCGTTTTCATGATCCGCAGCAGATCGAACCCCAACCGGTTGGGGCTGTCGCTCTCCAGCGCGTACATAGACTCGGAGCCACTCGACAATATCCCCGCGCCATAAATGCGTAAACCGGCGGGGGTGTTGATCAGGCCAAACTCCACGGTAAACCAGTACAGCCGCGCCAGCATATCCAGCGAGCCCAGCGCCTGGGCCTTCACGCCGCCCTTGCCATAGGCCTGCACGTAATCGGCAAACACCGGGTTCATCAGCAATGGCACGTGGCCAAACAGGTCATGGAAGATGTCCGGTTCTTGCAGGTAATCCAGATTCTGCGGTTCGCGAATCCACCAGGTCACCGGAAAGCGCCGGTTAGCCAGGTGTTCAAAGAAAATATCGCCCGGAATCAGGCCGTGCACTGCCACCAACTGCCAGCCGGTCGCCTGCATCAGGTGTTGATTGAGTTGTTTGAAGTCGGGGATGCGTAACGGATCAACCTCCAACTGTTGGATGCCGTCCATGAACTCATCACAGGCGCGGCAAGGCAGCAGCGCAAGCTGACGGGCATACAGCTTGGCCCAAGTGGCGTGGTCTTCTTCGGTGTAGCGTTCCAGCGGCTGGCGCATGGTGTAGTCGGCCGCGTGCGTGAGCCCGGCGTTTTTACGCATGGTCACGTCGGGGGCGACGAATTCTTCGGTGTTGTCCATGAGCGGCTCCTGCGAGGCATGTGCATCTATGCATACAGTCTAAGTCGGGTAGGGTGCGCAGTTGGCGCAGAGTCGGCCCGATATTGCTGAGAAAATGCAGGATTCGTGCAATCATTGAGCGTGATCTGCATGGAGTCTGCACGGATATGCTGGACAAGTTCGATTACCTGATTCTGGCCGAGTTGCAGCGTGACGCACGCGCTTCGCATCAGAGCCTGTCGCAGCAAGTGCCGTTGTCGCCATCGCAAATTGGCCGACGCATCCAGCGCATGGAAGAAACCGGGGTAATTCGCGGTTACCGTGTGGCGCTTGATCCCGAACTGCTGGGCTTGTCGGTGCAGGCGTTTGTCAGCGTGATTCTGGAGCGCCATGGCGAAGCGGCGATCCGTGAATTTGCCGCCGCCGTGCAAGCCATGCCCGAGGTGCTGGAAGGCCACGGCATTACCGGCGATGCGGATTACCTGCTGCGCGTGATCGTGCCCGATCTTCCCGCCTTGTCGCGCTTTGTCATGCACAAGCTCACCGGGCTGCCGGGCGTGCGCAGCGTGAAGTCCAGCGTGGCGCTGGACCCGGTCAAACGTACGGCGACACTGCCGTTGCCCATGCCAGTGAGCAAGGCCTGACTCTGCCGGTTTGGCCGACTGCAGCTTGTACGCACTTGAAACACGGCCGCTGTTGACGCTCTTGCCGCCGCCGCTTTACCGTCTTCAGCTTGCCGTTGTCATAGCGACTGGCCCTACCCGGTGCCGCGCTTGATCTGGCTTACCCAACCACTTTCCAAAGAGAGATCGTCGATGCTCACAAGGCCTCGTGCGGGATTGCTCGCGCTTATGTTTGTTACCCCGTTCAGTGTTGCTAACCAGCCCGCCTGGGTCGTGCGCAGTAACGAGCTGGCACAGCCCGTGTTGCAAGCCCAGGCGCGTTATTCGCCGGAGCAAGCATCGGCCAATGGCCAGGAAGAGTTCGATACTGCGGTGGCCGATCTGGGTCCGCATCTGTACGAGCGGCGCAAGGCGGATTCCGACAAATTGCTGCTTAAACTCAAGGCCGAGCGGACGGTCGAAACCGACCCGAAAGTGCGCGAGGATCTGGATATCCTGATCGGCGCGGTCAAAGACGACGAGCAAACACAGTTGCTGCAACGGCAGAATCTGTTGCAGTTCATTAATGTGGCACAGGTGGTTTACTACGGGCTGGATGCGGTGCTGGAACCGCGCAACAAGCCAGAACGCCAAGCCAAAGCGCTGGTCCGCCTCAATCGTTATGCCGGGCTGGAGCCGGGTTATCGCCCGCTGGCGGACCTGGCGCGCGAACGCACTGAGGATGATCTCAAACGGCGTGGTCTGACCGGACCATATATTGAAGACATCAAGCAGCAACTGGAAAACACCGACGCGATGCTTAAAGGCATCCGCGAAGACTTCACCAACGCCAAGGTCAAGGGTTGGGAGCAACCCTACGCCGCGCTAGAACAACAACTGCACGCCTATACCGAGTGGGCGCGCCAGGCGGTGTTGCCGCGTGCCCGTACCGAGGCGCGACAACCGCCGGCCATCTACGCCGACGAGCTCAAGCAGGTTGGCGTGCCGATTGGCCCGGATGAACTGATCCAGCGCGCCGGGGCGGATTACCAGGAAGTGCTGGGCCAGATGAACGCCGTGGCCGGGCGCATAGCCGCTGAACAGCACCTGCCTTCGAGTGATTACCGCGATGTGATCCGCATGCTCAAAAAGCAGCAGATTGCCCCGGCCGACATGCTGCCGCACTACGAAAGCCGTCTGAAACAGATTGAAGCCATCATCCGTCGTGAGCATCTGGTGACGTTGCCAGCACGCGAAGCCCACATCAGGCTGGCGACCGATGCTGAATCGGCCAGTGTCGGCTCGCCGTTCATGAATCCGCCCCGCTTGATTGGCAATACCGGCGAATATGGCGAATTTGTGATTACGGTGACCAACCCGCATGCGCAGTCTGACGCCAAAATGGATGACGACACCCATCAGGCCGCATCCTGGACGCTAACCGCCCACGAAGCCCGCCCCGGGCACGAGTTGCAGTTTGATTCGATGGTGGAAAAAGGCACTTCCATCGCCCGCGCCATCTTTGCCGAAAACAGTGCCAACGTGGAAGGCTGGGCGGTGTATTGCGAAGCCATGATCGAACCCTACATGCCGCTGGATGGGCAGTTGATCTCGTTGCAGTCGCGCCTGCTGCGCGTGGCCCGAGCTTTCCTCGACCCCATGGTCAACACCGGTCGCATCACCCCCGCGCGCGCCAAGCAGATGTTGATGGACGACGTTTTGATGTCCGAACCCACTGCCCAATCGGAAATCGATCGCTATGCTTTTTCCAGCCCGGCGCAGGCGACGGCTTATTACTACGGCTACACCCAACTGCGCAGCCTGCTGACGCAAACCCAACTGGCGTTGGGTAAGGGGTTTAGTTTGCAGGCGTTCAACGACTTTATTGTTGACCAGGGTTTGTTGCCGCCGACTTTGCTCAAGGTGGCGATTGAGCAGGAGTTTGTGCCGGAGCAGTTGGCTTTGATGGCGAAGGGGAAGGTGGCGGGGAAGTGACGGGGTATTCCCGGGAAGAGGCTGCAGGTGCGTGGCCTCTGTTAGCTTGGCGGTAACTTGGAAATCGAAAGCTTGTGTGGTTAGTGCCTTCGGCACGGATGTGAAAGGCGTTTGATACCCGGGGGTGCCCGGGAGCACAACACCTTTCTTTGCGTCGCCAAAGAAAGGTGTCCCAAAGTCCCGCAGAGCGGGATAGCAAAAGGCGACCCGGGTGCAAGCACCTGACGGGGCCCACGGTCAAAAGCCGAAACGAACAGACTGTCTGCCTGGTGTTTTTGCGCGACTCCGTCGTTCCCTCGGTCGGTCGGAGCCTGGGTCTCCGACTCTCGGTCGGCGTGGTTTGCTGGGTGGAATGCTTGGGTCAGTTGCAACAGCAATAGCAACAGCAACAACAACAACAACAACAACAACAACAACAACAACAACAACAACGACAACAACAACAACAACAACAGCAACAGCAACAGCAACAGCAACAGCAACAGCAATAGTGGGTGCCTCTGACATACCAACCAGCTCGTCATTCCCGCGAAGGCGGGAATCCAGCTGCTACGTTCACCATGACAGCCCCGGCGGCCCCATCGGATTACCGTCAAGGGGGCCGCCTAGGCCGGGAATGACGAAATGGTGGTGGACAAATGGTGGGCGAGGAATTGAATCGTAATCGGCGGCCAACAGAGGATTTGTTTTTCCTCCCCTGAAGTCGCCAAGCGAAGCACGATTGGCCCGGGGTTTCGGGGCCCCACTGTTCGACGCCCGTTTACGGGCTAGCTGGGCACCTGCCGGGGCAATCTTGCATAGCGCAGGGTATCCGGTCGCAGACCGGGCGACGGCTTGGGGTCGCCTTCTTTTTGGTTTCTTTTTCTTGGCGACGCAAGAAAAAGAAACGTGCTCCCGGCACCCCGGGTATCAAAACCAAGCCGTGCCGAAGGCACTAACAACCAGGCTTTTGCAGCATGTAGCCCGGATGAAGCGAAGCGAGAATCCGGGGTTGCAATGCCTCGATTGGCCACCGTTCCTGACTTTGCCTGGTATGGCCCCACCGGATCCAGGCAACAAGTTCCCGGTAAACGTCATGAACTCAACAACTCCGAGGCGTAGCCCGAAACCGCATCCGCTTGGCAAACAAATGCTCCGGCACACCGGCTGCCACAAACGGATGCGTGGACATCTGTACAAACCCCAGCCGGCGATACAGCGCAAACGCTTGGGTATTGCTCGCCAGTACATCCAGAATGATGTCCTGACCTTTACGTGCCGGGAGTTGTCCGCAGGTCATGGCGTGGCTGAATAACGCCGAGAACACGCCGAGCCCGCGCATTTCCGGCACTGTCGCGCAGTGGGCGATCAAGGTTTGGTCGCGGGCGGGTGAGGGGATTTCCCGTTGCAGCACCAGGCCACGACGCAGGATGGCGCCAGTCTGCCGCCAGCCAAAATGGCGGGTGAGTTGCGCGGCCAGGTAGGGTCCATTGAGCAAACTACCGCGCCCGTCCTGAATGCTCATCACCGCGACTGGCTGGTCCGCCAGCGTGGCGACCTGGTGGTGATGCCAGGAGAAATGGCCCAGCGGTTCTTCCAGCGCTTCTTGTAAAAATGCGATGCACGTCTGGCTATCAGCGCCCAGAAAATAGGCAAACTCGGCTTCACCAGCGGCGTAGATCAATTGGGCCAATACCGTCGCATCGCCAGCCGAGGCCTGGCGGTAGCGCAACTGGCTGGAGTGGAACGGCTGCAAGCTGCTGGCTGTGGGATAAACGATGACGTCGTGCGCATTCATAACTGCAGCACCAAAGGGCGAATGGTCACATTGATGGGGTGTGCCGCGACCACAGCCCAATACAGATTCGGCTCAACGACCCCGCTCGCCGCACAAGCGTCGTCCAGCAATGGCAGCGCGGCTGGTTCACCGTAGACATGTTCACGCAGACCACCCTTGAAACCCGCCTCGCGCAGCGTCCATAAGAGATAGAAGCGTTCTGCTTGTTCGGTCGCGCTGGCCTGTTCCACCCACGCCAGATCAGCTGCCGCATAAGCATGCCGCGCCAGCGCCAGTACGTTGCGCGGGCGGCCCAGTTCCAGATCCAGTCCGAGGCGGGTGTTTTGCGCCAATGCCAGCCCCAGCCATGGGCCGGTGTGCGATAGCGATACTGCCAGATCGGGTTGGCGGTCGATTATCGGGCTCGCCTGCGCCCGTTCCAGGATGTTGTTGACTGTCAGCGCGACGCCACTGAGTTCGCCAGCGGCCTGAGCTAGCAAGCAGCGGCCCAGCATGAACTGGCGCCGGCGTTGGACGTTGGCGATCTGACTCATCCGTGCGACGGCATCGTCCGACCAGGGCAGGGCGGACAGCGCGACATCGGTAATGGATGGATCATCAGCAAGAAGAAAGAGGGTTACCGCTGGCATGCCGCTCAGTTTACACGCAGCACACTGTCATGATCGTGGACAAAAAGAGGCCCACCCCATCAAGGGGTGGGCGTTACGTCAGCGCTGGGGGGGGGTAGCGCCGATGTCAGACCCGGGCTGACCTGCTATTGCAACAGGCCAGCTCGGGGTCAGTCGGTCACGGGAGATAAAGCTTACTTCGTCAAACTTTGCGGAGCGCTCGCCGGAGTCGGGTCTGCGCCAGTGGTTGAGGTGGAAGTGCCTGCGGCATAAGCCACAGACCCGAGCATGACAGTGCCGGCAATCAGTGCGAGATTAAGCATGAGTTTTCGGATTTGCATCGGTAAGCTCCTTTCCAATGTGAAATCTGGATGTTTAAAAGACAACCTCAATCTGGAGGTAAGGCTACTAATGCAAGTGGCGTGCCATCTTTAAATACTTATTGTTTTTCAATGTGTTGCGTTTGATGTCATGGATTTTGGTGTAATTGGGCCAGTATAAAAATGAAAAAACGTCGCCATTTGGCGACGCTTATGAAATGCAGGGCAGAAATGGTCATATTCACGGCCTTTCGGCGCTGTCGCTGTCAGGCGACACCCTCGCCGGACTGGCGAAATAATCCCGGATTCAGCCCGTGTTTTTGCAGCAGTCGATAGAACTCGGTGCGGTTACGCCCGGCGATGCGGGCGGCGTCGGTAACGTTGCCATCCGCCACTTTCAAGAGTTGAGTGAGATAGTCCCGCTCAAAGCGGATTTTGGCATCGTTGTAATTCAGAATGCCCTGCGCCGGTAGCCGCAAGGCCCGCTGGACCAGCGTGAGCGGGATGATCGAAGCCGTGGCGAGTGCACACACTTGCTCCACCACGTTGTACAACTGGCGCACATTGCCCGGCCAGGCGGCGCAAACCAGCGCCTCCATGGCGTCGGGCGCATAGCCGGAAACGGCCTTGCTGTAACGCGCTGCCACCTGGCCCAGAAAATGCGTGGCCAGCAGCGGGATGTCTTCGCGCCGCGCCGACAGCGGCGGCAGGGTCAGCGACACCACATTGAGCCGGTAGTACAAATCCTCGCGGAATTGGCCCTGGGCGATGGCGGCATCCAGATCGCGGTGCGTGGCGGAGATAATGCGCACGTCCACGGCCACTGCCTCATTGGCGCCAACCGGGCGCACGGCTTTTTCCTGCAACACGCGCAGCAGTTTGACCTGCAAAGGCTGTGGCATATCGCCAATTTCATCCAGCAGCAGGGTGCCGCCATTGGCGGTCTGGAACAGCCCGCGATGGTTGGCCAGCGCGCCGGTAAAGGCGCCTTTGATATGGCCAAACAGTTCGGACTCCAGCAGTTGTTCCGGGATGGCGCCGCAGTTGACTGCCACAAACGGGCCGCGTCCGCGTGGGCTGGCACGATGCAGCGCGCGAGCCAGCACCTCTTTGCCGCTGCCGCTTTCACCCTGGATCAGCACGCTGGCATCGCTGGCGGCCACCAGCCGCGCTTCGCCCAGCAACTCTTCCATGATCTGGCTGCGGCTGATCAAACCACTGCGCCAGTTCTGGTCGTTTTGCTGTGGCGAGCCACCGCCGGTTGAACTCAGGTTCAACGCTTGCGCCACTTTATCCAGCAACACGTGGGCGTCGAACGGTTTGGTCAGATAGCAGAACACGCCGCGCTGCATGGCCTCGACCGCATCGGGGATCGTGCCGTGTGCGGTTAGCAGGATGACCGGCAAGCCAGGGTGGCGTTGGCGAATTTCTTCAAACAGCGCCATGCCATCCTGGCCAGGCAAACGTACGTCACTGATCACCAGTTGCGGACATTCCACGGCGATTTGCGCCAAAGCCTGCTCGGCCGAGGCCACTGTGGTGGCGCGATAACCTGCGGCATCCAGCCGTAGTGCCATCAGCCGCAACATGTCTGCGTCGTCGTCAACAAACAGCAGGTGGGCTTTTTCCATGGGCTTGTTCATTCCTTGCGCGCCGGGGCGGAAGCTTTGTCGGCCATGTCTTTCTCAATGTTCTTGAGCGCGTCCAGCTGCGTTTTAAGCTGGTCGGCACGGCGCTGGGCATCTTTGCCGGCGGTGGTTTGCTTATCCAGTTGGTCTTCCAGTTTGCGGCGATCGTTCCATTGCTGGCTCAGCAATTGCGCCAGCGGTCGCAACGCGTTGTCGGTGCGCGTCATGTTGTCGACCAGCGCCAGCGCCCGGGTCAGGTCATTGGGGTTACGGGTATGCGATAACAAAATGGCTTGTTTCAACGAGGTTTCCGGGGTCTGCAAGCCATTGGCCAGTTCTGCGGCGCGACGGGTCAGTTCTGCTGGCGGCAGCGCGCGCGTTTGCAGATAGAACTCGGTGCTGGTGCGAATCGGGTCAGGCGGTGGTGCCGGGGCTGGCGTGGGCGTCACCGCCGGGGCAGAGGCAACCGGAGCCGGAATCGGCTTGCGGATGCCCCAGCCGCCAGCGCAACCGGCCAGCAGTGCGCTGCACAACAACAGTGGGGTAAAGCGGGAGGACTTAATGATGATCATCGGGCAACGTAATCCTGAAACGGGCGCCGGGGCCGGTTGCGAGTAATTCAACCGCGCCGCCATGGGCCTCTACCAGCTCACGCACAATGGATAAACCAATGCCGTGACCAGGAGTGGCCGATGGCGGCTGCCCGCCGCCGCGATAAAACGGGTCGAAAATCCGGGGTATTTCTGCAATGGGCACGCCAGGCCCTTCGTCGGCGCATTCAATCAGCGTGGTGCCATCAGCCTGCATGCAAGACAGAGCCACCGTGCCGTTTTCCGGGCTGAAGCGGATGGCGTTGGATAACAAGTTACCGACCACCATACCCAGTTTTTCTGCATCGGCCGTAATCACCGCATTGGGGCCAGCCACCGTGACTTGCAGATTGCGTGCTTGCCACTGCAGTTTCTGGTTTTCTACGGCGGATTCAATCACCGTGCGCACATCGGTACTGGCACGAGTAAGTCGGCGCGCCTGCCAGGCAATGGTCTGGTAACGCAGCAAATCTTCAATGCGGGTCTGCAGCGTTAATACGTTCTGCTGCAGGATGCCGGTGATCTCGCGCTGGCGTGGTTCCAGCGGGCCGATGATACCCTCGTCCAGCAAGGCGACACCTTCGCGTAATGCAGCGAGCGGCGTTTTGAGTTCGTGCGAAACATGCTGCAGCACGCGGGTTTTTTCTTCATCTGAAGATAACAAGCGCCGCCGCAACCAGTCCAGTTGCACGCCCAGTTGCCGTAAATCGCCCGGCCCGCCAATGACTACCGGATCGGCCAGCCGGTTCTCGCCCAGCTGATGAATGGCGGCCGCCACCCGGCGCAGTGGTCGGGCAAAGCCGAGATTCCACGCAATGATCAGCAGCAATGCGATGGCGCCTACGGTGATCAGTTGCCACAGCAGCAAGGTGCGCTGGCGGTCCAGTTCCTGCAAGAATGAGTCGTTACGACTGGCGATGCCATTGCGCGTGTCCTGCACGATCTCGTCATTGAGTTCGCGCAGATGCTCCAGCTGCGCAAACAGATAGTGCTGCTGCAGTTGGGCTTCGTCGAAAGAGCGGGCCAGCACGGAACCCGCAGTTTCTGCGGTTTCCAGCCACTCGTTAAACACTGGCGCCTGCGAGCCGGAAGCCACCTTGATGGCACGTAACGCGGTTTGTGCCTCTTTCCAGGCATCCATATAACGGTCGCGAAATGACGGATCGTTCAGGATCAGGAACTGGCGCGCACTGCGTTCCATGGCCAGCGAGCGCTCTTGCAATCGCTGCGCCTGCTCGGTCAGCGTGGCCGCACTTTGCGAGGTGCTGCGGCTTTGCTGGCCCAGATGTTCCATCATCCACAGAGCGTTCACCGAGGTGCCGCCCAGCAGCAGCACGGTAATCAGGAACAGCGTTGCCGACCAGAATCCCAACGATTGCGGGAAGAACTTCAACATGGGCAGTGCTCCGGCCTGTATGCCTTGGTGTGGAGTTTTTCAATGGCGCAACCACGCGCCGCAAAGTCCCGCCCCGACAAGCTTCCGGCTGTTCTGACTTGCTGTTGGCCTCCGGCCGGTAACGAATTGGCAGAGGCTTTTCTGATCGTTTTGTAGTTTAATCGTAGAACACGAGGATCAGACCATATCACCTGGACACCCTCGTCGCATGCGTGCAGTGCACGCATTTTCAATCAGCATCGTTATTCTGGCCGCCGGTGCACAGTGCTTGTGCTTTGTATCTGCGGCAACCCTTAGTCCAGTCAGTTCACCTTGCGTCATTGCGCTGGCACCCGCCGTTACCCGGCCTGGCCGGTTGCTGCGGATACCGCGCCCCGAACTGCAAATCACTTGTGGAGCCTGGCATGCTTGATCTGGATTTTCTGCCATCCTTTCCCTTTGAATTCAATGTAGTCGCTCTTTTCGGCATTTTGCTGGTCGTCGCATATATTGGCGGCGGCGCAGTTCAGCGGCTGAAGTTCTTGCCGCGCATTACCGGGTTCACCCTGGTGGGTATATTGCTGGGCCAAAGTGGCCTGGGTTTGATCGACAGCGCCACGCTGCTCAAGTTGCGGCCCTTGCTCGATATTGCGCTGGGCGTGGTGCTGTTTGAGTTCGGTCAGCGGCTGGACTTCAAATGGTGGCGGCAAGATCGCTGGCTTGCAGTCAGCTGCGTCACCGAAAGTGTGCTTGGCTTTGCGCTCGCTTTCGGCACTCTGCTGTATCTGGGCTTGTCGCCGCTGGTTTCGGGCATGGCGGCGGCGATCGGAATTTCCACCTCGCCCGCTGTGTTCTGGATGATTGCCCGCGATGAACATGCCGAAGGCCAGGTGACTGATCGAGCCATGAACCTGATCGCCGCCAATGGCGTCATCGCGTTCATCACCGTGGCCATGTTGCTGGTCATGCTGCATCTGGATCAAGGCGCGTCGCTCAAGCTGGCGATCCTGCACCCGTTGTGGCTGGTAGCCGGGTCCATTTTGCTGGGCTTTCTGATGGCGCGCAGCACCTTGTTTCTGGTGGGACTGACCAGCAAAACCGGCGACGGCCAATTGGCGATTTTGATCGGCATGGTGTTGGCGGCCGTGGGCTTCGCCTCAGTTTTGCGTTTTTCTGTGTTGATTACCTTGCTGGTGCTGGGTGTGTTTATCAAGAACATGGACCGCGATCGCCGCGTCGCTGCCGTGGATATTGGCCGTTACGGCTATCTGTTCCTGGCTGTGCTGTTTGTGATTGCCGGCGCCAGTTTGTCCTGGCCCGCGTTAATGGCCGGTGGCTGGGCGGCTTTGGCTTTCACCGTGGCGCGCTTTGCTGGCAAATTTCTTGGCACCATGTTGATTAGCCCGTTCAGTGGCCTCGGGCTGCGTAAATCTGCCTGGTTGGGACTGGTGCTGTTACCGGTATCGGGCACAGCGCTGGTGCTGGCCGAAGATATGGCCCGGCTGTATCCGGAATTCGGCATGACCTTGCGCGGCATTGTGCTGGGATCAGTGGCGCTGCTGGAGCTGGTTGGTCCGGTAGTCACACTCCTGGCATTGCGGCTGGCACGCGAAACCCGTTGAGCGGGATAAACGGAACCGAGTGACATGGATGCCAGCCAAACCCGGGAAGGGGGAGGGCTGGACACATCCACCCTGCGACTCAACTCGACAAGGCCTCGTATCGATGGATGAAATGGATTTCCAGAGTTCCCCGCAGTTATCCATGGGCGTGGAACTGGAGTTGCAAGTGCTTAACACCCGCGACTACAACCTGACCCGCGGCGCGCCGGATTTGCTGCGTTTGCTGGCCAGAACGCCTTACAAGGACACCGTCAAACCCGAAATTGCCGAGAGCATGATCGAGATTAATTCCTCGATCCACACCCGCCACGACGAGCTGGTACAAGAACTGCGCGGCATCCGCGACGAGATCGCCCGCCAGTGCGGCAAGCTCAATTTGGCGGTGGCTGGCGGCGGTACGCACGCGTTTCACCAGTGGAGCGAGCAGCGCATCTTTGATATGCCACGGTTTCATCAGTTGTCCGAGTTGTACGGCTATCTGGCCAAGCAGTTTGTGGTGTTCGGCCAGCATGTGCATCTGGGTTGCCCCAATGGCGACGACGCGGTGTATCTGCTGCATATGTTGTCGCGGCATATCCCGCAATTCATTGTGTTGTCCGGCGCATCGCCATTCTCGCAAGGCGAAGACACCGCGTTTCATACCTCGCGGCTGAACGCCATCAACGCTTTTCCGTTATCCGGGCATATGCCGTTTGTGCAAAGCTGGGCTGAATTCACGGCGTTTTTTGAGCGCATGAAAAGCTTTGGCGTGATTGGCAGCATGAAAGACTTTTACTGGGATATCCGCCCCAAACCGGGCTACGGCACGGTGGAACTACGCATTTGCGACACCCCGCTTACCGTGGAAAAAGCCGCAGCGTTGGCGGCCTTTGCGCAATGTCTGGCTCGTTATTATCTGACGGAGCGACCGCAGCAACCCTCGCCCGACGTCTACGAGCTATACGCCTACAACCGCTTTCAGGCCTGCCGCTTTGGCGCGCAGGGGAACTTCATTAACCCGTATACCGGCGTGCACAGCGAACTTGGTGCCGATATCGCCCAGACGCTGGCGCAAATGCGGCCCCAGGCGGAACGATTGCAGTGCCAACCCGCATTGCTGGCGCTGCAGGCGGAAGTACAAGGTGGTCAGGCTGACAGTCAGTGGTTGCGTGAGGTACTGCAACGTGAGCAGGCGATGAGCGACGTGGTGCGTCTGCAGGCCGAGCGCTGGATGCAGCCGCAGCCGGGTTGATCGCGTGACGAACCGGCATCGCGCCTGCTCGCCACGCCAACTACTGAGCGGATCAGAAGAACGCCAGCAAGCCGATCGACAGCACCTTGCCGTTACCCGGCTGCGTTGGCGTCCAGCCGGTGGTGCCGGAAGTGGTGACAAAACCGTTCTGATCGTTGTTGTTGATGTACGCCGCTTCCGCGTACAGGATCGAGTGTTTGCTCAGGTTGTAGTCAGTGCCGATCTCGAACTGATCCGCCGTTTTGATCTTGCCGCCATTATCAAATTTGCCTTCAAACTGATGCACCCAACCGGCCCGAGGCGTCCACACGCCTACGCTGTATTGGGCCATCAACATGGTGGAATCGCGTTTGAAAGCGCCGCGCGGGTCAGTGGTGTCTTGCGTCGCATGCTGGTAGAGCAAGCCCACAAAGGCGCTGTCCGTGGGATACCACTGCCCGCCCAGCATATACGCCTGCAAGTCGCCATCAGCCGATGTCGTTCCGGTAAAGTCGGTCACGTCCGCCAGACCGGTGCGAACCTTGTGGCTTTGCAAGATATACGCGCCGTACAGTTGAAACGCAGACTGTTTGAAGTGCGCGGCGCCAATGGCTGTGTAATCGTGATTGCCGCCGCTGACAAAGTTGTATTCGCCATCCAGCGTCAGCCCGCCCAGCGACGGGCTGGTGTACATCACCGCACCGGTATTGCGAGTGACATACGTGGCGTCATCGAATGTACTGGCCATGGTGACGTTGGATTCAAAAGTATCAAACTCTTCCACGATCAGATCGTAACGGCTCTTGCCGCGCCCGGAACGCAAGGTGCCCCAAGTGTCATCCTGCACCCCGATCCATGCTTCCCGGCTACCCCACTGACCGCTACTGCCGGTGAGCGCTCCGCTTTCCACTTCCCAGATGGTTTTGGCGCCGCCATCCCATTTATCGGTGCCCTTGAAACCAATCCGCGTACCCACATCCTGGTAAATGACGCTGGTGCCTTGCTTGCCGTTATTACCCGTATCCACGTCGCCCGTGATGATGCCGTAGAGCGTAACGTCGGCCATGGCTGCGCCGGTCAGGCTCATCGCGGCGAGCGCAAGGGTGATCTGCACTGTTTTCATCGGTGTTCTCCGCAAGTTGTGGCCAGGTACAAATATCCAGCCAGAAAAAGGAAAGTGGTATTACCCGGTGATAGTGCAAAACCCTTATGCGCGCTGGTTTCGGCGGGGTCTGACTTACGAGTGGTATCTTTTTGAAGAAAATGTACTGTAATTGCAACAGCAACCGGCTGCGGCCAAATCAAGGCCGTGATCAGAGCAAAGTCAGATTGACCGGCCCCGCCAACGGCGTATCGGCAAAGCGCACCCCGACACCCAGCAAGCGGACCGCTTTATGCCCGCGTGGCCACGCCTGGGTTAACAGCTGCTCAAAAATCTCCGCCCGGGGTTCGCTGCAGATGCATTCCATCGTGGTCTGGGTGAAGTCGTGATATTTGATTTTCACGAAGGTCTTGTGCGGCGGTTCGCCGTCGCGCAGCCGGGCAAAGCGCTCAGTGAAGTCCTCTATCAGCGCGGGCAATTTGGCCATGCAGGCTGCCAGATCAGGCAAATCCTGGTTGTAGGTGTATTCCACCGATAAAGACTTGCGACGGCCATCACGCTGTACCGGCCGCTCATCCAGCCCCCGGCACTGTTTATATAATGACCCGCCAAATTTGCCGAACGCTGCCACCAGTTTTTCCAGCGGCCAGGTCTGCAGATCAGCACAGGTCATCGCGCCCATTTTGTTGATCCGCGCCGCCGTGACCTTGCCCACGCCCCACAATTTGGCCACCGGCAAGGGCTGGATAAACTCATCCACCTGATCCGGACGCACCACAAACTGGCCGTTGGGTTTGTTCCAGTCGCTGGCAATCTTGGCCAATAACTTGTTGGCGGCGATGCCCGCGCTGGCGGTAATCCCCACTTCGGCCTCAATGCGCTGGCGGATTTCCTGCGCAATCAGCGTGGCGCTGCCTTTGCAGTGCGTGGAGCCGGTGACATCCAGATACGCCTCATCCAGCGACAGCGGCTCAATGCGGTCGGTGTAATCGGCAAAGATGCGCTGCACCGCCCGTGATGCCTCGCGGTACTTGTCAAAATGCGGCGGCAGCAGAATCAGATCGGGGCAACGCTTCATGGCCGTGGCGGTAGGCATGGCCGAATGAATGCCAAATTTGCGCGCCGGGTAATTGCAGGTCGACACCACCCCGCGCTTGTCCGCCGCGCCGCCAATTGCCAGCGGCACATCGCGCAGCGCCGGGTTGTCGCGCATTTCGACAGATGCGTAAAAACAATCGCAATCGATGTGAATGATCTTGCGCTGCATGCCAGCCGGGCGCTAAAGGGGAAAGCGCAAATTGTACGATCGTTCTATATGAGGAACAAGAACCGGCTGGCGTTCATCTGGCTGAACTGTGCGCCGTCAGGCGACAGATAAGTCTGCATTTACGACACATAAACGTTCATTGAAACGACACATAACTCTTCATCAACTCCGCAAGTGCTCTCGATATAACCCGAGATTTTTATGCCATTTCCGTCGGCGGAATTTTGCCTTTAAGATGCACATACATTTTTTATATTACCATTGCACATCAATAGCTTAGAGTTGACTTCTCATATTTTTCGCAGTAGGCTTTTCGAGGTTTAACTACTCGATCTGGTCACCTCTCGTGAACCCATTTTCGCGCCATCTCCAACAGCTCAGATCTTGTAGTGGGCTACGCCAGTCTGAACTGGCGGCTCTGGTTGGCTACGAACAAAGTTACCTGTCGGCACTTGAAGCCGGAGTTAAAGGCCCGCCCACCGCAGAATTTGTCTCGCGTCTAAGTCTGGCGCTTCAGCTCACTGAATCGCAGATCAATGAATTGCAGGATATTGTCGAGGCGTCTCAGCGGCGCTACGTACTGCCCGTTGATTGCTCTGAAGAGGTGTTTTATTTGTTCAGAGAGCTTCGCACATGCCTGCCCGGTTTACCCACTGATGAAGCGAAATTGCTCACGGGATTCCTGAGATTAATGCGCGAACGCGCAGGAACTTCATTCGCCCAAAAGAATAGTCCGGACAGTCCACGAAAAGCGGAGGCACAAATGTAAAACGGGACAAACCTTGCGGCTTGCCCCGTGAGAGTCTGGCGACTCTGTGCGCAAAATCAGTATCGCCACCGACCTCTCTCGCGTCAAGCCTCTTACCTCCTTGTTAGTTCTCCGGATCATGAGTTTTCACTGATGAGGGGCGTTTTTATGCCTGTTTCCGGAGATTTCAGAATTCGGTCGTGATATCGAAGGGGTGGCTGCACGCCTTCGGTTTAGAAAATCGAGAACATGCCGTATGAAAACCGCTTCTTCCATTGCCGCACAAGCCGAAGCCGCTTTCCTCAAAACACCAAATACAGCCATGCTGGTCCATGGCGTCAGGAAAATCCATCAGGGCACACGAGGGCGACGAACCGCCCTGTTTCCGAGTAGGAAAAATGGTATTACCGTTGCCCTCGAGAGCCAATTAGAGGCGGACTACTGCCTGGTACTTGAGCGCGACCTGGTCTGGCCCGGCCTCAACGGACACCGGGTTAAGCACTGAGTGCTGAATTACGCAGCTCGAATTCCGCCGGGGTCAGATACCCCAGCGTCGAATGGCGGCGATGATGGTTGTAAAACCGGATGTAATCGAACACATCC